>PEAG01000152.1 GCA_002753505.1 Magnetococcales bacterium HCHbin5 | reverse complement strand
TCCCGTTCGGCGATGGTGGCCTCGGCCAACGGCACCCATGAGGGACGGCCCTCCTGTAAAAAATTCTCCTCTACTGCGTATTGCATCACCGTGGCTATTTCCTGGAACGGTGTTGACATATCTCGTCCCCTGGCGATTGCCCGATCCAGCAGTTCAATGATTGGTCGATCGTTGATGTAGATCTGGATTAAATCGGTACTCATTTTTGTTGCTCTCCCGCCAAATTATGGTAGACTTGTCCTTGATCGGGGCGGGATTCAGGGTTGTGAACGGGCACGTGATCCTTGATTCCTAGTGTCGGCAGCCCCCGTACTTGCCGGTGCCTCTAACCCCCGATCATTTTTTCCAAATCAAACTTCCAGCACGTCGATTATTCAGATAGCTGTTTCTCGCGTGCAAAATGTTCCATAGTAGGCTGCCATCCCAGTTTTCATTCACTACGACCAGCATATCGTTTTTGTTTTGAAACAAACCAATATAGTGCTTGCGGAATCCGTCTTCGTAAGCGGTTAACCAAACTTCATACGGGCTTTCCAGGGTTGGAATAACATGGTTTGCGTATCTCTCCCGAAGATGGTCCCGCTTGTCCAGCAAATGCGGCAAGAACTCAGTTCGAATGACGACTGGGTCTACTGGAGTTTTGATTATCCGCATGGGGTTAGTGATGCTTACCCCCAAGGCGGACTGCAGAATAAATAACGCCTCAATGTTATCCTTGCCCTTCTTTAATGGTGGTAGCTCCGGCAGGCGCAAATCATTTCCCACATCCCGCAGATTCGGCCTGCCATAGTGCAACCAGTTTTTCTGGTTCGGCAGCATGACAATGCATTTTTTCTTTTCGCTTTGCGCAAAAGCGGCCCCATCTCCCGGGCAATCCGGCAATAACCCTGCCTTGTCCCAACGTCCCCAGGCGGCACCGGGGTTGTAATCCCAGCCCCGATCCGGGATAAACGCCTGGGACATGCCGGGCATTTTCAGGGCAACCCTGGGGGCTAAACGGTCTTCCCCCTGGCCAGTCAGTTGGGTTAAATACCCCTCGGAACTTTCAACCTTTACCCCTGACTGTTTGACGCGGAACTCCGACAAGCTTCGTATCCGGCAGCGACAGCGAAATCCGTTCGGAGGGTAAATATGGTTCCATACCGGGTCATCATGCCGAAAAACCCTGCCGTGCAGTGCTGCATGGGTGGATCGGGTGCGACTGTCCATCACGGCCAAATATTGCCAATAGGGCGCGTTTTTCACCCCTCGTTTCATTTGTTGATAACGCCCGGCCATATAGGCTGTTTGCAGGTTGGTGCGAAAAATGGTCTCCAGTCGGTGCAGACTGCCCAGTTGCACCTGCTGCTCTTCACCCTCTGGATTGGTGACCGTTTTCAATCCCCACCAGCCCTTTTTCTGCAGAATCGGGATCAGATCCTTGGCAAACATGCGCTCGGTCTGACCCTCGGCCAGTGCCTTGCTGACCGCTTGGTGAATGTCAGCCAACAGGTCCAGCCGGGTCACCTTGGCAACCGTAAAAGCCTTGGCATGCTCTGGACCGGTCATCTCATCCCAGTTCCAGGTGACCCGGTGGCCCTTTTCGGCCAGAAAGCGCATCGCCTGTTCGGGCGGCAACCGGAACAGGGCAGAGAGGGCAGTATCAGCCGTTGTTGGCATCGAGCCGCCCCCAGGTTTCCCCTGCAAACAACAGCCGATCCAGCAGCTCTGTCAGCCCCTGATAGTCCATCTCCGGGTAGCTCTCCCCCAACAGGTTTAACAGCTCTTCCGGTGAGACGCCCTCCTGCATGCGGGCCAGAATCGGCTTTAACAGAGCCGCCACAATGGCTTGGAGTTCGTCATTATCAAAGGCAACGGCATCCACCGCCTGTTGAGCCGGGAACAGATTCCCCTCGGCAAATTGGGCCGGGGGCGATTGCTCCGCTGCGGCCGGTTGCGGGGTCGGTTGCGGGGTAGACTCTTCCCATTCCCCCCCATAGACAGTTTCGATATGCTTGCGGGTGGGTTTTAAACCAGTGGTTTCGTAGATTGTTTTTTCTCGTGCCGCACGGGCGTCCAGATCGTCTGGCTCGTCGGTCACGAAGCTCAGGCGGGGCGTTGCCGCGCCCGGAAAGTTCCAGTCTGTCAGCCAAACCATGACCGAGCGGTTGAATGACGAAGCCACCAGGTTGCCGTCGGCCTGCACCACCTGGTTGAGCATGCGCTCATGGACCTGGGCCTGAGAGAGCGATGAGCCATCGGAGGAGGTCATGGTCTGAGTGAGGACCAGGCGGGCGATCGCCCGGTCCATCAGCTCCGGCAGCCCCAGAAAGTCAGCCCGGCCGCTCTGGGTGACCGTCAACAGCTCCACCAGCATCTCTTCCGGTATGATCATGCCGGATTGGCTCTGGAGAGCGGCGACAGAGGCCAGGAGTCTGTTTTGATCTTCGACAGAAGAGCCGGCAGGGTATTTTCCCACGATGGCGGGCTGGCCAAATTTGTCCAGAAAGGAGACCCATGACCGGATGCCATTGCGTTTGAAATAGACGGGCCAGTAGAGCCAATGGGCCAGCCCAAGGCCGTACGGTTCGTCATCGTTGTCTGAGCCACAGCGAAAATGCCAGAACTTGCGCTCCGGCAACGCCTCTCCTGTCATGCAGGAGGTGGTGAGCAGACGCAGAGAACCATCGGGCGCAAAGGCAAACCGGCGTTGTTTGCGTACCTTGATGGCGTCCAACACCACCGTGTTGCCTGCAACGTCCCAGATGCACTCTGCCACCGCGAAGCCATAGAAAAGGCCATAGAGCATTTTTTCGGTAACGCTGTCAAAATCGATATGGCGCAGCATCTCTGTCAGGAATTCAGCCGCTTTGCGATCGGCACGACCGCTGCCACCCGGCTCGATGCGCCACTCGGTGGCGGTCAGGGCCAGAATGCGTTGTTGCAGGGTCGATTTGACCATATCATCCCGCAGCACCTCATCATAAATGGCTAGGTTGCCCATGCCTTTGGCTTGCAACAGGGGATCCTGCGAGGGGAGCAGGGGCAGTGCATCCACAAAGCCCCGGGTAATATCCCGACCGCCCTGGATGCTGGCAATGATGCTCTGTTCAGGTTTGGTCGGCTTAGTCATTCAGAAACCCCTCACACTTCACCCGTTCGCCCGTCGCGCCCCAGCCCCCTTTGTCGGGAAAAATCAGGGGGCTCTCCTCTGCCGAGGCGCGTGCGCCGCAGCTCCTGAAACCGATGGTTCCCCGTCCCGCGATTGCAGTCACCCATAACATGTGAAGGGCGTCCGGGCCGTCGTCATGGCTGTCGGACTCGCCCCAGTGGCGCATCTGCTCCAGCAGAATGGTCTGTTTGGGATGGAACAGAATCAGTCCATTGGCAACATGGGGTTGCAGAGAACTGATGCGCAGCACCTTGTCTGTTGTCGGCTTGACCCCCCGGGCCGGGACCGGCAGGCCCGCCTTGGCCGATCGCCGAACCAGCTCATCCTTGAAAAATTCCTGGAACTGTACCGTCTCCACTGCCCAGACAAGGCAGGCATACTGCCTTTGCAACTGAATGACCCGGTCAATAATCCTGTCGGGTGTGCGCTGTTGAATATCGGCCTCGACAACGGACAGCTTGCCGGTGGAAGCCTCCAGACCGCCCACCAGAATGGCAGAGGGATCACCGCGACCGCCGGACTTGCCCATGGAGGGGTCGACCGCGCCAAAATAGAGCCAGTCTGGCTTGGGTTCGTGCCAGAATTGCAGGTTGGCAAAGGTGGCGTTCTCGCTCAAAGGGGCGTTTTGCAGTTCGGAATCAAAAGAATTGACCCCGTCACGGACACGAATTTTCATCAACGCTTCGATGGGGCGCACCCCGGGCCAGGAGACCACTGCCCCGGCTGTCATGGCTTTGCGCTGGTGCTGAAAAAACAGATCGGCTGCCGCCTCGCCATCGCTCCGCAACCTCTCTTCCCACTGCTCCCACAAATCCATCCGGTCCGGCCAGCGAACGATGGCGGCAAATCGCTTGGTTTCCCACATGGAATCCCGCAGCAGGCGGGAGAGCAGGGAGTCGTGATGCAGCACGGTGCCGATCACCACCACACTCATCGAATCATCCGGTGGGCCCAATTTCAAAACCGCATTTTTAAACCAGTTTTCCAGCTTGTCCCGCTGGGTGCGGGAGCGCACATTTTCATCATTTTCCAGGTCGTCACAGATCACCAGGTCGGGCCTGTTGGGACCGTGTGAAAGGCCGCGCATCCGCTTGCCCGACCCAAACGCCTGGATCTTGATGTTGCCCGCCGTCACGATCACATCCTCACGCCAGACAGCTCCCGGGCCGCAAGCCTTGGGAAAATCCATCGCCAGGCGTGGATTTTCTTCCAGTTCCGCCTTGATGGTCTCCAGCATGGTGGCCGCCTGCTCGTAGGCATCCATGATGATGAGGGCATACCGGCTGCGTCCCGTCACCACC
>PEAG01000025.1 GCA_002753505.1 Magnetococcales bacterium HCHbin5 | reverse complement strand
GGTGATTGGTGACGTGGCAATCGGTAACTTGCCAAACCGAGCCTACTCTTTTTCTACCCTGACAGCACCCCTTTCTGGCGTGCGATAATCATGGTCGGTGGACGAAACGATGATCAAGGCCGTTTTTGTCACTATTGATCTGACATAGAGGAGAATACAGGCATGGAACAAAAAGTTCAGTATGAAGTTCATGTTGCAATAGCAGAAAATAATTTGGAGGCTGATTTTACAGCGTCTGTATTAAATGCTGGATTGAAAGTTGTCAACGTCTCCGATCCGCATCATCTGATATGTGCCAATTTTGTGTTTTCCTACTACGGTACTTCCAGATCGGCGGCCTGTTCCGTTTATGAAAATGCGTTGGAAATTTGCAAGAGATACCAGGATAAAAAAATTCTGGTTGAGCTTGAAGTTGTTCCGATTGAGTGCGTCTTGCAACAAAATGGCAACCATTTTGACGAGATTGCTTTCAGAGACTCCCAATTGAAGAGGCTTCTTTCCGACCAGTGTACGATTGGGAATATGAAAAAATCCAAACGGGCGGATATTCATCTAAGCCTGCCGTGGCACAGTGTCTCTCCTGCTTTACACGAGGCATTTATTTCCAGTCATGTGACGTTCATCAAGGTGATACGTGATGGGACTGAAGAGATTCCCGGTGGTGCCAAACCCCAGGAAGAGTGGATCGCTTACACGATCCAACTGGATGGCCCTGAAGGTCCGAAAACAGCCAAGAAACTGTATAAACTCATTGCGGATGAGTTGCCGAAAATCGGCGGATATGGACAGACAGCCATATTGAAGTTGGAGGAAATCCTGGAATTTTTTACAACGGATTCTCACCCCGGTATTCCCGCTTGCGTACCAGAATAGCGTGCCCATCGGAATCGCCGCGCCAGGCCCTCACGGGTTGAGGTTTTTGTTGATCCGGTAGACGTAGGCCAATACCTCGGCAACTGCCTTGTACAGGGGCAGCGGAATGGCCTCCCCTACCGGTATCTTGCCGAGCAGATTGACAAGATCGGGATCCTCCATCAGGGTGATGCCCGCCTCCTGCGCCCTCTTGATGATGCTCTCCGCGATGCGACCCTGGCCAGAGGCGGTCACCCGTGGGGCGACATCCTTGCTCTTGCGATAACGCAACGCAACCGCTTGCCGCAACGAGGCGTTGCCCCCAGGCCCCATGCCTCAAGCCTCCGCAGAAAAATGGCTGGCCAACCCCATCGCACGCATCCTCTTCTCCTTCAACTCTCCCGGTACCAACCGGGTCAAATCCAATGCCCCGATCGGCAACTCCGCCTCCAGCAAAGCCGAACGCAGCTCCCCAACCCGTCGGCGCAGCGCAACCAACGCCTCCTCCTCTTCCGCCGCAATGTGGATCGTACAGAGCCCCTCCCCATACGAAAGACGGGATTGCACGGCTCCCAGGTTGGTCATGTTCAAGGTGAGCAATACCGTGGTGAACCGCTTCTCCTCCCCCCCTCCCGACGACGACTCTCCCTCCTGCTCCTGCTGCTGATCCGGCTCCGACCATTGGCGTTCCCGATACCAGATGGCCTCACCCATGCCACCCTCCACCAGCCAAAACAACCGATACCCCAACAGCTGATTCCCCTCCGCCGCAAGCGGCGTGCGGGGCAAAATTTCCTGCATGGCCAACAGATCACCCAACCGGTGGATCGTGTTGCGCACCGCACCCAGATCCGAACCCTCCGCACCCGCCGCCGCCGCTTGCCCAACCCCGCGCTCTTCCGCCAACAACAACCCAATGGCCCCCTGCCGCAACTGCTGAATCGCCGCCCGCACATCCTGCCGGGAGCCACCCTCCAGCAGACGGACCAACTCCGTTACCTCACCATCCAACAGCCCCTGCACCGAAAGGTTGGGCAAAACCCGCTGCAACAGATGTGCGAGAGATTTGCCCAGCACAGCAAAACCTTGCGCGCTGCCGCTGTTGCCACCGCTGGCCAAACTGGCCTCTGCCTCCGCCGGGCTGCTGTTGCCCAACCCGGCCCAGCGTACCAGATTGGCAAACAGGTCCGGGGCGCGCACCAGACTCTGCTCCGCTGAAACCGCCAACTGAGAGGCCGACTGGGAAGAGCTGGCCAGCAACCGAAACGCCATCTCCGGTTCCAGCCGCAACACCTCCACCTGTACCGGCTCCCCCAACGTCAACGCCGGACCACGGGAAAAGGTGAAACCACTGCCATCCGGGAAGCGTACCACCCCCTGGCCGTTGCCATTCACCTGGGTAACCCGCCCCGTCAACACCTCCCCCACCGTCAACCGGGAGGTCGTTGAGGCGGCGGGGGCGGGAGCCGTTTTGACCGGCAGTATGACACCGGAAATAATCATGGAAAAAGGGCCAAAAACGGCATCCGAGCCGTGCTATTCCATGTCCATCGGGCGAAAATCGTTGCCATAGCCATGTTCCTGCTGGCGGTAATTGTCTGGATTCTGGCGGGGAATGCGCTTCAACAGTCTGACCTCTTCCTCGGAAAGACCGGTTTCAATGATCACCCGCTCCTCGTTCACCCCATTGGAAAGCAGCAGTTGTGCCTCCCGATAGGTGTTCTCACGGGATCGACCCTCACTGGGATGGATATTACCGGCCCGTCCTCCCCCCTCACCATCATGGGTGGGGCGGTTCAAATAACGCATCTCCCGCTGAATGGCCTGCAACTCACCCTGCAACCGCTCCCCCACCATACGGGTCTGGATGCCAAGCTGTACCTCAATGATGGCCAACTGCCGCCGAATCATCTCGGCATAGGCCCGATGATCCGAGTTGGGATCTGCATGTTGCGCCTGAATATGGTCGTGATACTCCTTTACCTCGTTGCGCATGCGGCGCAACTGGGCAAACACCAGTACCAACCCCATATACAAAACAGCAAAACAGATGACAATCAGCAGGTTCCAATAACTCATTTTTTCATTTCCGGTTGGCAAAATGACGAATCCGTCCCCGCATACGTAAAGCTGCCTTGCTGTGCAGTTGGGAGATGCGGGATTCGGTCAATCCCAACACCTCGCCGATTTCGTTCATGGTCAACTCTTCAAAATAGTAGAGTGTGACAACCAATCGTTCCTTTTCCGGCAAATCCTGAATGGCTTGGCTGATGGCCATGCGCAACTCCTGCAGACCGATGGCATCTACCGGATCCACCCAGTTGGGGTCCGCCATCAGATCCATGGCATCCCACTCTTCATCATCCAGGGAGGGGCGCAAATCATCAAAGGAGAGGATGGAGATACCCCGCACGGCATCCAGGTGCTGATAAAACTCGGTCAGGGAGACCCCCATGTGCGCGGCCACATCCGCATCATCCGCCGGATGGCCCAAGACACTTTCCAATCGAAAATAGATATCCTGAATCTGTGAAGCGACCTGGCGCACCGCCCTCGGTACCCAATCCACCGCCCGCAACTCATCCAGAATGGCACCGCGAACCCGAAAATCGGCGTAGGTCTGAAATTTGATCCCCCGCTGAGGATCAAATTTGGAAATCGCATCCATCAGCCCCAAAATACCGACCTGCACCAGATCGTCCATATCCACCGACTGCGGCAACTTGGTGGCAATGCGGCTGGCAATATATTTCACCATCGGCGCATATTTGAGAATCAGCTCATCGCGAGACATGCCGTTCCAGGCATCTGAGATCTCTTTGCTTTTATCCAACACCGAACTGGACATGAACGGTAACCCTTGGTTTGATTGATTGCAGCCGCAACGCCTGCCCCTCTTGCCTGCCCGTCCCCTGGGCGGGTGGCTGCCGCCTACAACACAGTGTATTGGTCAAATTCAGACGAAAGGAGAGGCGACACTACATGTTTGACGGCATGGGTGTACCCGTTTTCCGAACGGAATCTTCCAGCAAACGCCGCCAGAAAAAGACCATTCTCCCATCATCTTGCCGTTTTTGCTGCAACATACGTATCAGGCTCTCCGACAGTTGCTGGAAAGCGACTGAAGAGGGCGCATTCGGGAACATTTCTGAGACCGTTTTGCGCTGTCGAATGGCTTGTACCAGTAACACATCGTCGGGAATAAAGCCCGCATAGTTCAGACCAATATTCAGATATTTTTCTGCCACCCGGGAGAGTGTACGATAGACCTCCTTGGCCTCGGCATTGTTCCTGACCTGATTGACGACCAGATCAAAATGGGAAACCCGATGATTGTTGAACATCACCTTCATCAAGGCATAGGCATCGGTGACACTGGCCGGGTCCGGGGTGGCCACCACCATGATGCGCTCTACAGCCAGGACAAAAAAACGCACATTGGGGGAGATCCCAGCACCGGTATCCACCAGAACCACATCAAAATCCGCATTCCAATGGTCAATATGGTCCATGAACGCCGTTCTCTGCGCCTCATTCATATCGCTGAGTTCGGCCACACCAGAGGCGGCCGGCAATACCGTGATCCCAAACGGCCCGGGAATGGCCACCTGGTCCAAGGTCAAGCGACCGTCCAGTACATCCTGAATGGTATGCTGCGGGTTCAATCCCAGTACCACGTCAATGTTGGCCAAACCAAGATCCGCATCAATCAACAAAACCTTCAACCCCTTGCGGGCATATTGAACCGCCAGGTTGACGGTGACCAACGTTTTCCCTACGCCGCCCTTGCCGCTGGTAATGGCCATGGTATGGGGCACTTTGCGCTGTGAAAGTCCGGGTTGAGAGACGGACGTCTCCAGGGGCGGGAACGGCCCGGCCGCCGCCTTCTGGCGGGCGAGTTCCTTGAGTGTGGCTACCTGGTTATCAAGATCTTCTATCATGTGTCCTCTGTGTGCTACCCCTTTTGCAGGGCCCGAAAACTCTGCTACCCGGCCCGCAACGCGCGCTTGCGAACCTTTGCCTCCCGGAGATTAAAGATCCGCTTGTGTGTCCCGTGCAAACCATTTGGACAAGGTCTTGGCAGACATCCATCCCAGATTTTCCGGCACCCGCTGTCCGTCCGTATACATGGTCAAGGGCAGGTCAGCCTTGATGCACACGTTCAGAATGCCTCCATATGTCACGGTTTCATCCAACTTGGTAAAAATCAATCCGGTCGGTTTCAAAATGGAAAAGCGTCGGTAGATGGCCTGCTGTTCGGTCTCACGCACATTGGCGGCCATGCACAAAATCACCTCCCGGTCATCGCCAATGTCTGGCAACAGAGTGGCGGTGGAGTTGACCTGACGGCGGTTGTAGGGGCTGGAGCCCACCGTATCCACCAACACATAGTCGCAACGGTTCAACGAGTGCAGTCCCGCTTTGACCTCCGAAGGGGCACGAGCCACCACCAGTCGAACCTGCAACAGTTTGGCATAGGTCTCCAGTTGTGCCACCGCACCCACCCGGAAGGTGTCCAGAGTGATCATGCCAACAGACCGCTGCCGGTTAAGAATCAGATCGGCTGCCACCTTGGCCAGGGTGGTGGTCTTGCCCACCCCGGTCGGACCCACCAGGGCGATGACGCGGGCCGGTCCGGCCAACGGATCCCGAAACTTTAACGCCCGCTGAAATGCCACCGCCAGCCCCCGCTCCTTGCCGGACCGGTCCATCAGCACAATCCGGCGCGCAATGGGCTCTTCGACACCATGCATCAACAACCAGCTGTAGTTGCGCTTGCTCTCCGCATCCAGGGCGGTCAACTCGCCGGAAGAATCGAAGGAGGCCCGGGCCGACAGCGGGGGTTCAGGGAGGGGATCTCTGTCCAACTCCGCATCGGCTGCGGGAACCGGTTCAGCTTCCAGGGAGACCCGTGCTGTTGCCACCTCACGGGGGGGCGTTGCCTCCGAAGGGGAGGCAGCCTCTGCCGCTGTGCCCTTCCGCTCAACCCGCCCTCGATCCCGCTCCTGTTCCCGCTCCTGTTCCCGCTCCTGTTCCCGCTCCCGCTTCTGCGGCGGAGTAGTCGCAACCGGGTAGGAGATTTCGTCATCCACAACCCGGGAAAAGGAGGTTGGTTTCGGTGGCGGTGCGGGCCTTTCAGCGGTCGGAGCGACTGGAGCGACTGGAGGAGGGGTCGGTTTTCGCTCTCCGGTGTCGGCCACGCCACCTCGGGAGTTGGGACCGGGACAGGCCGTTACTTCAATCAGGGTGCGTCCCAGGCCCAAACCACTTCCGGGGCTGCGAATGCTGCGGGTCGACAGGATAACGGCATCTGCGCCCAGCTTTGCCTTGACCTCCTTGAGCACCTCGCGCATATCCCGCGCCTGAAATGTGGAAATTTTCATGATAGGCTCACAGCGCGTTGAAAGACGGGAGTGGATGTGGAAAAAATACCGATCATGAGAGTGTCACCGATCCCAGCGAATGGATGGAAATATTGGACGGTATCTCATTCTGGGAGATGACCACAAGATGAGGAATCGCCGCCTCTGTTGCCTGTTTGACAAAAGGCCGCACTCGGGATCCCGTCAAAATGACAGGCTGGACCACCTGAGAGGCGATATGTTCCACCGCGTCCCGTACCCGATTCAAAAACAGAGTGGCCGAGCGAGGTGCCAAAGCAAGATAAGAGCCATACTCCCCATCCACAATCGCCTCTGCAATCATGTTTTCCGCGTCCGCTCCCAATACCAGGGCTGAGAGTCCGCCCGTCTCATCCAGGTAGGCGGAGACCAGAGAGCGGGAAAGGGACTGGCGCACCAGCTCCACCAACTGGGCCGGTTGTTTGATCACTTTGGCATAATCGGCCACCGTTTCCAGAATGGTGGTCATGTCGCGAATGGAAACCCGCTCCCGCAGCAACCCTTGCAGCACCTTCTGAACGCCCCCCAGGTTGACCACATTGGGCACCAGTTCATCCACCAGTTTGGGTTGATTCTTGGCGACCAGATCCAGCAGATGCTGCACCTCCTGCCGGTTGAGCATTTCGTGGGCATGGGTATGAATCATTTCGGTGGCATGGGTGGCCAATACCGTGGCCGCATCCACCACCGTATAGCCGAGCATCTCCGCCCGTTCCCGATCGTTGCCATTGATCCAGATGGCCGGCAGTCCGAAGGCGGGCTCCGTGGTGGCAACCCCTTCCACCTTGCCGGTGACGGATCCCCCCTCCATGGCGAGAAAGTTACCGGGCCGCAACTCGCCGCGACCCACCTCCACCCCCTTGATCAAAAAGGCATACTCGCCCGGCTTGAATTGCAGATTGTCCTTGATGTGGATGGGGGGCACCACAAACCCCATGTCGATGGCAAACTGCTTGCGGATGGCGCGAATTTTTTCCAGCAGAGTGCCCTGCTGGCTCTCATCCACCAGGGGGATCAGGCCATACCCCACATCCAGGCGCAGCAGGTCCAGAGCCAGAAAGCTCTCAATCGGCTCTTCCTGTTTGGACTCCTCTTTGGCGTGTGCCACCTCCTCCTGGGCCACGGCCGACTCCCGTGCGTCCCGGCGACGAAACAACAGGTGAGACCAGACGGCCAATCCGGCTGCCAGAATGGAAAAGGAGAGGGTGGGCATGCCCGGCATCAGGGCAAACAGCCCCAACACCCCGGAGCTGAGCAGAATGACCCGGGGCTGGGCGGTAATCTGACCGGCCACATGATCGGCCATGTGTTCATCGTTCGAGGCCCGGGTGACCAGAAAACCGGCGGCAGTGGAGATGACCAGAGCCGGAATCTGCGAAACCAGGCCATCACCAACGGTCAGCAGGGTGTAAATGTGGGCCGCATCACTGGCAGAGAGCCCCTGCTGGGCCACACCGACAATAAATCCGCCGATAATATTGATAAAAACAATCAGGATGCCGGCAACCGCATCCCCGCGGACAAATTTGGAGGCACCGTCCATGGCCCCAAAAAACTCCGACTCCTCCTCAATCTCTCGCCGCCGTGCCTTGGCCTCCGCCTCGGAGACCAGACCGGAGTTCAGATCGGCATCGATGGCCATCTGCTTGCCGGGCATTTTGTCCAAGGTGAAGCGGGCTGCCACCTCGGCGATACGCCCGGCACCCTTGGTGATGACGATAAAGTTGATGATGACCAGAATGGAAAAAACAATCAGCCCGACAACAGGGTTTCCCCCCACCACAAACTGACCAAACGAGCGAATCACCTCCCCGGCCGCGCCCTCCCCTTCACTGCCATGCAGCAAAATGATCCGGGTGGTGGATATGTTCAGGGCCAGCCGGAACAGGGTTGCCATCAGCAATACGCTGGGAAAGGAGGAAAATTCCAACGGGCGGTGGACGTAGACAGTTGTCAAAAGTATGACGATCCCCATCGAAATATTGACGGAGAGCAGTATGTCCAGCATCATTGTTGGCATCGGGATGATCATGATGGTCAGGATGGCAATAATGCCAAACGCCATGATGACATCGTTGATACCCTTGATACGGGGCAGGGATCTGGGCAACGGTGATGCAGACAACGGTTTCTCCAGCGTGTGTGCAGCGATGCAGATTGAGCGGGTGGTATGCAACCAGAACCGGCCAACCCCTCATCAGTGGCTTACCCGTGTTGGACAGTACAGGATCCAACTCCAATACTAAGCAAATTTTATACCGCAATTCAAGTGTTTTTAATAAAAACGGCCATGCTTTGACCGATTTTTAGCATCCATCTGCGACGGTTAAAATTTCATTACCCTCCGGTGTAATCAAAATCGTATGTTCAAACTGGGCGGAGAGGGTATGGTCCTTGGTGACGACCGTCCAGTGATCGGGCATCAATCGTATATCCGCCTTGCCCAGGTTGATCATGGGTTCAATGGTAAATATCATGCCGGGTTGCAGTTTTGCGCCGCGGTCCCGGGTGGCGTAGTGGAGTACGGCAGGTTCCTCGTGGAAGGATCGACCGATGCCGTGGCCACAATACTCCCGCACCACAGAACAATAGCTATTACGGGCATGAATTTCAATGGCTGTACCGATATCTCCAAAGTAACCCGCTGGTTGCGCTGCCTCGATGCCCACCTGCAGGCACTCGGCGGCGACCAGGACAATTTTTTTGTTGCGGGATGTAGGAGGACCGACAAAAAAGGTTTTGCTGGTATCCCCGTGAAAGCCGTTCAGGCAGACCGTTATATCGACGTTGATAATGTCATTTTCCCGCAATACCCGGTCGCTGGGAATGCCGTGGCAGACCTGATGGTTGACAGAGGTGCAGATCGATTTGGGAAAGCCCTGGGGACTCTGGGGGCTCGGTCGATAGTGGAGTGGCGAGGGGGTGGCCCCATGGTCCAGAATAAACTGATGGCACAGATCATTCAGACGGTTTGTCGTCACGCCCGGGCGAATGTGGGGCTCAATCATGACCAACGTCCGGGCCGCCAGGCGGCAGCTCAAGCGCATCTGTTCGATTTCTTCGGCTGTTTTTATGGGAATCATTGCCAATAGAGTCACCTATGGGTTGGCAGGTGCTTGTTGCAACTGCACCTGGGACATGAGGGTACGACCTTCCCGGTTAAAGGTGACCTCTATCAGGTCGCCCGGTCGCATGGTACTGAGGGCCTGCACAAGGGCATCCGGGGAGGCAATGGCCTGGCGATTGATGGCGATAATCACGTCACCGGCCCGCAAATCCGAGTGTTCTGCGGGGCTGTGGGGTGCAACATCGACGATGGCGACGCCGCCGGGGGCGACCCCCGGCGCAACCCCCAACCAGACCGAGGGCGGAGGGGGTTGCAACCGTTCCTCCCGGGGGATGGAGGCGGCCCGCCAACTCTCTCGTCCCGTCCGCTCCATGGGCTGGCCAAATGCCGCCGGGGGAGAGGCGTTCTGGGGGGGCTGGGCAGTGAATGGGGGCTGTGACCACCGCTCTGTCACGGGACGGGAGAAGGGGAGGTGATCTTCCCCACTATCCAGGATCGCCTTGATTTTGATCTCCTCTTTCCCACGCCAAATGGTGAGGGTCACCTCCCGGCCTGCCGGGGTCTGGTTGATGAGGTCGGTAAAATGGTCCAGGGAGCGGACGAGGATGGCATCCACCTGACGGATCACATCCCCCTTTTTCAATCCACTGCGGTCTGCGGGACCATCCTTATAAATTTCAGCCACCTGCGCGCCCTGGGGCGGTTGGATGGTCACCCCCAGCCAGCCACTTGCCTGCGCCGGGCGGGAGAAGAGCAGCAGACCGATAACGGTGCAGAGCAGGGATCGATAGCGAGTACGCATGGCAACAGGCTCTTGTCGTTAGAGCAAACCCAACAGCCGTTCTCTCACTGCTGCCACCGGCATTTTTTGTCCGGTCCAGAGTTCAAAGGCACGGCTGCCCTGATGAATCAACATACCCAAACCGTTCAAGGTTACCAAGCCCTGCTGTTTGGCGGCTCGTAACAGAGGGGTCTCTTTTGGGGTGTAGACAATATCATAGACCAGGGCGGTTGTCGGCAGGCGCGGCATCTCCACCACCTGAATCTCTTCGCCCTGCAACCCCAGCAGGGTTGTATTGACCAGCAGATCGCAGCTTTCCAGCGGCAGTTGGTCGGCCTCCAGGGGGAGCGGGGTCAGGTTGGCCTGGGGATAACAGGGGCGCAGGTCAGCGATCAGTTGTTCGGCCCGGGCGGGGGTGCGATTGGCCACGGCAATCTGTCTGGCTCCGGCTTCCAACAGGCCGACCACCACCCCGCGTGCAGCACCACCAGCTCCCAGCACCAGGACCGAACTGCTGGACAGATCCAGAGGCTGCGGGAGGGTATCGGTCTCTTGCAGCGCATCGATAAAGCCATAGGCGTCGGTATTATAGCCCCGCAGTGTGCCATCCGGGTCAATGGAGACCGTATTGACCGCACCGATACGTTGTGCCAGCGGGTCCAGCCAATCCATGAGGGGCAATAATGCCTCCTTGTGGGGGACAGTGGCGTTAAAACCCACCATGCCGATGGCCGCAAACCCCCGCACAGCCGTCTCCAACTGGGCGGGATGGACGTGAAAAGCCAAGTAGCGCATGTTCAGACCCAGCCAAGCCAGGGCAGGGTTGTGCAGTGCCGGAGAGAGGGTGTGGGAGACCGGGTGACCAATCACCCCGATCAGGCGGGTGTGACCGTCAGGAATGCGGGTAAACGGATTATCGAAAGCGGTATTGCTCATAACCAGGCTTCTCATCATTAAAAAAATAAGTGGCAACGGACGATGGGGCGCAGCGCGTCAAAAGGGGCCTGCACCCGGACGGGGTGGCTGACAAACATCACTCACTATAACACCATTTTTGGGATTTGCGAATCATAATCGAATCTTTACCCGACCCACAGCCTGTTACTGCCGGATTGTCCGACTGCGGGGGTGGTATGGGTACCCTTTCCCAATCCCTCCTGTCGCACTCATTTGGCATGACAACACCCCGCCGGATAAAATTTTTTTGCTGGCAATGTTCGCAAAAAATAGGCATAAGAGACACGCCTTGTTGACTGCTGGCGATGGCGGTTAGCCCATTCCGGAAACACGTATGGACCAACGGTAGCCAAGTCCCTTGATGTCCTGTCATTTAATTATGTGAGGAGATTAACAAATGAGTGATGTGCAGGTTGTGCATGAGGTCGCTGGGGCAGCGGCCGCCGCCGGTTTGTTGGGCGGGAGTTGGCCGACCCTGTTCGGGATTCCCGTCGATTTTTTCCTGTTTGCTTGTACCCTGATCGGTGTGGCTCTGTTTCACCACCATACCCTGCGGGTGGCATTAACCGGCTTGACGACCATCGTTGTCTACAAGTTGCTCTTTACCGGCTTCAAATCCGTTCCGGGTGTGGGTGGGTTGATCAACCATCTGCACCATGAGTGGGTCATTCTGGCCAATCTGTTCTGCCTGTTGTTGGGCTTTGCGCTGTTGGCCAACCATTTTGAAAAGAGCAAGGTGCCGGAAATCCTGCCGCGCTTTTTGCCTTCCGGCTGGTTGGGTGGTTTTTCCCTGCTGGTGTTGACCTTTTTTCTTTCCAGCTTTCTGGACAATATTGCCGCTGCGCTGATTGGTGGAACGGTGGCCAACATTGTGTTTCAAAAGCGGGTTCATATCGGCTATCTGGCGGCTCTGGTGGCCTGCTCCAATGCGGGGGGTGCGGGCAGTGTGGTGGGGGATACCACCACCACCATGATGTGGATCTCGGGCGTCAATCCCCTGGATGTGATCAACGCCTTTGTCGGTTCTTTCGTGGCCCTGCTGGTGTGCGGCATTCCCGCCGCTCTGCAACAGCATAAGCATCAGCCGATTGGGGTTGCACACTCCGACGAGGTACACCACGTGGATGGGGCGCGGGTCGGGATTGTCTTTTTTATCCTGTTTCTGGCCATTGCCTCCAACGTGTTGGCCAACGTTGTTTTTATTGGCGTCGCGGACGTTTTCCCCGTTATCGGGGTGGCGGTGTGGGTTGCCTTGCTGCTGGCCGTTCCGGTGCGGCAACCGGACTGGTCCCTGATGCCGGAATCGACCAAGGGCAGCATTTTCCTGCTCTCCCTGGTGTTGTGTGCTTCCATGATGCCGGTGGAGACCCTGCCTCCCGCCTCCTGGAAGTCGGCGTTTGGTTTGGGGTTTATCTCGGCAGTGTTTGACAATATCCCCCTGACAGCCCTGGCCCTGAAACAGGGGGGGTATGATTGGGGTGTCCTGGCTTATACGGTGGGATATGGGGGCTCCATGATCTGGTTTGGCTCCTCGGCCGGGGTGGCGGTCTCCAATATTTTTCCCCAGGCCAAAAATGCAGGTGCGTGGCTGAAAAATGGTTGGCACGTCACCTTGGCCTATATTCTCGGCTTCGTGGCCATTATGCTTACGGTGGGTTGGCACCCCCACGCGCCGATCACCCATTAAAAAAGCCTTGCCTTTTCCCACGCCAGTCGGCACGATAAACGGGGGTTGGGGTTGTTTTCCCAATCCCCGTTCTTTATTGCAGTATGCGTACGCGATTTTTGTGTGGGTCTGCCGGATTGGCCAGTCCCTGAGGTGTCTGTAACCGTATTTTCCAATATCAGGAAGGAGGGGGCCGAGCTGGTTCCCCTGTGTGTGCATTGACTGACCAACCAAGCCTTGAACAGATGGGCCTGTCGCCCTTTTTATCCGCCTTGCGCTGTTTTTTCCTGGTGTGTCAACACCATGGGATAGAGGTGACGCCCGAGCGGTTCATGGGGGCCCATGAAGACGACATTATCGGCTCTGTGTTGAGCCTGATGCACGATGTGGGATTGCAAGGCAAACTGCTCAAAAACCGCAAGTGGGATGATCTGGCCAGCCTGGGCACGGCCTATCCCGTGATGGTGGAGCATAAATCGGGCCATTGGGTCATTGTGGCCAGTGTGGTGGATGCGGCGGATGGCTCGGTCAGTGCGGCCGTCATGGATCCCCGTTCTGAGCAGGCCGGTCTGGTATTGGTGCCCCGCCAGGCTTTTGAAGAGCAGTGGAATGGCAGCATTCTGCTCATCAAGCGCGAGTATAATCTGGATGATGAACCCCGCACCTTTGATCTGCGTTGGTTCCTGCCAGAGATCATGAAAAACGCCAAATATTTTCGTGATATTATTGTCGCGGCCACCATGATCAACCTGCTCAGTTTTGTCATGCCGCTGAGTTTCCAGATCATGCTGGACAAGGTGGTTCCGCATCAGAGCCATCAAACATTGTTCACCTTGACCATCATTCTGGTGATTGCGACGGTGTTTGATGGTCTGTTTACCTATGTGCGTCAAATGTTGATGATTTATGCCACCAACAAGATTGATGCCCAGTTGATTGTGCGTACCTTTGAGCATTTATTGCGTTTGCCCATGCCCTTTTTTGAGAGCATGCCGACCGGTGTGCTGATCCGGCATATGCAGCAGACGGAGTCCATCCGGGGGTTTTTGACCGGCGGACTGTTTCATACCCTGCTGGATGCCTCGGCTCTGCCGCTGTTGTTGGTTGGGCTGACGTTGTACAGCGGTTCTCTGACCCTGGTGGTGCTGCTTTTTACGGTTGCCATTGCGGCCATTATCGGCTTGATGATACCGGCCTTCAAAAAGCGGTTGGAGCAGCTCTACATTGCGGAGGGTTCCCGCAACGCGGATCTGGTGGAGACGGTGCATGGGATGCGTGCGGTCAAGTCTCTGGCGTTGGAGCCGTTGCGCAAGGCCACCTGGGACAGAAAGGTGGCCAACTGCATCGAGCAGCGGACCTCGGTGGGGCAATTTGGTGCGATTGCCGCTACGCTGACCCACATGTTGCAGGGGTTGATGGGGTTGACCGTTCTCAGCCTGGGTATTTTTCTGGTCTTTGATGGTGACCTCAGTATCGGGGCTTTGGTGGCGTTCAACATGCTTTCAGGTCGTGTGACCGGTCCGTTGGTGCAGATTGTCGGCCTGATCAACCAGTATCAGCAGACGGCGTTGTCGGTGCAGATGTTGGGTCATGTGATGAACTATCCGCCGGAGCGGGATCCCAACCAGCGCGGTATTCGTCCCACCATCACGGGGCAGATAGAGTTTCAGGATGTCACCTTCCGCTATGACAAGAGTGCGACCCCTGCGTTGCGTGGGGTCTCGTTCCGGGTGGAGGAGGGGCAGATGATTGGCGTGGTGGGTCGATCCGGTTCGGGGAAGACCACCATCACGCGGCTTATCCAGAGTATTCACACCGCGCAGGAGGGGATGATTCTGTTGGATGGCAATGACATACGCCATTTTGAGTTGCCCCATTTGCGTCGCAGTATCGGTGTGGTGTTGCAGGACAACATTTTGTTTCGTGGTACGGTGCGTGACAATATTGCGGCGGCCAAGCCGGATGCTTCGTTGCTGGAGGTGATCGAGGCGGCCAAGTTGGCGGGGGCGGATGAATTTATTGATCGCCTTTCCCACTCCTATGAGACACCGGTTGAGGAGGGGGCTTCCAACTTTTCGGGTGGGCAGCGGCAGCGCATTGCGATTGCCAGGGCATTGCTTTTGAGTCCGCGGTTGTTGATTTTTGACGAGGCCACCAGTGCGTTGGACCCGGAGAGTGAGGCCATCATTCGCCACAGTTTGAGCAAAATTTCTTCGGGACGCACCATGATCATTGTCTCCCACCGTCTTTCATCCTTGACCTCCACCGATGCCATTCTGGTGCTCGACAAGGGGGAGGTTGTCGATTTTGCGCCCCATGATGTGTTGCTGGAACGCTGCAAAATTTATCGGCATCTTTGGGACCAGCAGAACAGTTTCTGAGCTGTTGGCGGCTGTTTTTCGATTCGGTGTGTGCCTGGGGAGGTAAACTCCCTTCCCCAGAATCCTTTGCCCTCGTTGAGGGTGGGGGTGGTGAGAGATTCCTTGGTGCCGACGGCACAGTCTGCACGGACATGGTCTGACAGCCAATGGGGAAGATACATTGAAAACACAAGAAAAGAGAGAGAACATCCAAAAGCAGCTCCGCAGGGCGGCGGATGCGGTGGCGGGGGCGGATGCCCTTTTGATCACGGCAGGGGCTGGGATGGGTGTAGACTCCGGTCTGCCGGATTTTCGTGGCAACCATGGGTTTTGGCAGGCGTATCCGGCGATTCGCAAGATGGATTTGGCCTTTGAGGAGATGGCCAACCCGAAGTGGTTCCGGCAGCATCCTCGTTTGGCCTGGGGATTTTATGGCCATCGGCTCAACTTGTACCGGCGGACCACGCCGCATGAGGGATTTGCCAAGCTGTTGGAGATGGGGCGGGAGAAGGCGCAGGGTTGTTTTGTTTTGACCTCCAATGTGGATGGGCAGTTCCAGCGGGCTGGCTTTGACGAAAGTCAGGTCAGCGAGTGTCATGGTTCCATTCACAATTTGCAGTGTACCCAGCCCTGTCGGGATGAGGTTTGGAGTGCGCAGGGGGTTCATCTGGCGATCAATTCGGAATCCTTGCAGGCGATTGGGGCTTTGCCCTCCTGTTTGCAATGTGGTGCCTTGGCGCGGCCCAATATTTTGTTGTTTCGGGACAAAGGCTGGATTGAAGAGAGGACGAAGGCGCAGGAGGAGCGTCTTTGGCAGTGGTTGGAAAATCTGTTGGTAACGAAGCGTCGTTTGGTGATCGTTGAGGTGGGTGCGGGCACGGCTTTGCCGACCATTCGGAAGCGGTCCGAGTTCTATGGCAAGTTGCATCATGCCATTTTGATTCGCATTAATCCCCGTGATTATCATGTTCACAAGGAGCGTTATATTTCGCTGCCGTTGACGGCTCTCGAGGCCATTGAGGGGATATGGAAGTTGTGGAAGGGTGGGGGTGGCTGAGCTGTTTTTCTGATTTTTTCTAATCTTTTAAAACAATTGCAGGGGTCCGGGGACCGTCACGGTCCCCGGTGGGGTGCAGGGGCGAAGCCCCATATGCGCTCACATGATGGCCATACCTATGCTTTTATTAATCTTTTAAAACAATTGCAGGGGTCCGGGGACCGTCACGGTCCCCGGTGGGGTGCAGGGGCGAAGCCCCTGCGTGTAATGGGCGCGCTTTCTCGTAAGCCCATTTGCGCAGCAAATGGGCGCAGCGCGCCCAAAACGCCCCGCAGGGGCACTGCTGGAGGGCGGCAACCCGACTGAGAGCGGGCAAGATTGGGGAGGAATTTGAAAGAAAACCGTTCCTGGCCTCATGTTTAAACAAAAAGCTCAATACCCGAAGGTTCTGGTTTTTTATCCAAATATTTTCCATAACATAACCGTGCGAGTCGGGCTGCCGCCCTCCCAAGGTCGCCCCTGCGGGGCGGTTTTGGGCGCGTTGCGCCAATTTTCTGCGAAAATTGGCTTTGGGAAAACGCGCCGTTCATGCAGGGGCTTTGCCCCTGCACCCCACCGGGGACCGTGACGGTCCCCGGACCCCTGCACTCGTTTACAAGAAGATCGCAATCAGGTTAGCGTATATGGGGTTTCGCCCCTGCACCCCACCGGGGAGCGTGACGCTCCCCGGACCCCTGCACTCGTTTACAAGAAGATCGCAATCAGGTTAGCGCACATGGGGCTTAAGCCCCTGCACCCCGCCGGGGAGCGTGATGCTCCCCAGACCCCTGCAATTGTTTAGAAAAACAATCAGTAAGCATTACAGAGGATTGGGGATGTCGATAAACTGATGCTCAAGGGCAAACTGATCGGCCAGATGCTCTCCCAATGCCTGGACCCCGAACATTTCCGTACGATGATGGCCCGCTGCGACAAAATGGATCTCCTCCTCCCGGGCAAAATGGTATACAGGCTCTGCAGCCTCACCACTCAGGAAAAGATCCGCTCCCTTTTGTTTGGCCTCTCGCAACAATTCGGGGGCTGCCCCACTGCAAACGGCAATCCGCTGAACCGTTTCAGGACCAAAAGGCAAAACAAGGGGCTCTCCTCCAAACAGGGCACGCAACTGACCGACAAACTCTGACAGGGAGAGGGGCAGGGGGGCCTGCCCGATAAACGAAAGATGGCTGTTCCGATAGAGACCAAAGGGCTCTCCGGCCTCCAGATGCAGACGGTTTAAAATTTGAATATTGTTTCCTAATTGGGGATGACAATCCAGCGGCAAATGGTAGGCCATCAGGGTCATGTCATGCTCCAGCAACCATTTCAACCGCTTTTTCAACCCCCCTTCCACAACGCGGGGCTCCTTGTCCCAGAACATGCCGTGGTGAACCAGCACCAGATCGGCTCCCTGCTCGGTTGCGGCCTGAAACAGATCCTGACAGGCCGAAACCCCTGTCACCAGACGCCTGACCTCGGTACGACCCCGCACCTGGACACCGTTGGGGGCGTAATCCGAGATCGTGGCTGTTTTGAGCAGGGTATTGGCATACTGTTCGAGTTGGGTGAGGGAGATCATGACGGTTCCTGAGAGGGGGGGAAAAGGGTATGCAAAATCCGTTCGTAGACACGGCTTAACTGATCCAGATCCGCGACCGCCAACCGCTCGTCCACCTGGTGGATGGAGGCGGAAAGCAGACCAAATTCGACCGTTTGTGGACAATCCAACGAAATAAACCGGGCGTCCGAGGTGCCGCCGCCTGTGGAAGGGGTGGGGGTGATGCCGGTAATCTCCCGCACACTTTGACTGACCGCCTCCAACAGCGCACCACCGGCCGTCAGGAAGGGCAGACCGGAAAGGTGGGTTTGCAGGGTGTAAGAGACGGGAGGCTCCATTTGATCCAACAGAGTGCGGAGCTGCTGTTCCAGTTGGGCGGGGCTGCTTTCGGGGCTGAAGCGAAAATTAAAGCTGACCCGCAACTGGCCAGGGATGACATTGTTGGAACCATCTCCTGCATAAATATTGGTGAATTGCAGGGTGGTGGCGGGAAAATGGGCGTTGCCCGCGTCAAACGCATGGTGGGCCAATCGTTCAATGATGGGGGCCGCCCGATGGATGGGGTTGTCGGCCAAATGGGGATAAGCCACGTGGCCCTGGCGACCATGGAGGATCAATTCACCATTCAGGGAGCCCCGGCGGCCATTTTTCAGACCGTCGCCCAGAGTGTGCATGCAGGTGGGTTCACCCACCAGGCAATAGTCCAGCCGCTCTTCCCGGGCGCGCAGCCACTCCAGCAGGCGCACCGTACCATCGGTGGCCGCCCCCTCTTCATCGCCGGTGATGAGAAAAGAGAGGCTGTTGTGGGTGGCGAAGTCGGGTCGATCCCGCAAAAATCGGGCTGTGGCGGCCAGCATGGCGGCAATGCCCCCTTTCATGTCGCTGGCACCGCGACCGATCAATATCCCATCGTGTACGGCGGCTGCAAAGGGGGGGGAACGCCACAGGGTGGCATCTCCGGGGGTGACCACATCGGTATGGCCGGCGAAGCAAAAATTTTTGCCCTGGGTGCCAATTCGGGCGTAAAAATTATCCACCTCCCCGGACCGCAGGGGATAAATGCTGAATCCCAGCGGTTGCAAAAAGTCGGTGATCAGGGTTTGGCAGCCGTGGTCCTGTGGGGTGATGGAGGGCACCTGGATCAAGGCGATGGCCAATTCCAACGGGGAGAGGTTTTGATTCATCGGTTGGTTTCCCAAGAGGTGTAAAAATCTTTTTAAACGATTGCAGGGGTCTGGGGACCGTGACGCTCCCCAGACCCCTGCAATCGTTTAAGGAAAGACCGCAATCACGTTGGCGTATATGGGGACAAAGCCCCAGCATGTAACGGTTAAAAGAGCATCCTCAGTCGTCAACAAAAACGAGAGCGGATTGCCCGGCAGCCTGCCAACGCTGCGCAGACTTGGCTGCTTCACTCTGGCTGGAAAAGGGGCCAAGCCGCACCCGGAACAGCACACGCCCGGAAGAGTATTTAACCGTGCTGACACGAGGATTGACTGCCCCCCTGCTGCGCAACTGGTCCGCCAGATCGGTCGCCCGCTTCATGTCGGAAAGAATGGCAACCTGCACCTGATAGCTTTTCTTTTTGGTTGCCTCTTCTGCCGATTTGTCCGCCTCATCCGCTGCTTTTTGGGACTCATCGGCCTGTTTTTTGGGCTCTGTGCTCGCCTTCTTGCGCTCGGCCGCAGCCTTTTTGGGTTCAATGGCCGGTGCTTTGGAATCGGCTGATGGTTTGACCGCTTCAGCCTCCGGCTTGTGGGCCTCCGGCGCAGCCTTCGACGGAGCTGACTTTTCCGGTAGCGTGGGCGAATAGTCCTTTTTGCTGCTGCCGGTTGTCGGCGTTGCCGCCGCCAAAAAGGGGGGAACAACCCTCTTGCCCGTCGGTTCCTCTGGCAAAATCATCTTTTTGGTGGCCAATGACTTGTAAAAAGTCAAATCCATCTCCGGTTCCCGCAGCTTCGGTGGCAAAGCATCCGGCAACGGATGCAGATAAGACTCCTCCTGCTCCTCCTTTTTGGGCTGCGGTTCGGGTGGCGGCGGTGCCGCCTTGGGGTTGGAAGCGGCAACCTTGTCTTTGGTCTCTCCCTTGCTGGAGCCGGATTCGCTCCTGCTTTTTGATACACTTTCCGGGTTGATCGCCAGCTTGATCTCCGTGTTGCCGGTTTTGACATCAGCCTTGACCGCCGGCTTTTCTGCCTTGCTTTCTGAACGGTTGAGACCCTTTTCCGCCGGGCGCGGCTCTGCCGCCGCTGCCTTTGCCGGTTGAGGGACAGGCTTGTCGACCGGTATGGGCACAAACTTGGGGTCGGCCTTGCTCTCCTGTTGAACCACCGGTTTGGGGGCGGCTGGACGCTCCGCAGGCTCAGTGACGACCGGGACCATTTTGGGCTGCCTGCTCTCGGAACGGCTCTCCTGTACCGGCGGCGGCTTGGCAACCGTCTGCACGGGATCGGGAGTTTTGGAACGAAACATAAAAAAGAGCCCACCGCCAATCAACAAAGTGACCAGCAGCGGGCGTGCATAATTGTTGCGTTGGTGACGCCGAAAGCGTGCAGAGGTTGGAAATCGGGGGGTCACATCTGCTCCGGGGCGTGAACGCCTAGTAGAGTTAAACCATTGGCGATGACCAGAGCTGCGGCGCGGATCAGAGCTAATCGAGCGGTCCGCAAGTCGGCATCCTCATCCAAAATTTTGTGGCCATTATAGTAGGTGTGAAAGGCCGCTGCCAATTCCAAAAGATAATAGGGTACCTTGTGGGGCTCTTTTTCCAACGCGGCCTGCTCCACCACCTCCGGGAAACGGCTCATCAGTCGCATCAGGTCATACTCAGCCGGTTCCGTCAACCGGGCCAGTTGCGGGTTGGATGCTTCACCGGCCTCCACCGCCAACCCCTTCTCTTGCAGCCGACGCCAGACCGAATGGACCCTGGCATGGGCATACTGGACGTAGAAAATGGGGTTGTCGTTGGTCTTGGCCATGGCCAACTCCAGGTCAAAATCCAGACTCGCCCCGGCGGAACGCAGCAAAAACCAAAACCGCACGGCGTCCGAGCCAGCCTCTTCCACCACCTCCCGCAAGGTGACAAACGTGCCGGACCGTTTGGACATCCGTACCGGTTGGCCACCACGAAACAGATTGACCATCTGGACCAGTCGGACATCCAGCAACCCCTTTTTGCCGGTGAGGGCCATCAAAGCGGCCTGCACCCGTTTGATATATCCCCCGTGGTCCGCTCCCCAGATGTTGACCAGGGCGTCAAAGCCCCGTTCTGCCTTGTGGAGATGATAGGCGATGTCAGCGGCAAAATAGGTGTAGCTCCCGTCCGACTTTTGCAAGGGACGGTCCACTTCGTCGCCAAAGGAGCTGGAACGGAAAAGACGTTGCGGGCGGGCCTCCCACTCCTCCGGCTGTTTGCCCTTGGGAGCTTCCAATACACCTTCATAAACAAGATCTTGCTCTTCCAGTTTGGCAATGGCGTGCCGGATGCCACCCTGTTGGTGCAGGGAGCGTTCCGAAAACCAGGTGTCAAAGGTTATGTTGAGCAGTGCCAGATCGTCACGGATCCAACCGAGGCATTGGTCGATGGCAAAGGTTACGACCGCTTCGGGCGGGGTATCTGTCCAAGGGGTGGACAACCAGCGGTCCCCGTCCTGTTTTTGCAGTGCCCGGGCAATCTCCCGGACATATTCGCCGGGATAGCACCCATCCGGCAGGGGAATATCCTCCCCGAACAGGCTGTGATAGCGCACCAGGACGGAGCGGCCCAGCTGCAGGGTCTGGTTGCCGGCGTCGTTGATATAGTATTCCCGTTCCACCTGAAAGCCGGTCGCCTGCAGCAATCGGGCGATAACGTCGCCGGTTACCGCGCCGCGACCGTGGCCCAGGTGCATGGGGCCGGTCGGGTTGGCAGAGACAAACTCCACCTGTACCCGTTGGCCGGTACCGATTTGGCTGTGGCCAAAACGGTTGCCGAGCTGTTGGATCTCGGTGATGATGGTACGGAGGCTGGCGGGAGAGAGAAAAAAGTTGATAAAGCCCGGTCCGGCGACCTCGCATTTTTCCACATCGGCCTGGTCGGCCGGCAAGGCGGCGACTATTTTTTCCGCCAACAGGCGCGGGGGGATTCTGGCGGCTTTGGCCAGTACCATGGCGGCATTGGTGGCAAAATCGCCGTGTGTTTTATCTCGCGGCCGTTCCACGTTAAAGTGGAGCGGGGTGTCGGCTGGAAAGAGTCCGTCGCGGCGTAATCGTTCCAGGGTGGTTGTGACCAACCGATCAATAATGGTGCGCACGCTCTCTCCCGATCGTTCTTGTGTTTACTGGGGACAAAGAGGGGAAGTTTAACGATCTTTAGGGGGAAATGGCAACAGAGACTTTTACCCGACTGTTGTATTCCTGCTTTCGTGTGGCCGCAGGATGCTGGTATAGTGTGCGTGACTGGGTGTTGTCGAAGGGATGGAATCGATTGACAAGCGGGGGAAGTCGTTGCAGTTTTTGTTCATGGTATCCGGAATGCGAGGTCACATCTGATGATTGATAAAGAGCTATTGACCCTTTTGGTCTGTCCGCAGTGCAAGGGGGAGTTGGTGTTGGATCGGGACGCGGCCGAGCTGGTTTGCAAAGCGGATCGCTTGGCCTTTGCCATTCGGGAAGGCATTCCGGTCATGTTGGTGGATGAGGCGCGGCGGTTGGACAGTTAATCTGCCGCTGTTTCAGCTTCGATGGGCAGGCCGCACTCGACCCGGTTGACTTGCCAGAGGGCCAACCCCAGGCAGCCCACCGCCCAAAGAGTCGCCACCAGGAGGGCGGTTTGATACTCTGCCTGCCCCAGCAGTGTACCGGCTTGATGGTAGAACGGCAGCCGGATAAGATGCAGCGCGTGGGTGACCGGGTTGATCTGCATAAGCCACTGGAGCCAACCCGGTGTCTGGTCCATGGGAAACAGGGCACCGGACAGCATCCATAGCGGCATCAAAAACACCGACATGACGGCGTGAAAACCGGCAGTACTCTCCATGTGCCAGGCGATCAGAAAGCCCAGAGCGGTGAATCCCAAGGTGGCGATCAACAAACCCAGCAATAACAGCACCCCCTCTTCCCAACCCAGATGGAGACCCAGAAAAGGGGTGGCTGCCAACAGCAGCAAAACCTGCGACAGGGCCACCGCCATGGCTCCCCCCACCTTGCCCAACACGATGGCCATGCGGGATATGGGGGCGACCAGAATACCCTGCAACAGCCCCTGCGCACGGTCTTCGATGAG
The DNA here is from genome assembly GCA_002753505.1 of Magnetococcales bacterium HCHbin5. Classification (GTDB taxonomy): domain Bacteria; phylum Pseudomonadota; class Magnetococcia; order Magnetococcales; family Magnetaquicoccaceae; genus Magnetaquicoccus. Next base: position 18,269 of record PEAG01000025.1, on the reverse strand, counting down.
GGTGATGGTGGAAAAAATACCGGAAAACAACAGTAACATCAATATAATGCCAGGGAAAAAATATTCCAGATAGCTGATCCCGTGCAGGCCGGGGGCGCGAAAAGAGGCACTGAATCCACTACCCAGGAAGAGCCAGAAAATCAGTGGTTGCGCCACACTGCCCACCACACGGTGGGGTTGGCGAAAAAAGCGGATCAACTCCCGCTGAATCATGGACCAGACAGGACGCATCATGACAATACCTCTTCCCGGTGGGGCACTCTGGTATGGTGAATAAAGACATCTTCCAGGGTTGGGTGTTGGATGACCAGGGATTGAAACCGTTCCCGATGGTGCAGGAGAAGCTGTTGCAGCGTCTCCCGGTCAATGCCTGAGATCCGCAACTCCTGTTCCCGCTGTATTACCTGCAAGCCGGCATGTTGTTGCAATATGAGCTGCAGTGCAAGAGCCTCTTCCGCTTGTCTGGTTTGGATAATCACCATCTCCTCTCCCAACGTGCTGCGCAACCCGTCCGGTGTACCCACAGCCAGCAGGGTGCCCTGGTGGAGAATGCCGACCTGGTCCGCCTGTTCGGCTTCGTCGAAGAGATGGCTGGTCATCAGTACGGTCAACCCCTGCTCACGGCGCAGGCGCAGCAGGGTTTCCATGAAATCACGGCGACCGCCTGGATCCAGACCATTGGTGGGTTCATCCAGCAATAAGATTTGCGGGCGATGGAGCAGTGCCTTGACCAGTTCAACCCGACGGGCTGTGCCACCGGAGAGGGTGCCGACCCGGTCGTGCAGGCGTGGTTCCAGACCGGACCAGCCGAGGTCCGAGCGCAGACGCTGGTCAAAGGTGGTGTTGTCCACCCCATGGAGGTGGGCATGGATGCGCAAATTTTCCAGGACGGTGAGCTGTTTATCCAGCGCGGGGTGTTGAAAGACCACTCCCAGCAGTCGACGGGCCGCCGCCGGATTGTGTACACTCTCCACCCCGGCCATCCAGACTGTGCCTGCGCTGGGTCGGGTCAAACCACACAAAATGCGGAACAGGGTCGACTTGCCCCCGCCATTGGGACCGGTCAGCGCAAAAATAATGTGAGGGTCGATGGACAGGGAAAACCCGGACAAGGCCCGGAAGGGGGCACGTTTCCGGCGTGGGTAAAGATGGGTTAGTTGCTTGATCTGGATCATGGTTTAGACCAACGGCTATTTTTTTGGTGAAGATGAGGGATGGGAATTGAACTGTTCCCATGCAACGTGTACTATGGGCACGATAGGCAAGGAGGTCAGGATAGCTGGTTTTTGTCAGCATGGGTAGGGTGAGCGTGCTGTTGGTGGACCATCTGGAACGGCTGATCGCGGGCGTACTAAATTTTTACCAAAGCAGAAATCCTCTTTGGCTCTGCTGTACCTTCCGACTGGAATTGAAATAAATCGAACATGGCATTTTCTATTATCAAACTTCCCCTGAAACGTCTCGCAAAAAAGAAGGTTACCGCAGATGCCATCCCTTTCCAGGCTGGTATCGGTGTGGTGACGGAGGTGGAGCCTCCCGCGATCATGATGGGAACCTATTATCTGATTCTGGCCATGTTTGTTGCGATGGTGGTGATTGCTGCGGTGGCTGACACCGATATTGTCGTGACCGGCAGTGGTCAATTGACCACCGATGCCACCCCGATCCAGCTGCAGGCGGTGGATCGTTCGATCATTCGTGAAATGAAGGTGAAGGCGGGTGATCTGGTGCAAAAGGGGCAGGTGTTGGCAACCTTTGATCCCACTTTTGCCCGGGCGGATTTGGCGGCCTTGTTGGTGCAGCAGCAGGCTTTGCTGGCGCAGATTCGCCGTTTGGAGAGTGAGGCCAACGATACCGAGTTTGTGGCAGACGCGCAGGCCAATGCAGACGAGCGGTTGCAGGCTGCGTTGTTGCATCAGCGGCGTTCTCAGTATCAGTCGCGGTTGCGTATGTTTGACGAAGAGATTCAAGGGTTTCAGGCCAATATTCGCACCACGGAGGAGAATCGCACCCATCTGGCCAAGTTGATGGAGATCAACCGGGATGTCGAGGGAAAGCGGCGGGATCTGGCCAAGTCTGGCACGGGTACCAATCTGCAATATCAGGATTCCCAGAGCAGTCGGATTCGTGCCGAGCAGGATTATCGGTTGGCGGTCAACCATCTGGTGGAGTTGCAGCACAATCTGCTCTCCAAGAAGGCGGAGCGGCAGACCTTTATCGATGATTGGGCCCGGCAGGTGTTGGACAATCTGGTGGTGGCGCGTACCGAGTTGGCCAAGGTGGACGAATCGGTGACCAAGGCCAAGCGAATTACCGATTTTGAAGCGTTGACGGCTCCGGTGGATGGGGTGGTGTTGTCGGTGGCGAAGCGTTCGGCTGGGGCGGTGTTGCAGGGGGCGGAGTTGTTGATCACCATTGTCCCTTCGGATGCGGTGTTTGTGGCCGAGGTGATGATTCCTTCGCGGGATATTGGTTATATCAAGGTGGGTGACAAGGTTGTGATCAAGATTGATGCCTTCCCCTATCAGCGGCATGGTTCTCTGGAGGGGCGTCTCCGTTATGTCAGCCAGGAATCTTTTGGTGGCGGGGAGTCTCCCAACAGCAAGGAGGAGGGCGGTGGTGGTGGCAAGGAGAAGGGGGTGGGTGCGGTTCACACCGGGCGTATCGAGTTGTTGAGCACCAAGCTGTACAATTTGCCGGAGGGGATTCGGTTGATTCGTGGCATGACCTTGAATGCGGAGATCAAGGTGGGGTCTCGCAGTATTGCCTCCTATATTCTCAATCCCATTACCCGTTCTTTCAGCGAAAGTTTGCGGGAGCCGTAGGCCGTTTTCCTGTTCTTTAAACGATTGCAGGGGTCCGGGGACCGTCACGGTCCCCGGTGGGGTGCAGGGGCAAAGCCCCTGCATGAACTGCGCGTTTTTCCATTCTTTAAACGATTGCAGGGGTCCGGGGACCGTCACGGTCCCCGGTGGGGTGCAGGGGCAAAGCCCCTGCATGAACTGCGTGTTTTTCCATTCTTTAAACGATTGCAGGGGTCCGGGGACCGTCACGGTCCCCGGTGGGGTGCAGGGGCAAAGCCCCTGCATGAACTGCGTGTTTTTCCATTCTTTAAACGATTGCAGGGGTCCGGGGACCGTCACGGTCCCCGGTGGGGTGCAGGGGCAAAGCCCCTGCATGAACTGCGCGTTTTCCCAAAGCCAATTTTCGCAGAAAATTGGCGTAACGCGCACAAAACCGCCCCGCAGGGGCGACCTTGGGAGGGCGGCAGCCCGACTCGCACGGTTATGTCGTGGAAAATATTTGGATAAAAAACCAGAACCTTTGGATATTACGCTTTATCATATTGCGCTTTATCGTATTACGCTTTATCGTATTACGCTTTATCGTATTACGCTTTATCGTATTGCGCTTTTCGTTTGACACAAGGCCAGGATCGGTTTTTTTTCCAGGCCATGCCCAATTTTGCCCGCTCTCAGTCGGGCTGCCGCCCTCCAGGAGTGCCCCTGCGGGGCGTTTTGGGCGCGCTGCGCCCATTTGCGCAGCAAATGGGCTTCGGTGAAAGCGCGCCCGTTACATGCAGGGGCTTTGCCCCTGCACCCCACCGGGGACCGTGACGGTCCCCGGACCCCTGCAATCGTTTACAAAGCTCAACTGCGCCTCCATGGCCGCCACCCGTTCCAGCAGGGGAGGATGGCTGTGATGCAAAAAAACATAAAAAGGATGCGGCATCAAATGGGCTGCATTCTCCCTCGCCAACGCCTTCAACGCCGTAATCAACGCCCCCGGCTCCGGAGCCGTCTCCACCGCAAACCGATCGGCCTCATACTCAAAACGACGGGACAACGCCTTGAAAAAAGGCCCAACCAACAGATCAATCGGCCCAATCACAATGCTGAAAAAAAGCAGCCCCGCATAAATCGGCATCCCCTCCATGAAAAATCCCTGGTACAAACCCGACCACGCCAGGAAAAAGGAGAGCAAATAAAACAAAATACCCGTATGCACCACCCCCAACAGCAACATTTTGGGCAGATGCCACCGCCGGGAATGGCCAACCTCATGGGCCAATACCGCCACCAACTCTGGAACCGTATGCTGTTGAATCAACGTATCAAACAAAGCAATACGCCGATTGTTGCCAAAACCGCTGACAAAAGCGTTGGCCTTGCTGGAACGACGGGAACCATCCATCTCAAAAATATGACCCACGGGAAACTGGATCGAATGGGTATAAGCCAGAATGGCACGCCGCGGCTCCCCATCCGCCAACGGAGAAAAACGGTTGAACAGAGGCAAAATCCAACGCGGAATCACCCACTGCAATACCAGACTGAACAGGGTCAACCCCACCCAACCATAAAGCCAGGCCCACTCCCCCGCCCGCTCAAAGGCAACCAGAATGGCCGCCAGAATCCCCCCACCCAACAGCACAGCCAACAACAACATCTTAAACTGATCCGCCACAAAGGTTTTCCACGTGGTACGGTTAAACCCAAACCGCTCCTCAATAGCAAAGGTGCCATAGAGGGTGAACGGCAGGCCAACCACATAGAGCGCGCCCATCAACAAACCAATATAGAGTACACCAGAAAAGAGCGATCCCAACTGCCAATCCATAACCCAACGGTTCAAGCCGTTAAAGCCCCCCGCAAACCAGAAAACAACCAACAGCAACAACCCCAGCCACGACTCCAACAGAGTCAGGCGATGACGCGCCCGCGTATAGGCACATGTCTTTTCCCACCCCCCCGCATCCAGCCACTGGACCATCTCTGCGGGTAACGGCTTACGCAAATTATGGCTGTCCAACAACAAAGCCAGGCTTTCCAACAGTTGACCACCCAGCACCAAGGCAAGAAAAAAGAGAGCGGGATGATTCCAGTCCGGTATAAACATGTGAGGAGACCTATTTGCGTAAATGGGCCCATAAAGCCCGCAAGGTGGCAGACAACAGATGGAAAAAAAATCGGGGATGCAACGCCCGTATCAAAATTTCCCGATAGGTGGAACTGCCGGTAAAGGTATCCCACAAAACCCGGCTCATGCGCCGCTTGACGCCAGAGAGGGGCTGCTCCTCCTTGACCATCTGTACCATGCCCCGCCGCAAAAAATTCCACTCCTGATAAAACAAGGTGATCCAGAAAACAAAACGACCAATCCGGTTGTCCACCGCAATGCGCTGAATCACAGGCTGGTAATGCTCCTGAAAATCCCTGGCCGCAATACCAAAAAACAGGGCCGTGACCGCACAAGCCTTGGCCGTGATGTAGGCCGCACCGATCCCATCCTTGTACAGTCGGGTAACCGCTGCATCCCCCACCATCGCCACCCGGTCCGCAAAGGGATTGATCGCCGGACCCAGGTTCAGCTTGGGACCACAGTGACAGGCCTGCCCGATCCCCTGATCACAGCTTTTGTCGGCAAAGGTCCAAACCATATCCGGCGGAAAACAGCTGCGAACCTCCGGAGACTCCATAAATTGCTGAATCAACGCCTTGTCAATATTCTCCCCCAACAGACAAACCGTCACATATTCCACCTTCGGAATGATCGCGGCAAATTTAAGGCGGGGAATGTCCAACAAAAAGATGTGCAGCGAACTGCCCAGACAGGCCTGAACCTGCTCGGCCCCCAAATAGATCTCCGACAGAAACCCTTTGCTCACCGCCGGAGACTCAAAAGAAAACCCCAACGCCGCAAACTTTTCCAGCGTCGCCGAGTTGACCCCGACCGCTCCAACCAAAAAATCATAGCTCTTGCTGTTGCCCTCCCGCGTCGTCAGTCGGGGGCGTCCCTCATCCCAGGCCAACTCGGTCACCCGCTCGGGCACAATATTGGCCCCCTTTTGCTGGGCCATGCCCAGTAAAAAATGGTCAAAACTGCTCCAGGATTGATCGCCGATCGGCTTCCTGGGACCACTGCCCCGAAAGACGGTCGCAATACGCACCTCGTCCACGGGCGTGTTGATCGTCACAACCGGCAGATCAGAGGTGTGCAACACATAAGAGTCAATACCGCTCTGAATCACAGAGGAGGAGGGCAACGGAATACCCTCCGCGGCCAAGGTCTGAATCAGGGATTCAGAGACCACCCCCGCACACATGTTGCACCCCGCCGGCCCATACTTTTTATAATCACGGGGTTCATAAATATCCACCTCCAACGGCAACTCGAGCCGTTCCGCCATCTCCAACAAAAAAAAGCCGGTCATGGCACCCGAAGGACCACCCCCGACAATCCCTATCCGGCTATTGGCCGACAACCTCATCTGTTCACCTCACGGCCATCACAATGCTGTAGCGATTATTTTTTTGCAGGTGCAGCGGCCAGTATGATCTGGTTGCCCGCCTGCTTGCTGGTGGACAGGGCTTTGTGGGCTGCTTTGTGCAGGCGCGCGGAACTCTCATAATCGGGATAGGAGGCGATGCCACAACTGAAGGTGGCCACAATGTCCGGGTGCTCCACACGCCCCCAAAGGTTTTGAAAGGAACGCCGTACCTTTTCCAGTACCTGGATGGCCGCCTCCCCATCCGCTTCATACAACAACAGACCAAACTGATCTTCACCAAAACGGCCCACCACATCCTGGCGACGCAAAACACCCTTGATGGTTTGGCAAAGACAGGTCAGCAGATCTTCCCCGATCACCGAACCAAACTGGGCCTGCAGGGTATCAAAATGGTCAATATCAATAATGGCAAAGGAGAGGGGTTGCCATAACCGCTTGGCGCGGGTCAGCTCTTTTTCCACCAGCGCAACCAGGTCAATATAACTGACAAATCCCGTCACATCATGACTGCGACCGGCTTCGTCAATAAACCCCCGCATCACCAGCTGATCCTGGTCATAAATGCGATGCGCCATCTGGCGGATCATGTGGAAAGCGAGCGAGGGATCCTGGTGCAATCGATTGACAAAAGACTTTTCATCCAGAGTCATCACCCAGGTATCCTGGGTCGCCCGGGCGGTGGCAAAGCGAACCTTTTCCGCAAAGAGGGAAACCTCGCCAAACACATCCCCCTTTTGCAGCGTGGCCAACAGTTTGATGCCAAAATCGGACTCTACCACCAACTCAACCTCGCCCTTTTGGACCACATACATGCAGGCCGCCGGCTCCCCCTGGCGAAAAATAATTTCCCCCTTCTTGAACAACTTTCCTAAATCTCTTTTCATACCGTACATCTACCCTGTTTTGCCATCAGGAGAGTGCCCGCAACCCACAACACACCCGCCCCGGAGAGGGTAACGTTCCCCCCCTCCCCAGGGCCACTGTCCCCCCCCCTTTCTTTGGTTGTTCCATGCAACAACAGGAGAGAGGAAAACTACAAAGCGTTGGCATCCCGTTCGCCGGTGCGAATGCGGATGACACTCTCCACATTGGTGATAAAAATTTTGCCATCCCCAATACGACCGGTGCGAGCGGCCTGCTCAATCGCCTTGACGGCACGATCAACCAAATCTTCCGGCAAGACCACCTCCACCTTCAACTTGGGCAAAAAGTCCACCACATACTCAGCCCCGCGGTAGAGTTCTGTGTGGCCCTTCTGGCGTCCAAACCCCCGCACCTCGGAGACCGTAATCCCCTGGATGCCTACTTCTGACAACGCCTCTTTCACATCGTCCAACTTGAATGGCTTGATAATGGCTTCAATCTTTTTCATTGCTCAACAACTCCCGTTAAATGGCGACAACCCCAATCCGTTTCTCCTGCACAGGGGAAACGCCGTCTTTGTATAGTTTAAAGCGCACAGCATCCACCATGGCATCGTATGAGGCGGCAATAATGTGGTCCGAGACACCCACCGTGCCCCAATTTTGCTGACTGTCCTGCCACTCTGTCAAGACCCGAACTTTGGCATCCGTGCCAGCCCCACCCAGAATGCGCACCTTGTAGTCCACCAACTCCATCTCATTGACATGGGGATAAAATCCCTCCAGGGCACGACTCAAAGCCGCATGCAGCGCATCCACCGGACCAGCCCCCTCACCCACCAGATGGATCAACTGACCCGCCACTTGCAGCTTGACCGTGGCCTCAGCCCCCATGCTGCGTTCGCCGTCGATACCCCGACGTTCATCGATCACACGAAAACCTTGCAATTGAAAATAGTCCGGCAACATGCCAAACATCTCCCTGGCTCGCAATTCAAAAGAGGCCTCGGCCCCATCGAACTGAAACCCCCGATGCTCCAACCCTTTGATCTCTTCCAACAACCGGTTCAAACGCCGATCCCGGGGATCCAGGTCGGTAATGCCAAACTCCGCCAATTTGAACAACAAATTGCTGCGTCCCGACTGGTCGGAGATCAGGATTCTTTGCTGGTTGCCCACCTGTTCGGGATGAATATGTTCATAGGTCAAGGTGTTTTTCATCACCGCTGACACATGAACCCCTCCCTTGTGGGCAAAGGCAGAAGTACCGACAAAGGGTTGATTTTTCTGCGGTACCCGATTGGCAATCTCATCCACGAAACGGCTCAGGCGGGTCAACTGGGTCAACTGCTGGGAAGAAACAGAGGTCGTCCTGCCCATTTTGAGTTGGAGAATGGGCAGAATGGAGATCAAATTGGCATTGCCGCACCGTTCACCAATGCCATTGACGGTGCCCTGCACCTGAGTCGCCCCGGCCACAACGGCTGCCAGGGAGTTGGCAACCGCCAAGCCGGCATCGTTATGGCAATGGATTCCCCATGCAACGGCCTGCTGTTGACAAAAGCGGGCCACCTGGCGACCGATCTGCTCAACCTCCGGCACCAGACAGCCCCCATTGGTGTCACACAGAACCAGGCAGTCGGCCCCCGCCTCCCGGGCGGTCTGCAACACCTGCAAGGCATAATCGGGATCTGCCTTATAGCCATCAAAAAAATGCTCGGCATCAAAAAACAGGGTGTCGACACGGGATTTCAGGTAGCGGATGGAGTCAAAGATGAGGGCCAAATTTTCCGGCAACGAGATGCCCAACGCATCGGTCACATGCAGGGTCCAGGATTTCCCGAACAGGGTGACCACCCCCACCTCCGTGCGCAACAACTGCTCCAGCACGGGATCCTCCTGCACCGTGGTCCGGGGCCGTTTGGTGGAACCAAAGGCCACCACCCGACTGTGCCGCAGCGGATGCTTTTTGATCTCCTGGAAAAAAGCGTCATCGGTGGGGTTGGCACCCGGCCAACCCCCCTCGATATAATCCATCCCAATGGCATCCAACCGTTCGGCAATACGCAGCTTGTCCACCACGGAAAAGTTGACGTCCTCGCTTTGGGAGCCATCTCTCAAGGTGGTGTCATAAAGGAAAACAGCTTCACTTGGCGATGACACGATCCCCCGCATCCTTATCCAGTTCAAAGGCATCGTGGAGGGTACGCACAGCCAACTCCATGTATTTTTCATCCAGGATGACGGAAATCTTGATTTCGGAGGTGGAGATCATCTGGATATTGATGCCGTCAGCGGCCAGCGCGTTGAACATGCGCTGGGCCACGCCGGTATGGGAGCGCATCCCCACCCCGACCGCAGAGACCTTGGCAATGGTGCGATTGCCCACCACCTCCTTGGCACCGATCTGCTTGACCGGAATGGCCAACACCTCCAGGGCATGCTGGTAGTCTCCCCTGGGAACGGTAAAGGTGACATCCGTCTCACCGCTTTCGGAGATGTTCTGGATGATCATGTCCACATTGATGGTGGCATCTGCCAGGGCACTGAAAATCGTAGCCGCCACACCCGGCCGGTCCGGGACACCCAGTATGGTAATCTTGGCCTCATCCCGATTGTGGGTGATGGCAGAAACAACAACTTTTTCCATAAGTTCGTCTTCCTCTGTCAGCAAAGTGCCCTCCCCTTCCTCCAGGGAAGAGAGAACACGCAAGGGTACCTTGTATTTTTTGGCCAACTCCACCGAACGGGTCTGCAACACCTTGGCACCCAGGGAGGCCATTTCCAACATTTCGTCGTAGGAGATGCGGGCCAAGCGGCGGGCGGAGGAGACAATACGGGGGTCGCTGGTATAGACCCCGTCCACATCGGTATAAATATCACACCGATCCGCCTCCAGGGCTGCGGCCAGTGCCACCGCCGAGGTGTCCGATCCTCCCCGACCCAGGGTGGTGATGTCACCCTTTTCATCAACGCCCTGGAAACCGGCAATGACAACAATATAGCCTTTTTCCAGATCGTCGCGGATGCGGAACCCTTCAATTTCCTGAATGCGGGCCTTGGAATAGACGGAATCGGTCAAAAAACGGACCTGCCATCCCAGATAGGAACGCGCCCGCGCCCCCATGGCCTCAATCGCAATGGCCAGCAAGCCGATGGAGACCTGCTCACCGGCCGCCACCACCACATCATACTCCCGTTTGTTGTAGCGTTCTATTATCCCTTCGACCAAGGCCACCAACCGGTTGGTCTCCCCCGCCATGGCCGAAACGGTGACCACCACCTGATGACCCTGCTGTTGAGCCGCAATGGCCCGGGCAGCAACGGAACGAATCCGCTCAATGGAACCAACGGATGTTCCACCAAATTTTTGCACGATAAGGCTCACGTATCTCTTACTCCACCTTGGAGATTTTTGTTATCGTGACGGGCTGTTTGCTCTTCCTGTCTCCCATCACACCACCCTTTTTGCTTTTTCTCGTTTGCGTTTTTCCAACAGCCGCTTTGCATGCGCCTTGGAGATAAAATGGCCAATCAGGAAAAGGAGAATCACACCCCCGATTCCTATCGCCACCTCTTCTACCGGGGGATCTTCCTTTGCTTGCTGAAAACTGGACGCAATGGCTTCTGCGCGTGACTGTGCCATAGGGCCATCTCCTTCACCAGGTTGTCATCTTCAGCCTGTGCTCTGGTCGTGCAACAACACACGCAGACGCACAAATGAAAAGTCTACAGGCTGAATTACAGACAAAATGCAGCCGCACTCTCCTCAGCCAGCAGAGGGAAGGCGACGGTTTCAAACAGACGGGTTGTTTTTTGCTCCTTTCCGCCCTGTACATGGAGCGCGTACATGACGACATCGGCAGGTTTGCCGACGATGGCCACCAGTCGACCCTGGGGAGCGAGCTGGGCCAACAGGGCTTCCGGGACCGATTCCACCGCGCCGCAGAGCAAAATGCCATCGAAGGGGGCCCGTTCGGACCAACCCGACCCCAACGCACCCAGCTGCCACTCGATGGAGCCATCGCCAAGCCGTTGTCCCAGTTCAACCAAACCCTTGTCGCTCTCCAGGGCATAGACCTCCGCCCCCAACCGGGCCAGCAGGGTGGCTTCATAGCCGCTGCCCGCCCCCACCACCAAAATTTTCTGCCCGTCGTTCACGGTCAACGCCTGAATCAGCCGTGCAATTTGCAGGGGTTTGAGGGAACGCCGCGTTGCACTGACGGGCAGCGCGTAATCCGAATAGGCAAACTCTTTATGGGTAGCGATCACAAACGCTTCCCGTGGAATTGCGAGCAGGGCATCCAGCAACGGGGGATCGTTCACCCCGTTGGGAGTAATTTGAGATTTTACCATATTGGTACGTGCCAGAGAAAAATCCATAAGGCTCCCCTTTATTGTTGATCAACCGCCACCAGTGGCGAGTATACCCTTAAAGACCCGTCGGAATCCAGGTCATTTTCCGTGTTTCTGCCAATCGTTCCGGCGTACCCATATCCGCCCATTCTCCCTGGAGGGGAATGCCTCGCAACCGTCCGACGCGCAGGGCATCATCAAAAAAACGGTTCAGCGAAAAAGGGGCCAGAGGATAGGGAGCAAGGGCATCGGGTGCGAGCAGCAGGATGCCGGAGTAGGTCATGCTGTTGGGATCTCCTGCCGCCCGTTGCAACGCGCCACTGCGGGGATCGCACAAAAAGTCGCCACCGCCGGCCTGGGGAGCCACCATACCCAACAGGCCATCCATCCGGGCCGGGTCAAAGGCCGACAGCATGGGGCGCAAGTCCGTATTCCAGAGTATGTCCCCGTTGACAACCAAAAAGGGGGTTGGTTCCATCAGATGGAGGGCATTGCGTATACCGCCGCCGGTATCCAGACACTCTTTTTCCTGGGACCAACTGACCTGAACCCCCCACCGGGCTCCATCTCCCACATAGGCCACCAGCTTGTCAGCCAGATGAAAGGCATTGATAACGATCCGGGTCACCCCCAGGCGGGCCAGGCGTTGCAGGGTGTAGGCGATGACAGGCTGGCCCTGCACCTCAACCAGGGGTTTGGGTATGGTATCCGTCAACGGTCGGAGCCGTTCTCCCCGACCAGCGGCCAGAATCATGGCATTCATGGGGCATATTTTTCGATCAATTGGTCCAGTCCCTGCAAAGCCGGATAACGGCTGAGCGTCTCCCGTACATAGCCCATCGTGCGGGGAATATCATTCAGGTAGCCATGCTTGCCATCTCGACGCGAAAGGCGGCCAAAGATGCCAATGGCCTTCAGATTGCGTTGAATGGCCATCCAGTCAAAGTCCTGCTGGAAGCTGTGCGGGTCGTGCGGGGTGTATCCCAGGCGGACACGTGCCCCTTCCAGCCAGAGGGCGATCATTTCGGCCCGAAAATCGGCGGGCCAAGCCACATAGCAATCCCGCAGCAGGCTGGCCAGATCGTAGGTGATGGGGCCGACCACCGCATCCTGAAAATCCAACACCCCGATCTCGCCCTGTTGCCACATCAGGTTGCGGCTGTGGTAGTCCCGGTGGACAAAGACGGTGGGTTGCTGCAAAATTTTATCCAGCAGGCAGGTGAAGAGGGTTTCAAACTGTTGCCGATCCGCGTCGGAGATCGGTGTTTCGCGAATTTTTTCGATATACCAATCGGTAAACAGGGCCAACTCCCGCCGCAGCATCTCCCGGTCAAAGGGTCGGTGATGGGCGATACAGGAGCCGTCGATGGGGGTGGCCTGAATCTCCAGCAGGGTATGGATGGCGGCCCGATAGAGGGGTTTGGGGTCCACGTTTTGCCGCAGGGCCTCCAAAAAGGTGACATCGCCAAAATCCTGCAGCAGCAGGTATCCTTGTTCCAGGCGGGCGTGTATCACCTGAGGCACGGGGACAGCGTGTCGGCCCAGAAAGCGGGCAATATCGAGAAAGGGGGCGGAGTCTTCCTTGTCGGGTGGGGCATCCATCAGGATAAAGCGATCCTGAGCGGTTTCAACCCGATAGTAGCAGCGGAAGGAGGCGTCGCCGGCCACCCGCGTCAGGGTGAAGGGGCTCTCTCCCAGGGTTTGCCGCAAAAAGTGCTGCAGGGCGTCAGGGGGTTGGGTCATAGGGTTGAAACCTGTCTAAGGCAAGGTGAGCCAGTGAACCTTGGGCGGTCAGTTGGATCAGCCGCCAATCCGGTTGGGATTGTACATATTCCAGCCGGATATGCAAGTGCTGGGCGGGGATCCAGGAGCCCCCGCGGGCTGGCCACTCCACCAACACCACGCTTTTGTCATCCAGGTACTCTTCCATACCGATCAGGCCGAGTTCATCGGCCTGCTGGAGGCGGTAGAGGTCAAAGTGGTGGATGGGGCGTTTGCCCTCTCCATAGCTGTTGACCAGGGTAAAGGTGGGGCTGGTGATATAGTCGTCGTCAACGCCCAGCCCACGGATGATGCCACGGGCCAGCACGCTCTTGCCGGTGCCGAGGTCGCCTTCCAGCAAAACCAGCAGGCCGGCGGGGAAGCCAGCAGCCAAGTCGTGGCCCAACGCCTCGGTCTCCCCCTCGGATCGGCTGGTGTGGCGGCGGATCTGGTTTGTCATGCGCTGGCAATCAGCCCGGTGTGTTGGCGTTATCCGCCAGCATGGCGCGGATGATGTCCCGTTTGCCGATGATGCCCACCACCTGATCTCCGCGCATGACCGGGAGCAGTGCCACCTTCTCTTCGCTCAGCAGGGTGGCCACTTCGGAGAGTTCCATCTCCTCATCGGTCACCACCACTTCGGTGGTCATGATGTCCTGGGCGGTGGAGCCGGCCATTTTGCGCAGCTCTTCCTCGTAGCGTCGTTCGCCGGAGACCGGGATGACCACATCCATGATGGTGATCAGGGTGGGTAGATGAATTTTTTTTACCCGGTCCACCAGATCCCCTTCGGTGATGATACCCATCAGGCCCACGTCGCCGATAACGGGCAACCCGCTGATTTTTTTTTCGGTCATGAGTTGTGCCAGCTCTTGGATAGGCATCTCTGGAGGGACCGAAATCACCTCTCGTGTCATGAACTCTTTGGCTTTCACTGGATTTCTCCTTTCCCGTCACCCATGAGTCGGAATACCCTGTTATGCTACCCTGTTTTTTGCCGACTCACAATTGTTAACGGTGTATTGATGACCTTTAAAATTTTATTGCCGCTGCTGATCGGTCTATTCATCTATTTCCTGGGTAAAAATCATGCCAGGCGGGGTCGGGTGCCGTCGGCAGCCGGGCAGTCGACGGGGTGGATGGTGCAGGTGCGGCACTCGTTTCGCCTGGCGGCTTCCCTGTTGGTGGGAATAGCGGTTCTGGTGGTGCTGTGGGTGATTTATGACGATTGGCGTCTTGCCCATCAACAGGTACACATTCGTGTCGTCAATGTACAGACCGGGGCTTTCACCGAGTATGAGGCGTTACGGGGTCAGGTACAGGGGCGCATTTTTTATACGTTGGATGGTCGGCAGGTGCGTTTGGCGGATGTGGAGCGGTTGGAAATGGGTGAAAAGTGACCTGCTCCTGCTGATCAGGCAACGCCCCGTACAGATCATCGTTTTTCTAAAACCATTGCAGGGGTCCGGGGACCGTCACGGTCCCCGGCGGGGTGCAGGGGCTTAAGCCCCATATGCGCTAACGTGATTGCGATCTTCTTTTAAACGATTGCAGGGGTCCGGGGACCGTCACGGTCCCCGGCGGGGTGCAGGGGCGGAGCCCCTGCATGAACGGCGCGTTTTCCCAAAGCAAATTTTCGCAGAAAATTTGCGCAACGCGCCCAAAACCGCCCCGCAGGGGCGACCTCGGGAGGGCGGCAGCCCGACGCGCACGGTTATGTCATGGAAAATGTTCGGGTAAGAAACTGGAACTTGTGGATATGCAGGTTTTTGTTTGACATAAGGCCAGGAGTGTTTTTTTTCCAAGCCATACCCCATTTTGCCCGCTCTCGGTCGGGCTGCCGCCCTCCAGCAGTGCCCCTGCGGGGCGTTTTGGGCGCGCTGCGCCCATTTGCTGCGCAAATGGGCTTCTGGGAAAGCGCGCCCGTACATGCAGGGGCTTTGCCCCTGCACCCCACCGGGGACCGTGACGGTCCCCGGACCCCTGCAATTGTTTAAAGATTAAGATTAAGATTAAGATTATTCCCCCAACAAATTCCGCACCGTATCCAACAGTTGGGTCTGCTCAAACGTGCCCTTGACAATGTAGGCACTGGCCCCCGCCTCAATCCCCCGCCTCTTGTCCTCCTCCTTGTCCCGCGAAGTCACCAGCACAATCGGCGTATGCTGATAACGTTCATGCCGCCGCAACTTGCGCGCCAAAGAAAAACCATCCAATACCGGCATCTCCACATCCGTCACCACCAGATCAAACGAACCCTTGATGGCCTTTTCATAACCCTCCCCCCCATGCTCAGCCAAACTCACCTGATAACCGGCAGTCTGCAAAATGGTCTGCTCAATCTCACGGGTGTTGCGTGAATCATCCACCACCAACAGATGCTTGCGCTGCACCGGCCTTGCCGAACGATCGGGAGAGGGCGCAGACGACAACCGCCCCCCCCCCTGCAACATCCGTTTCCATAACAAACCACCATCCAATACCAGCACAATCTCATTCTGACCGGATATCATCATGCCGGAAGCAAACGGATGCTGCCGCATGAAATACGGCAGCGGTTTCAATACCACCACCATCTCATCCACCAACTCGTCACAAATCACCCCCCGACTCTCTTGTCGATTGTTCAAAATCAACAGGGTACGATAGCTTTTGGGGGAGGGATGAATGCGGGCTGACGCGGTGAGACCCAACAACCCCTCCAACGACAGAACCGGTACCACCTGTTCCCGCAAACGGACCGCCTGACCACCGACAATCGGGATCAACTCCTCCTCCGTCACCCGCAATACCTCCGCAATGGCAGAACCCGCCATGGCAAACAACAACCCGGCAACCCGAAACATCAAAACCCGCACCGTGGCCAGAGTCAACGGCAGACGCATCAAAAAACGACAGCCCTGGCCCGCCTCGCTCTCCACTCGAATCGACCCCTGCAACAGCTCCACAATATTTTTTTTGACCACATCCAACCCCACCCCCCGCCCGGAAAGATCCGTGACAATGGAGTGGGTACTCAAACCGGGATGAAAAACCAGCTCCATCAACTCGGAGCGAGAGAGTTGCGCCAGCTTTTCTGCTGTCACCAGCTCTTTTTGCAACGCCACCTCCTGCAGCTTTTCCAGGTCAATCCCCCCCCCGTCATCCCGCAGTTCAATGCTGACCTCCCCGCCTTGGGTGCCCGCCAATACATGGATCGTACCCTGCGCCGGTTTGCCCAGCAACTGCCGTTGCGCCGGCGTCTCAATGCCATGATCCATGGCGTTACGCAACAAATGCAAAAACACCTCTCCCAGCTTTTCAATCAACACCCGGTCCAAACGGGTCTCTCCACCCCGCACCACCAGCTCAACCTGCTTGCCACTCGCCTTGGCCAGATCCCGCACCAGACGGGGAAACATGTCAAACAGGGTGGATAACGGCAACAACCGCATCTCCAGGGTATGGGCATGCAGCGCATCAAAAACCAGATCCAGCAGGTTGACATCTTCCCGCATCTGCAGCATCGTCTGTTGCAGATGGGCCTGCAAAGCGGCCACCCGCTTGGCCGACAGGGTACGGCGGCGCATGCCCGTCTTGCTTAATCGCTGCGCCTCCTTGACATCTTGCAAACGCCGCTTGATCCGCTGCCGAAATGAGAGCGACTCCCCCACCGTCTGCAACAGCCGATCCACCTGGCTGGCATCCATGCGAATGGTCGCATCACCGCTGCGTCCAATGGGTCGGATGGCCAGTGCCTTGGCAGGAGATGCCGCTTTTTGTCCCTCCACAACCGTCACCGGCGTTGCCGACTCCGGGTCCGTCGCTGGAGCCACCACCACCCCGTGCGCCGGCACCACCAGCGGCGCAGCCGTTGTGGGAACCGCGGTCGCCGCCGCAACCGGAGCAACCCATTCGCCGCTGGCTATCTGCTCCAATGCCAGGCAGAGGGCGGCATCCTCCTCCAGTGAATCCGCCCCATTCGCCACCTGCTCCAGTAGTGTTCGGATGGCATCCAGGCCGGCAAACAGCAGATCCCCGATCCGACAAGACCAGACAATACGCTTCTCGCGCAACGCCCCGAAGACATCCTCCATTTTATGGGCTGTCACAGAGATCGCCGGAAACCGCATCATGCGCGCCGAACCCTTCAGGGTATGCGCTGCACGAAACACCTCATCCAGACAGCTCTCCCCTTCGGGCTGTTTTTCCCATGCCAACAGACAACGGTCCATCTCTCCCACCCGTTCCCACGCATCGGCCAGAAATGAGGCGATAAATTGTGTGCGGTCCAACGCCATGCCCGAATCCTTTGCGTCAACAGGAGATCATGCCCGTTTTTTTTTTAAATCTTCTAAACAATTGCAGGGGTCCGGGGACCGTCACGGTTCCCGGTGGGGTGCAGGGGCAAAGCTGCGCCAACACGATCACCCTACCTGTTAATCTTTTAAAACAATTGCAGGGGTCCGGGGACCGTCACGGTCCCCGGTGGGGTGCAGGGGCAAAGCTGCACCAACACGATGACCCTACCCATGTTTCTTTAATCTTTTAAAACAATTGCAGGGGTCCGGGGACCGTCACGGTCCCCGGTGGGGTGCAGGGGCAAAGCCCCTGCATGTAACAGGCGCGCCTTCCCAAAAGCCCATTTGCGCAGCAAATGGGCGCAGCGCGCCCAAAACGCCCCGCAGGGGCACTCCTGGAGGGCGGCAGCCCGACCGAGAGCGGGCAAAACATGGGATGGCATGGAAAAAAAAACATCCCTGGCCTGGTGTCAAACAAAAAACCGAATCTCCGAAGATTCCGGTTTCTCACCCAAACATTTTCCGTAACATAACCGTGCGCGTCGGGCTGCCGCCCTCCAGGAGTCTGCCCCTGCGGGGCAGGTTTTGTGCGCGTTGCGCAAATTTTCTGCGAAAATTTGCTTTGGGAAAACGCGCAATTCAGCAGGGGCTTTGCCCCTGCACCCCACCGGGGAGCGTGACGCTCCCCGGACCCCTGCAATCGTTTAAAAGAAGACC
>PEAG01000151.1 GCA_002753505.1 Magnetococcales bacterium HCHbin5 | reverse complement strand
TTGTAGTCAGGTCGCCCTTCAACAAGGGGATCAGGCTACCGGGCGAACGGACAATTCCCCGGATTGACACTTCTCGGTCAATATGGATGCAAAAACATCTCGGACACACCCCCTGCACCCCGCCGGGGACCGTGACGGTCCCCAGACCCCTGCATTTGTCAAAAGCGACTACTCAAAGAAAATATACCCATAATCCCCCGTGTAACCGGCCAGATTAAAAAACCACTCCCACTCATCCGTCCGAAAGAAGGTTCTCTGGGTCAACTGCCAGTTGAGCATGTTGATTTTTTCCCGCTCGTTCCGATACGACTCCTGCATCACCCATTTATGCTGCTTGCCCACCCGCTCTATCTCCTGCAGGGCCTTGAAAAGATCAAAGTTGGTCAAATTGTGCAGCGTACCCAAGGAGATCACCAGATCAAACGAATGATCGGCATAGGGCAACTGGTTGGCATTGCCCAGTTGGAGAAAAGGCTTGACCTCCTCCTTGGCATGCTCAATGGCATAGGAGGAAAAATCGATGCCAGCCAGCTGGGCATCGGGCAGCAACTGCATGAGTTCAAAAAGCAAAAAGCCCTTGCCACACCCCACATCAAGAATTTTTGCCGTCGGAGAGAGTTGATAATGGTTGATCAGGGCCTGGGCAACCGGGGTCCAACGCCCCGGCATGTAACGATAGCCCCCATAACCGGTGGTCCGCTCGCCGTCCCAATACTCCTTGTCAAACAACATGGCCTTTTCCACCAGGAGCGGCTTGTCATGCTGACAGACCCGCTCCGTATAATCCCGCTTGGTGCTGGAATGGGTCGCCCCCATAAAATCAACCATCTGCCCCATTGGCTCTCTCCTCAATCAGTGAAACAGGTCCGGCAAGCGCATACGGCACCACCAGCCCACAATTTTTTTATGCTGTTCAATCAAAACAAACTGCTGGCCAGTGCCTTGAAGGTGGTGACAAAACGATCCACCACCTCATCGGCCTGTGCCATGGTGGTGATGAAGGGGGGGGCAAACGCCACCCGGTGCCACTTGCCATCCACCAGAATGCCATGCTGCTCTTTCAGGCTCTGTTGCATTTGGGTGCCAAAGCGGTGGTTGTCCGGCGTTTTATGCTCCACGGCAAAACGCAACCCGCGCCCCCGCACCTCAACAAAAAAGGGATGGTCGCCCAACCCGGCCTCGATTGCCCCGGACATGTGACGACCAAGCTTTTGCACATGGTCCAAAGTCTCGTCCCGGTGGATCACCCGTTGCACCGCCAACGCCGCCGCCACCCCCAGGGCGTGCCCCTGATGGGTACTGCTATAACCCACCCGTCCCTGACCAGCGGCGATGGCCTGCTCAATGCGTTGACTGGTCACCACCGCACTGAGCGGTATATACCCCGCCCCCATGGTCTTGCCAAGCATGATAAAATCCGGGGTTACCCCATCCCAGTCACAACAATAAATTTTGCCGCTGGTTCCCGTCCCGCAATAGACCTCGTCCATGATCAGGTGAACATTATAGCGATCACATACGCGCCGAATGTGCTGCCAATAGCCCGGAGCCGGCGGCACATTGCCCACCAACCCCCCCATGATGGTCTCCGCGATAAAGGCACACACCTTTTCGGGACCAATTTCCAGGATTTTGTCTTCCAACTCCCGGGCTGACCGCTCTGCATAATCGGCCAACGTCTCCCCCGGCCGCATCCGATAGTTGGGATGGTGCTGGGGAATTTTGACGCAATTGCCCGGAAACAGCTTGTGAAAAAATTGCAGGTTGGGACGGTCGGACAACACCATGGAGTGCAAGGTGGCACCGTGATAGGACTGCTCCCGGGCGATAAACCAGGATTTTTCTGTCCGGCCACTGTCCTGATGGGCCTGATAGCTCAGCTTCATGGCAGCCTCGCAAGACTCGCTGCCGCTCTGACCCGTAAAAAAAACGCGGTCCAGGCCATGCTCCGCCCGGGAGAGCAGCAGTTCGGCCAAAGCCTCCCGGTTGGGATCCAACCAGGCTTTGTAGTCAATATAACTGATCTGATCCACCTGGGCCTTGATGGCCGCCGTAACCTCCGGGTGGGCATAGCCCAAAATGCAACAGGAGGTTGCACCAGAGGTCATGTCAAGATAGCGTTTGCCATCCTGGGTCATGAGATAAGCACCGCTACCGGAAACAATGTTTTCCGTTGGGGGATCATTCGGGAAGGTATGCAATAACAAGCTCATGGGATATTATGGCCTTTGTCCTTGTTTCATCGGGCACAGGTCGGGGCGCAACGCCTCTCTCCTGATCTGAATGTTGCCTTAGTTGGGCAGTTCCCCTTTCATCGCTGCCAGCAGACTATCCACCGTAATGCCGTGGGCTCTGAGCAGGTCATCCTTGGAGCCGTAGAGGTGGATAAAGGCATCCTGCAGGCTGAGGGTGGCGATACGGGCACTGCTCTGGAGATCCCAGGCCACCTGTTTCACCTCTCCCCCCAGGGTATGGACGGCCGAATGCTCCTCCAGTACGACGACCCGTTTAAAGCGCGACAGCAGCTGTCCGATGCCAGCGGTATCCAACGGTTTCAGGGTATGGGCGGAATAGATGGCGACGGAGCCGCCCTGTTCCGCCTCGTGGCGTTGGGCAGCCTCCCAGGCGAGGGAAAGAATGGGACCATAGCCCAGGATGCAGAGATCGCTGCCCTTTTTCAAACAGCGCAGCTTGCCGAACACAAAGGGGTCCGGGGCATCGGCTGTCAGGATGGGCTCGCCCGCCTTGCCCAGGCGCAGATAGGTTGGTCCACTGTTTGTCATGCTGGCCCAGACGGCTGCTTCCATCTCTTTGGGGTCGCAGGGTGCAAGTACCGACATGTTGGGCAGTGAGGACATCACGGCCACATCTTCAAACGCATTGTGGGTGCCCCCCAGGGTGGAGTAGGTGACCCCGGCCCCCACCCCCACCAGCACCACCGGCAATTTTTGATAGCAGAGTTCCACCCGGATATGTTCAAATGGGCGATAGATGGTGAAAGGGGCGATGGTATAGGCGAAGGGTCGACAGCCCCGCATGGCCAGCCCCGAGCAGAGGGAGATCATGCTCTGTTCGGAGACCCCCACGTTGACAAAGCGGTCGGGAAAATCGGCCCGGAACGGTGCCATGCTGGCGGCCGGGGAGATGTCGGCCACCACGATAAAGACTTTCGGAACCTCTTTGGCTACCGCATACAGGACGCGGGAAAAGGTATCTCTCATGCGGTCTCTCCTACTCCTGCTCGCTTAATTCACGGATGGCCTGTTGGTATTCGGCCTCGTTGGGGGAACGGTAGTGCCACATGGGTTGATTTTCCATATAGCTGACCCCTTTGCCCTTGGTTGTTTTGGCGACGACAAAAAAGGGTGCCTGGCCACTGCGGGTGGAGACCGCGTTAAAAATGGCCTCCTGGTCATGGCCATCCAACTCCACCACCTCCCAGCCGAAGGCGGCCACTTTCTCCTTGATGGGATAAAAGTTGGGATGGGTATCCGAGGTAAAGCCCAGGGATTGCAGATTGTTATAGTCCACAAAGGCCACCAGTCCGTTCAGGCCCAGGGCCGGGGCCTGCAAAAACATTTCCCAGACCGAGCCTTCTTGCAGCTCGCCGTCGCTCATGACGACGTAGGTTACCCGATCCTCGTTGAACACCTTGTCGTGCAGCACCATGCCGCCACCCATGCCCAGGCCGTGGCCGAGGGAGCCTGTTGAGGCCTCTATGCCGGGCAGTCCCCGGTCCGGGTGGGTGCCCAGGCGTCCGCCAACGGTGCAGTAGGCGTTCAGGTCGGCCGGTTGCAGGATGCCCAACTCTTCCAGTACGGCGTACTGTGCCATGGCCCCGTGGCCTTTGGAGAGGATAAAGCTGTCTTGAAAGGAGCCGTCGCCGGACCGTCGCATCAGGCCATGGAAGAGGGTATCCACCATCTCCAGGGCGGAGAAGGCACCGCCAATATGCAGTGCCGTCAAGTTGCGGGCGAGATCCAGAATTCTCCGGCGCATGCGCCGACAGCGTGCCTGTGAGGCCCTGACATCAAACGGGTTTAGGATAGGATTCATGGGATTCAAAAGGCTCATGTACAATAAAGTGGAAAGGCGCGACACACCGCCTGACTCTACCGGATAACGGTATGGGTGTCAAATGCTTTGGCGTTCGCTAATAGCAGCCTGTTGTGGGCAAGGTTTTTAACCATTGCAGGGGTCCGGGGAGCGTCACGCTCCCCGGTGGGGTGCAGGGGCAAAGCCCCATATGCGCTAACATGATGACCACGCCCAGGCTTTTCTTGATCTTTTAAAACAATTGCAGGGGTCCGGGGAGCGTCACGCTCCCCGGTGGGGTGCAGGGGCAAAGCCCCATATGCGCTAACATGATGACCACGCCCAGGCTTTTCTTGATCTTTTAAAACAATTGCAGGGGTCCGGGGAGCGTCACGCTCCCCGGTGGGGTGCAGGGGCAAAGCCCCATATGCGCTAACATGATGACCACGCCCAGGCTTTTCTTGATCTTTTAAAACAATTGCAGGGGTCC
>PEAG01000024.1 GCA_002753505.1 Magnetococcales bacterium HCHbin5 | reverse complement strand
TTGTAGTCAGGTCGCCCTTCAACAAGGGGATCAGGCTACCGGGCGAACGGACAATTCCCCGGATTGACACTTCTCGGTCAATATGGATGCAAAAACATCTCGGACACACCCCCTGCACCCCACCGGGGACCGTGACGGTCCCCGGACCCCTGCAATCGTTTAAAAAGATTAGAATCGCCCGGAAACTCTTCAGTGTATCATGCGTTGGCCGGAATGGTTTTGCAGGGTTGCCATTTTTTTGCGGGCATTGGGGCCCACCAGGATGACAACCCGATTGCTCTCATGCAGGGTCTGGGCAGCGACGGCGGGCAACTGGTTGGGATCCAACTGGCCAATCCGACGCCAAGCGGTGGAAAGGGGCTCCATGGCATCAAACAGACGATCGGAAACATAACGCTCGATCAACTCGGCCGGACGGTCCAGGGTGGTAATCAGATTGGCATGCCAACGGTTGAGCAGGCGTTGCCACTCATCAGCCGCGGGTGGCGTCATCGTCAACCACTGCAACTGTTCCAACAAAGCGGCAAAGACGGTGGTCAAATTATCCAGGGAGACCGTCGCCCCCACCTCCAGCATGCCGCTGTCCGAATGGGCGGTGAAGGCGGACCAGACATCGTAGACCAACCCCCGCTGCTCCCGCAGTGAGGCGTGCAGACGAGAGGAAAAACCATCGTCCAACAGACGACGCAAGGCGGCAATGTGGTAAAAGAAGGGATCCTGATAACCACCGGTGCGAAAAAAGAGGGTCAGGGTAAACTGGGAGGTTTGATCGTCCACCGCCAGCCAGTGAGGGCCGGGAGGCATGGCGGGCGGGGGATCGATGGGATGGGGCTCCCCGGGAGGCAGCGAGCCCAGGCATTGCTCCGCCAGTGCAACACAGGTTTGATGTTCCACCGGGCCACAAAAGGCGACTGCAATATGACTGCCCCGGTAATAGTGCTCCAGATAGGCCCGCAAGGCCGATATGTCCATCCGCAGGATGGACTCGGGAGTGCCCAGCACCGAACGGGCCAGGGCGTGGCCGGGCCAGAGAAATTCCCCCCCCAAAGTGGAAGGGTTGATGTTTTCCCCCCGTTCGTTTTCATCTTCCCGCATCTCTTCCAGAATGACCTGTCGTTCCGTTTCGATACCGGCCAGGGCGGGTTGGGTAAACATTTCGCAAAAGGTGGTAAAGCCTTCGGTCAGATAACGGGGCGGCAGGGTGATCCAGTAGGCATTGCTCTCCTGACCGGTGGCTGCGTTCATGTCGGCTGCCATGGACTCCAGATAGGTATGCAGATCGGTCGGATCGGGAATGGTTGCAGTGCCTTTGAACAGCATATGTTCCAGAAAGTGGGCAATACCGGCCTGTCCATCCGACTCATAGCGACTGCCGGCACGCACCACCAGGGTGATTCCCACCTCGTGCAGCCAGGGCATGGAAAAAGTGGCCACCATCATCCCGTTGGACAGGGTAGAGAGTTGATAGTCGGGGTCAGGAATGGGCAATTCCGTGGGGGAAAAACGGGTAAAGGACATGGTATATACCGGCCAGTTAGGAAAATGCCAACAGAAAGCGGGGATTATACCTGAGAAATGGATGATTGTCCTGAAAGAAACATGGTGATGATGTGCTTTTAAACGATTGCAGGGGTCCGGGCAACGTCACGCTCCCCAGCTTATATACGCAACATGGTGATGATGTGCTTTTAAACAATTGCAGGGGTCTGGGGAGCGTCACGCTCCCCAGTGGGGTGCAGGGGCAAAGCCCCTGCATGAACGGCGCGTTTTCCCAAAGCAAATTTTCGCAGAAAATTTGCGCAACGCGCCCAAAACCGCCCCGCAGGGGCGACCTTGGGAGGGCGGCAGCCCGACTCGCACGGTTATGTTACGGAAAATGCTTGGATAAGAAAGCAGAAGGTTCGGATATTCAGTTTTTTTCCGATACAAGGCCAGGAACGATTTTTTTTCCAAGCCACGCCCAATTTGGCCCGCTCTCGGTCGGGCTGCCGCCCTCCAGCAGTGCCCCTGCGGGGCGTTTTGGGCGCGCTGCGCCCATTTGCTGCGCAAATGGGCTTCTGGGAAAGCGCGCCCTTACATGCAGGGGCTTCGCCCCTGCACCCCACCGGGGACCGTGACGGTCCCCGGACCCCTGCAATTGTTTAAAAAGATTAGAAAAAACATGGGCGTGGTCATCATGTTAGCGCATATGGGGCTTTGCCCCTGCACCCCACCGGGGACCGTGACGGTCCCCGGACCCCTGCAATCGTTTTAAAAGATTAAAAAAAATTTCACAGAAACCGCAACTCCCCCTCCTCCAACCAGACCAAACGATCCGCAAACAACTTGGCCCGCGCCATGCGACTGGTAAAAACCACACTGGTCATATCCCGCAACTGCTGCGCCAACGCCAACTCCCCCGACTCGGAAAGCTGCGCCCCCGGCTCATCCCACAACAACAACGACGGCCGCATCACCAGAACCGCCGCCAACGCCACCCGCGCCGCCTGGGCCGCCGACAAAGTGGCCAACTCGCGCCGCCCCCACGCCGCCGACAAACCCACCCGCTGCAACGCCTCCACCACCCGCTGCTGCAACAGATCCCCCGCCAGTCCATAATAACTGGGGGTCAAGGCCACCTCCTCCCACACCACCGGAGTCAAAAAACGGGCCGCCGGATCTCCAAACAGTACCCCCATCGCAGCCGCCCGATTGACCACACTGGCACACGGTTGCCCATTCAACCAAACCGCCCCCTGCGTCGGAACCAGCAAACCAGCCATCAAACGCAACAACGTACTCTTGCCACACCCCTCCGGACCCACCACCGCCCACCGCTCACCCGCAGCAATCCCCCAGGTCACGGCACGCAACAACGGCGCACCGGAATGATGCATGACCCCATCCCAGGCAAGATTTTCCAGCAACAGGACAGGATCCATCCCCACACCACACCCGGTTATCAGCCTCGACTGCGGAAGAGGCCGCAACCCGCCTCCCCAAACCCATGGACTATTTGTTTTTTGCAGGCTTTACTTCAGGAGGGAAAGTCAGACCTTCTGCTGCAACCGGGAGTTGCCCCAGAATTCAGCAGAGTAGCGGCTATTGAGCGATTTCAACCGCCGATTTTCGGAAAAAAGCTGTTTGGCAAGGTCAGATTTATGAACAACCAACAGATCCTGCACCACCGGCAACCGCTCCAGAATACGCTGCAACCAGACACGCAGATAGAGTTTCTCCCCTGGAGCCAAAGCCGCCGCGGCCGCACTCTCCGGGAAACCCTCCAGGCAGGCCATCGCCGTGTCCCAATCCCGCAGCAGAAACCCCACCTCCTCAGCCGACAGACGCTCCGGCTGAGCCAACCGGTCCAGAATGGCCTCCAACTGGGAGAGGATAGCCCTCATGCCACCCCACCGACCAGACGCCGCAACGGATCCGGCTCTTCACTCGCCCCATCCTGCCCCAACTTGACCTGACGCACCGCCTCGCGCCAACCCTCCAGGAGGGTGTTCATATTGCTGATCACAACACGAATGTGAGACATGTCCTGGGTAACATTGGCCTTGGTCAACTGGTTGATCATGAAGCCATAGAGATCAAACAGCTGTACCGCCAACTCTTCGCCTTTTTCAAAATTCAGGGTGTTTTGCAACTCGGCAATGATGGCAAGACCACGACGCAAATACATCTTGTGTTCGCTCAGATTTTTGGCCTCCATCTCGGCGATGGAACGCTCCAGAAAGCGAATGGCACCCTCGTACAGGAGGATCAGCAGATCTTCCCGCGAGGCGGTGTTCGCCCGAGATGTCTTATAGCTGCGCAGACCATACGACATGGCAACCCTTTATCAATCCGTCGATCTCATGGCACTCCGCCATCCATCCAGCAGCGTCGTCAAATGCCCGATCACCAACCGGATATACTGGGCATCATGCGTCAACCCCGCCTGGGTCAGGTTTTCCAACATAAACTCATACAACTCGTTCAGCTGTTCAGAAACGCCACCCCCCTGGCTGAAATCCAGCGTCCGTTGAAACTCTTCGATGATACGCTGGCCACGCCCCAACGCTGCCTTGAACTCATCCACCTGCCCCTCTTCGCAGGCCGCCGCAGACCGCTCCAGAAACTGGATGGCACCTTCATACAACTGAATCAACACCTCCAATGGGGAGAGATTCTGAATCACATCCTCGCCCACGTCACGCACTTCCATATCCATGCCTTTACTGCCCTTATAACGCCGACAAACGCACCGTGTTTACAGTTTGGAGAGAGCCGAACTCATGGCACTGCCCGCACTGTTCATTTTACTGACCATCTGCTCCAGGTTGGAATACTTGAGAGTGAGCTGTTGTCTCACCTTGTCCAACCGATTGTTTTCCCGATCAATATCCTTGTCCAGCCGCGCCGTTCTGGAGCGCAAGCCACTGGTCTGGGCCGTCAAACTGCCCGTGACACTGTTGGTTACCCCCTTGATCAGCGCATCAAAACGGTATGCCAAGCCGGCATTTTTGCCTGTTCCCACCTTGGACTGGGTATTGGTGAACAACGCAGCCAGACCACTGTAATCGTTTTTGAGGGCGTCGTCCAGGGAAGCTCCATTAAAACTGATTTTTCCGGTTTTGGAATCGGTACGCATGCCGAATTCGGCCAGCGTGGAGCGGGAGAGAAAATCGGTGTCGCTGGTCGCTCCCACCTTGTGGGTGCGACCATTCAAGGTATTGCGCAACTGACCCAACACACTGCGGAGCAACGAGGAGCCGGAAAGCGGGCCATCGCTGCTGTACTTGGTCACAAAATCCACAACCGCGTTGTAGGCATCGACAAAAGAGTTGAGATTTGTCTTGACAGTAGCGGTATCGTTGGCAACCGTGATGACCACGGGCTCGGTACCCGTCGACAGCATGGCATCGTTGATGCCGTCGGCATTGGTATCCTGCGCTGTGGCCCCCGTCGTCGTCGTCTTCAGCAGCAAGGTCACTCCGGTCAAGACATCCGAGGGGGCATTGCTGGTGCTGGTCACATTGACACCATCCAGGCTGAAGATGGCGTTCTGGGCTGGCACGGTGTTCTTGAAACCGGTCAGGAGACCGCTGGTGGCAAAATTCATGCTGGTGTCCGCCCCGACAGCCAACCGGGCCGCCCCACTGTTTTGCCCGCTGTCCCTGGCCGTCAACACCAGGCGATAGGCTCCACCGTCATACATGACGCTGGCCGCCACCCCCTCGCTGGTGCCATAATCGATGCCGTTGATCAACCCGGCGATATCGGACAGCGACTTGCCACTCAGATCGGTAAAACCGGTCGTGCCGGCACTGGTGCCATAGGTGGTGCCATTGTAGGTGAACGAGAAAGCGGAACCCGCCACCATGGTATCGGTCGAACTGCTCACCCCGGACCCCGCCGTCAGTGTCGCATCCCCCAGGACAAAGGTGTCATTGGTGGCCAACTGCGCCACATAGACCGTATGCGTCCCCGATGTGGCCGAGTCGATGGCTGTCGCGGTCACCTTGTCCGTATTGGAGCTGGTGACGGTATGGGGTGCCCAGGCGGAGGCATCCTGCAGGGCGGCCGCCTTGCTGGAGAGTTCTGTCAGCTTGGTCTGGAAAGCCGTATAGCCAGACTGTTGATCGGCAATTTTCAGCTTGTCGTTCTGATAACTCTTCAGGCGCGTCTGCTGCGCCTGCATCAACTGATCCACCAGATCCGAAGGCAAACCTGTGGCCAATCCACCAATCTGCATAGCAGGCATGATTCTCTCCTCTATTGACTCAGTTGGGTGCGCCCACAACGGTCGAAGGGGTATCGAGCGTCAACAGACGCTGCAACAACCGCACCTTCCCCAGCAACACCCTGGCCTCTCCATCGGACAACGTCCCCACCTGCTCATCCCCGACCCGCAGGCTCAGGGTTGCGCCGTCTGCCGCCGCCTGCACCTCTACAGTTGACAGGCGATCCAGCAGTTGGTTGGCCTCATCCAGCAAAGAGTACAGGGTCGCAACCCCCGGCTCCTGTTGAGCCGACCCGGCAAGATCTGCCGCTTCGCCCCAGTGCTGTGCAACCCCCAGCAACTGCCCGGCGACACCCTTCTTCGACACCTCACAGCCACTGTCCGCAACCAAACGACCGAAGCCCAATACGCCCATGGTGACACACTCCTCGCCATACAACCAAAGACCAGACAAGCAACCGACACCCATACAGGCATTATCGGCCAACAGAGGGAAACAGTGAACAGAAAAAGCCTTTCCGCGTCCAAATCCCATTAACAGGCGAGCCTTGCCGATCGGAACCCGCCGCCAAACCAACCGGCTAACTGAGCAGTTGCAACGCCAATTTGGGTTGCTGGTTGGCCTGGGCCAACACCGCTGTACCAGCCTGCTGCAGGATGGCTTTTTGGGTCAAGTTGGCCGTCTCGGCCGCAATATCGGCATCCAGAATGCGGGAACGGGCCGCTGACATGTTTTCCACCACATTGCTGAGGTTGGCGATTACCGAGGTGAAGCGGGTCTGCACCGCACCCAGATTGGACCGCTGTCTGACCACCCGATCCAACACGCTGTCCAGGGTATTGATGGCACTCTCTGCCGCCAGACGGGTAGCGATCAGGGGGAGATAACCCAGCTTGCCGGTACTGCCATCGCTCGACAATTTTTGCGCGCTCTCCTCTGTCGTCGCGTTATAGCTCCAGAGGCTGGTCATACCCAACCCCAACCCGCTCAATCTCATATCGCCAATGGAGAACGAGATGGCCTGTCCCTCCCTGGCCCCCACCTGAATCACCATCCGTCTGGTGGAAGCGGTGGAGAGAAAATTGCCGGTCATCAGGGTGAAGCCATTGAACTGGGTGTCGTTGGCGATGCGTTGAATTTCAGCCAGCAGTTGATCCACCTCCAACTGCAAATCCTTGCGGTCGTTATCGGTCAACGTGCCATTGGCGGACTGAACAGCCAACTCCCGGATACGCTGCAGGGCACTGATGGTCTCTTCCATCGCCCCTTCGGTCACCTGAACCATGGAAATGCCGTCGTTGGCATTGCGGATGGCCATGGACAACCCCTTGATTTGCGAGGTCATACGGGTCGAAATAGCCAGCCCGGCCGCATCGTCCATGGCGGTATTGATCCGCATGCCTGAGGACAAACGCTGAAAGGTTTTAGTCAACCCGTCGGTGACGACAGCCAAATTTCTCTGTGCGTTCATCGCGGTGATATTGGTATTGATGATCAGTGCCATGGTTCCATCCTTTTTTGGGTGCCGATACCAAGCCTAAACCGCCACCATCTGCTGTTGGGGATACCCCCGCATTGCCCGTTCCTTGACGCCACGCCGCATCTCCACCGGGATCAGGGGCTGGCGGGGCGAATACTCTCTGACCAACATCTGCTTGCCCTTGCGATTGCAGGTATTGACCACCACCGGAGCGGCCAGATTGGTGCGCACCGCCTCCGGTTGATCATCCGGGACATTGACCAGGCTGAACACCTCGGCATCCTCTCCACGCAGCAGGCCCAGGCTCAAGGTATCCTCATCCGAGATGGTAATGTCCAGGTTGGCAAAAAATTCAAAGGGATTGACCACAATGAACGCCACCTCCGGCTCGTCGACGGATTGCAGCCAGAAGAAGGCAGAATTTTCCGAATACGGAAACAAGAGAAACCGCTTGCTGTTGGGAAACCCCATCAAGCCATCCTCCAAATGGATCAGATCCTCTTCCCCGAACGTCAGAGAACCAAACCGTGTACCGTGAACCTTCATCGTTCTCTCCCCGAACTCTGCCATTATAAACGTTTTTAACCGTTGAAACTATTTCAGCAACTGCAACGCCAACTGGGGCAATTGGTTGGCCTGGGCCAGGATGGCGGTACCGGCCTGTTGCAAAATGGACAACTTGGTCAGGTTGGCCGTCTCCGCCGCGATGTCGGCATCCAGGATGCGGGAACGGGCCGCCGAAACATTTTCCACCACATTGGTCAGGTTGGCGATGTTGGAGGTGAAACGCCCCTGAATGGCCCCCAACTCGCCCCGGGTGCTGGAGACCCGGTTGATGGCATCCATGACAATACTCAACATCCGCCCGGCTGCCTTCTGACCGGACAACGGCGGGTTGTAGGGCTTGGAACCACCGGCGTCGGTATTGGGGGGGTCAAACTCCAGGGTTGGATCGGTGGGAATGGTTTTCCCGGTCACATCCACCAACGGCACCGGAGGATAGCTGTTCTGACCCTTGGTATTGATCAACCAACTGGGTACCGTCACCTTTTCCCCGGCTTTGGGTGCAGCCGCCGCGGCCGCCGTTGCATCACGGGCCGCCAAAACCTTTGCAATATTCACCCCGGCTGTCACCGCCAGAGCCACCGTTCCACCCGCCTGAGCAGCTGCAATGCCCGCCGCTGCCAAAATTTTTGCCTGTTCAAAGGTGAGATTTTTCTTGCCATTGGTGCCGGCGTCCGCCGCCACCGCCTCCCGGGCAATCGTATCCATATCCTTGCCCTTGCTGATGGCTTCGGTGAAGGCCTTGATCACTTTGAGCACGTTGCCCACCGGCACGTCCACGACCAGGGTACCCGATTTTACCCCGTTGGTCAGAACATTGGCCGCATCGGATGCACCGGCAATCGCACCGCCCCCCTGACCCGCCAGGGTCTGATAGGCCTCCGGCACCCCATCGGTGGCACTGTAATCCTTGTTGGCGGCATACATGCCCGCCGCCAAAACCCGCGCCTTGTCGGTATTATTGGCAAAGACGGCGTTCAGCTCCACGACGCTTTCGGCGGCGATCACGGCAGCGATGACATTTTCCCGGTTGCTGCCACCGGCAATTTTGGTCACTCCGTCCGATGTCAACCCTTTTACGGCATTGATGGCCGCTGCCTTGACCTCATCGCTGGCGGTTGCCAGGGCAGCCGTCACCTCTGCCTCGGTGGGGTTGGCACTCAACCCTTTCAGGGCGGTCACAGCCGCCGTGCTGATAGCGGCAGCCGTGGCATCGGTCACCTCGGCCGCCACGGTCTCGTTGACGCCGGCGACGATGGCCAGATTGCGCGCCACGTTGGCGGAGAGTACCGTGCTGGTATAGGGCTGGCTGGCGGCCAGGCTGGTATCACCGTTGGCAACCGCATTGACCATGGAACCAACCGTGGAGGAAAACAGTTTGGAACCCTCCAACGGCGGATTGGGTGCTGTCACGGTCAATCCCTCCACCTTGCGGTTGAACAGGCTGGCCGGGCTGTTGGGATCCACCCGCACCGGCTGGGCCAGCAAGGTTTTGGCCTGAGCATCAGCCAGGTTGACCGTGATGACCTGATTCTCTTTGGCCCCCACCTGGAAAACCAGGGGATCCTGGCGGCCATTCAACATGTTCCAGCCATTGAACTCGGTCTCCTGCGAGATGCGCTCGATCTCGGCCAACAGTTGCAGGGTCTCTTCCTGCAAGCTCTGGCGGTCCGCGTCGCTGTTGGTGGCATTGGCGGCCTGTACACTCAGCTCGCTGATGCGCTGCAACATGTTGGCATCTTCCGCCATGGCACCTTCCGCCACTTGCGATACCGAGATACCATCGTTGGCGTTGCGAATGGCCTGGGTCAACCCCCGAACCTGCGCCGTCATGCGGTTGGTGATTCCCAAACCTGCCGCATCGTCACCAGCCGTATTGATACGCAAGCCGGAGGAGAGGCGCGCGAACACTTTGTTCAAGCCGTCATTACCAGCCGACATATAACGCTGCACGGTCATGGAAGGTACGTTGGTATTAATATAAAGTGGCATGGTTTTGTTCCTCTGTAATTGCTAGAACCTGTTGATTTTTTTATTTGCAAATGACCGGCCGAACGTTCTTAACCGGCGGCAGCCATTTTTAACTGGTTTTGTTCCGTCCGCTGTCTGTTGCGGTTACGGCGACTGTTGCGCCGCACCTCCCGCTCTTTCAGATAGCTCTCCTGCATGTGGGGCGGAATCAACAATTGGCGCGGAGAGTACTCCTTGACCAATATTTGCCGCCCCTGGCGATTCTGGATGTTGACCACTACGGGACCGGCCAGATTGGTCCGCATCTCCTCCGGACGCCCCTCCGGGATGGTGACCAGGGTAAAAATTTCCACATCCTCCGGGCGTTCCAGCTCCAGTGCCAAGGCGTCCTCATCCTGAACCTGGAACTCGACGTTGGCAAAAAAGTCGAACGGGTTTACCACGATGAATGCGATCTCAGGCTCATCAACAGACTGCAGCCAAAAGAATGAAGAGTTCTCACCGTAAGGAAACAGGAGAAACCGCCGACTCATCGGGAAACCCAGCAAGCCCTCATTGAGCGTGATGATCTCTTCCTCTTTAAACTCCAGAACACCAAACCGGGTTCCCTGAATTTCCATGACATCCTCTCTCCACACCCAAATGGTTAATCCTGCTGTCACGCAACGAGGTGGGGTAGCACAGGCCCGTTGCGCGTAAATCCTGCACCCCCCAACCCGGGGGTGATGGTCACTAACGAATAAAATCGAGCAGCGAGATGTTCAACACTTCACGCTCGGTGGTCGTCAGCATCTGCATCGACTGTGAAGCCTGCTGCAAACGACTCATCACGGCAAACAGATCGGCCTCGGAATTGTCGGCCTTCAAGGATTGCAGTGTGCCCTCATCGCTGGCCAGGATGGAGGCGGTCATATCCATCTGGGTGGAGCGCACACCGGTCAGCGATTGCATGTCCGAGGTCTGGGCCCGTCCGGCCTGCAGGCGATCCAACTGCACCGCCACCTCAGCCGAATCTCCCCGCAGCAGAGCCCCCCGCAGTGAGGCCAACGCGCCGAGAATATTGATCCCCTTGCCAATGCTGCCCCCTCCTTCCACAAACTCACCCCCGGTCACATTGCCGGGCAGGGTTTTGCCGCCGCTCACCAGGATCGGCCGATCAGCCTCGCCACCCTGGTAGCTGGGCACCACCTCAAAAAAGAAGATGTCTCCCACCTTCGGCTGTCCCACCAGGTTGAAGGTGACACCGTTCCCCAGATCCAGCAGGGGGGGACGACCGGGCCGAACCTCCACCGGGGCGCGTTCGACGCCGTTGATGTTGACGGCATACTTTCCGGTGCTGGCCTGGTAGGAGAGCTTGATGCTCAGGGGCAGATCGTCGAAGGTGGCACCGGGTGCCACCTTGGCGGAAAAGCCGACGGAGACATTGACATCCGTTGGGGCATCGGCCTCGTTCGGGAACAGTTTGGGTGTTGTGGTGGTGAAGAGGGTACCCGGGGGCACAAAGGAGACGGTCTCTCCTCCCTCCACCCGCATGCCCAACTCACTGCCCATATCCAGGGTGAGGCCGTTACCCAGGTCCAGCACACTGTTTTGATCGGTCCGCTCTTTCGGGAAGACGGAGGTGCCTTGCCGTACCCCGTTCACATCGACATCGTAGCCGCCACCACCGTCCGCAGCGGGGGAGACCTTGTAGAAGCGGGCATTGGCCGGCGGCAGCACATCGAAAAAGAGCCGATCGCCTTCACCCAGGCTGCCGCCCATGTTGATGGTGACGCCATTGCCCAGATCCAGGTAGGGGTCCATGCCGATCCGTTCGGTCGGGAAGATGGGCAAATCTTGCCGCACCCCATTGATATCGACATCATAGGCACCGGCTTCGGTGGTGGAGGGGGTGATCACGTAGGAAGTTTTCAGCCCGACCTGCTCATCCGGGACAACAAAGGTCGCATCCACACCGGCCACCAACCCGGCTGGAACCGGTCGATGGGAGCCGACCCCATTGCTCTGCACCAGCACTTCGGTGGTCTGCAGATGGGTATCATCGAACGGGGTGTTGGTGCGCCCGCCCCCGAACAGCGGCACGCCATCCATCTCCATGTTGGCCACTGTCAGAATGTTCTGATAGAGTGCAAGGGCTTCGGTGGCGGAACCTTTCAATATTTCCGGATCGTTGCCGGCCGTCCCATGGGCAAAATTCATCGCCAGCTCGTAGGCACGCATCATGCTGTTGTGAGCGGTGCCGAGGCTGGTATCGCCGGTGACCAAGCGTTGGGCGGCGATATCGGTGTTGCGTTTCAGGCTCTGCACCCCGGAGAGATCGGAGGAGAAGAGCAGATGCCGAAAGATGCCGGAGGGATCATCGGATGGCTTCTGGATCCGCATGCCTGAGACGCTCTGGGCCTGGGCCTGCATGATCTCCTGCTGCTGTGCCTGCAGGGCTGTCACCCCGGCTGCAAACATCATGTTATTGGTCACGCGCATCTTTTTTTTCCTCTATCCATCCAGAACACCGAGAAGCATTACACACTCTGCCTGCTGGCCCTACACCATATTGATAATGGTTTGCATCAATTCGTCAGCCGTACTCACCATCTTGCTGGAGGCCTGAAAGGCCCGTTGAAAGCGCATCAGGTCGGTCAACTCCTCCTCCATGGAGACCCCGGAAGTGGACTCCCGCATTTGACCGATGAAGGTTTGTGCTGCCTGTTGGGCTGTCAGTGACTCTTTGTTCTGATTGATCACCGCGCCCAGCATGCCCACCGTGGCGGCATAGCTGCCGGTCAGGCTGGCGGTGCGACCAGAAATTTCAAATTTGGTGGTCCGCAAGCGACTGACGGCCAAAGCGGCCTGGTTGTCCCCATCATTGAAGACGACGTTGGTCACCCGGGTGGGATCGTTCAGATCCTCTTTTTTGCTCACCATTTTCCCGACACCCAGCTGGCGGGAGTCGTCTGCCAGGACCGGATTGAGGGCGATATCCCCGGCTCCCTTGCCGCCGAACAGGGCACCGATTCCCAACGCGGCCAGCACATGGGAGCTGTCAGAGACCACCCCGTAGACCCGGCCGTTGGCGGCCTGAATCTGCAATC
The DNA here is from genome assembly GCA_002753505.1 of Magnetococcales bacterium HCHbin5. Classification (GTDB taxonomy): domain Bacteria; phylum Pseudomonadota; class Magnetococcia; order Magnetococcales; family Magnetaquicoccaceae; genus Magnetaquicoccus. The sequence goes on along the minus strand of PEAG01000024.1, from coordinate 30,021 downwards.
TGTTATCTGCCGTCACGTTGGCATCGACGGCATCGGCCTCGTTGATCGCCTCCAGCACCTGGCTGATGGTCATCCCCTTGCGCACGGTCACCCGGGAAATCGTGGTCAGATGGTCGCCATCCGCACCGGAGGCAAAGACAATCTCGCCATCCACCACCCGGGAGAGGTCGGCGGGTGAGTGTGCATACATATCCGCCAGCGGATCGTCGGAGAGGTCACTCATCGCCTGCAGCCCCAGGTCGGTTCCCAACGAAAAGACGCCGGTCTGGCTGCTGTACATGCCCTGGCTGACGGCGGTGCTGCCGATGAGGTTGAACTGATAACGCATCTCGTCCGCCAGTGCCTCCAGCTGAGTCAGGGCACCATTTTTGCCATTGATGACGGTGTCACGAATCTCCAGCAGTCCACCCAGAGCCCCGCCCTGCACCTTGAGCACATCCCGATCATCCAGGGTGATACCCCGGAAGTTGGTCAATTTGGGGGGCGTCCCCGGTGCAACCGGAAAGGTTGGATCGACGGCATTGTTTTTGCTGCGCACCAGGGTGGCGGCATGGACCGAATCGGCCAGCAACCCCTGTCCACCCGCCATCATGATTTGCAATCCGCCACCCGGCACCTCCAGGGTCTGGATATCGATCAATTTGCCCAGTTCCAGCACCATCTGCCGCCGCTGATCCTGCAGGTCGGCGGAAGGATCGGTGGAACCGGAGCCGGAAAGCACCGCATTGATGTCCCGCAGGGCCTTCAGGCGGTTGTTCACATCGGCCAGCAGGACATCCACCTCCTGATCCACCGGGGTCAGCAGGCCTGCCAACCGGTTGTGCATATCCTGCATATAGCGGGCTGTACTGTCCGCCTTGGTGACAAATTCTGCCCGCCCGACCGGATTGGTGGGGTTGTCCACCAGGTTGTCAGCCGCCGCATAGAGGGAGTCCAGGCGAACCGACAGGCCATCCTTGTCGGCCTCGTTAAAGATCTGTTCGATCTGGGCCAGAAAGCGGTCTTTGGTCTCCAGGCTGCCCAACTCCCCGACGCCCAACTCCTGGCGACGATCCAGCAGGGTGTCCAATTGCCGGGAAATATCGTTGATCTGCACCCCCAAACCCAGCGGCGCATTTTGCAGGGCAACGGTCTGCCGGGAATAACCGGGAGTATTGGCATTGGCAATGTTGTGGGAGACCGTCTGCAACGTATTTTGTGCAGCGTAAATACCCGACTTGGAAACATTTAAAATATTATTGACAGACATGCCTTCCTCTCTCCCTTTCGATCCGCTCCGCCATTGTTAACCGTTCGAGACCATGGCGTTGAGCTACCTTTATGCACTGCTTGTGCCAACATAAAAACAGCCTCGGCACCGGTCGATTCAAATCAATATAAAATATTGTTATTGTTAGTCTTTTATCAAAAACATTCGGTATCGTTAATGGGCTGTTTTGGCCTTTTTTTCCCAAAAAATCGGGCAATCCAGGTCTCCGGTTGGGAGCAAGCACTGCGCTGTCGGCAAATCTTGCCTTGTTCAATAACCGGTGCATGTTTTGGGAGATGGCCGGCGGGTATTTCTGGTATGGCGTGGCTGGTCGTGGTGATTTTATGGCCGTTTGCAAGGGCTGGGATGACGAAGTTGCTGTATCATGTTATGCTGCCCTCCTGGGGTGGTGTCTGCGCTGTGGAGACGCTGCCAATGGACTCTTCCTTTTATCTCCCTGGACCATTATGAATTACGCGCCTCACACCAATGTTGCCGTTCGTGCCGCCCGACAGGCGGGTGCGCGGGCTGTTGACCTGTTTCGCAATCGGCATGAACTGGACATTCAGAGCAAGGCTTTTGGGGAGTGGGTAAGTAATGCCGATACGGCGGTGGAGCGGGAAATTTTATACCATCTGAAAAGGGGTTACCCGCAATTCGGGATTCAGGCGGAGGAGAGCGGTTGGCAGGGAGAGGGTGCCGGGCGGTATTGGATTGTGGATCCCATTGATGGGACGGACAATTTTATTCGTGGCATACCCCATTTTGCCATTTCGATTGCCCTGGCGGAGGGGAACACTTTGCTCTCCGGGGTGGTTTATGACCCGATGGGGGATGAGTTGTATGTGGGGGAGCGGGGTGGCGGGGCCTTTTTGAATGACCGCCGCATTCGGAGCGGGCAAAATCGTCTGCTCTCCCGTGCGCTGTTGGCGACCGGTTTTCCCACCCGGCACAAAGAGAAGCTGGTCGCTTATCTGGACTCGTTTCGTCTGTTGTGCGCCGCTTGTCATGGTATCCGTCGCCAGGGGAGTGCGGCCCTGGATCTGTGTTATACGGCGGATGGTCGTTATGATGGTTTCTGGGAGAGCGGTTTGGCCCCCTGGGATATTGCGGCGGGGGTACTCATTCTCCAGGAGGCGGGGGGGTTGATCACGGATTTTGCGGGAGGGGGCGATTATTTGGCCTCCGGCAATCTGGTTGCGGCCAGTGCGGCCATTCATGGTCGTGTTCTGGAAAAGGTGCAGGCTTCGGAGTTGTATCGTTCCTGAGATCAGAGGGGATATCCGTCAAGGGGGGGGGAAATGCTCCAGGGTTGGAGGATTTTTGGGATGGTGATGGTGTTGTGGGGGGGGGTATTGACCGCCTGGTCGGCGGATGCGCCGGTTCCCTTGGCGGATGCGGGTGCGCTTTTTACCATTGACCCTGGGGTGGAGGGTCGTGTGCGCGATTTTCTCCATCGGGCCGGGATAGGGTATCCGCTGGATAATGCCTTTGCGTTATTGGTTTTCAAGGCGGAACAGAGGCTGGAGTTGTGGGTTCACACCGACACGGTGCCCCGTCTGGTCAAGCGTTATCCCCTCACGGCCATGAGCGGTCAGGCTGGTCCCAAACAACAGCGGGGCGACCGGCAGATTCCAGAGGGAATCTATCAAGTGATCTGGTTGCATCCCAGCAGCAGTTATCACCTTGCATTAAAACTGGACTATCCCAACCTGTTTGATCAGCAGCGTGCGGCCGAGGAGGGTCGGACAGATTTGGGGGGGGATATTTTTGTCCATGGGGGAAAAAGCTCGGTCGGTTGTGTTGCTGTGGGTGATGCGGCGATTGAGGAGTTGTTTGTATTGGCACTCACGGCGGCGGGGGGCCCGGCCGAGGTGATCATTGCGCCTTATGATTTTCGTGTGCTGCGGGAGCAGTCCCCGCTTCCCGCTGCGCCCGCCTGGCTGCCTGTGTTGTATCAGCAGATTGAGGAGCGTTTGGCGCGCTATCGCATTCCTGTTGCAGAACCGTAACCATTTGGTCTATCCTCCCGAGGGGGGTTGACAGAGAGGAGAGCGTGTGAACAAAAAATTTGCGATTATCGGCGACATTGTGGTGGGTTTTCTGAACCAGAGTGACCGTACCAGCTGGCTGCACAGTCACCCTTCGGCGCGCATCATCACTCCGCGTCATTTTCCGCAGGGGAAGCGGGTTCAGGATGCGGTACCGGTATTTTTGTATGATGCCATTTGCCAGGAGTTCCCACCTGATCAGGCAGAGTTCTGTATTCAGACCATGTGGAATGATGCGGGAAAAGAGAAAAAACCCAAGAAAAAACCCAAGAAAAACAAAGGGTGATCCAGAGGAATCTGCCATGCGTATTGTTCCGCTTTTGCTGCTGTTGGTGGGATTGGTCTGTTTTGGTGGGGTTGGCATGGCTGCCGATTTGGCCGCGGTGACCGCCAAGGCGGAGGCGGGAGAGAGGGAGAGTCAGTGGATTCTGGGTTTACGTTATCTGGAGGGTCGGGGGGTTGAGCAGGACAAGGCCAAGGCCGAGTTTTGGTTGCGCAAGGCGGCGGAGCAGGGATCTCCCAGGGCGCAGTACCGGTTGGGTCGCATGTATGACAAGGGTGATGGGGTTGTACAGGACTCCCAGGGGGCGGCGGCCTGGTATTTGAAGGCGGCGGAGCAGGGCATGGCGGCGGCGCAGAACAATTTGGGTAATTTGTTCCGGGATGGCCGTGGGGTTGAGCAGGACCATGCGGAGGCGGTGGACTGGTATCGCAAGGCGGTGGCCCAGGATAGTGTGACGGCGCAGGCCAATCTGGGTTTGATGTATGAGGGGGGATTTGGGGTTGCGCAGGACAGGAAGCAGGCACTGTTCTGGTTGCGCAAGGCGGCGGCCCGGGGCAATTTGAAGGCGCAGGCCAAGTTGCGTGAGATAGCGGGGGGTGGTGCCAAGGGCTCCGGTGCCGCTGCGACGGCGGTCAAAGCGGCCGCAGAGACGGATAAGAAAGTTGCAGAAGAGGATAAACCGGTTGCGGAGGAGGACAAGGAGGCTGCCGCCGCGACCAAAGAGACCTCAACAGCAGAGAAAGAGCCCCCGGCAGCGACCAAAGAGACCTCAACAGCAGAGAAAGAGCCCCCGGCGGCGGCCAAAGATGCCCCGGCGGCGGCCAAAGATGCCCCGGCGACAACCAGGCAGGCCCCGGTGGTGACCAGGAAGGCCCCGGCGGTGGTATTGCCCAGGGAGGCCCGGGCCAAAAGGCGGGTTCAGAAGGCGCGTCCGGTACGTCAGCGGAGCAAGGCGGTGGTGCAGCGGCCGCGACGGCCGGTGGAGAGTCGGTCGTACGGTTCGGCGCGTACTCAGTCGTCTGTCTCCCGGCAGAGTACGGTTTCATCGCGGGCCGGTCATCGTCCAGGGTCCGACTCCCGGCGGTCTGCTTCTGTCCCCATTGATATGAACCCGTCGGCCACGGTTCCGGTGGTCAAGGCGGCTCCTGTTGTGCAGGATTTGCCGGATTTCCAGAGTGGCAGTTATAGTGTGATGCCGACTGTATCGGCACCGAAGGAGCCGGCGGCTGCCACCACCTTTCATTTTCAGCGGATTGATATGGGGGATGAGCCTGGGGTGGTACGGGGTGGGGTTCGGGAGCAGGAGTTGCCGCCGCCCTCTTATGCTGCGCCCCGGCGGGAGGTTGTTGCGCCGCGGCGGGAGGAGGTGGTGGCGTTGCCTGCGCCTCCCAAGCCGTTGCCGCGTTTTGTGGATAATGGCAATGGGACGGTTTCTGATAACAAGAAGGGGTTGGTTGGGTTGAAAAATGCCAATTGTTTCGGCAAGATGAAATGGCTTGAGGCCAGGGATGTGGTGTATGCGCTTGCCAATGGCTCTTGTCAGTTGACGGATGGTTCTCATGCGGGTGAGTGGCGGTTACCCACCATGCGTGAGATGCAGATTTTGTTGGACTGGCAGGAGAGTGGTTTGTTTGAGGAGGTACAGTCGTCCAGTTATTATTGGTCGAGTACGTTGCATGAGGCCAATCCGAATCATGTTTGGTATTTATTGCCTGATCGGGGCATGTTGTATAATGGCAGTCAGGAGCGGAAAAATTTGGTTTGGCCGGTGCGCAAGATCCGGACGCAGGGGACGGGTTCGGTTGTGCCTTGATTGCTTGAATGGCTTGGCTTGGCCTTTTCGCTTTAAAACGATTGCAGGGGTCCGGGGACCGTCACGGTCCCCGGTGGGGTGCAGGGGCAAAGCCCCTGCTGAGATGCGCGTTTTCCCAAAGCCCATTTTCGCAGAAAATGGGCGCAACGCGCACAAAGCCGCCCCGCAGGGGCGACCTTGGGAGGGCGGCAGCCCGACTCGCACGGTTATGTTATGGAAAATGTTTGGATAAGAAAGCGGAACGTTCGGATATTACGCTTTGATTGTATTACATTTTTTGTTTGATACAAGGCCAGGATCGGTTTTTTTCCAAGCCATGCCCGATTTGGCCAGCTCTCGGTCGGGCTGCCGCCCTCCAGCAGTGCCCCTGCGGGGCGTTTTGGGCGCGCTGCGCCCATTTGCTGCGCAAATGGGCTTTTGGGAAAGCGCGCCCGTTACATGCAGGGGCTTTGCCCCTGCACCCCACCGGGGACCGTGACGGTCCCCGGACCCCTGCAATCGTTTTAAAAGATTAAGAAAAGCGATGGAAGAAGGGGTTGAGAATCTGTTGCCCCCGTCCAAGCGGCAGCGATTCCGCCATGGCGCGACGCAGGTGACGCAACGCAACCCGCACCGCCTCATCATGGCTTTTGCCCTGGGCAACACCCACCGCAATGGCCGCAGCCAAGGTGCAACCGGTACCATGAAACGTTCCGGGCAACCGCTGACTGTAATAGTGACGCACCGCCCGACCATCCCATAACAGATCGGTCAGCGACGCCCCAACCAGATGCCCACCCGTGACCAACACCGCCCGCCCCTGCACACCCGCCAGTTGACGAGCCGCCCGCAACATATCCCCAACCGATTGAACCGAACTGCCGGTCAACGCCTGCGCCTCCGGCAAATTGGGAGTCAACAACGCAATGCGCGGCAACAAGGCGGCCAGAAAAGCCTGCCGCCCCCCTGCATCCAATAAAGTACCCCCAGCCGTACCCGCCAATACCGGGTCCGCCACCACCGGAATGGCGGGCCACTCTGCCAACAGCTCCGCCACCGCCTCCACAATCGCCCGGGTTGCCAACATGCCCAACTTGATGCAATCGATCGGCACATCCGCCAAAGAGACCCGCATCTGCTGCACCACCTGCTGAGGCGACAACGGATAAACCTGATAAACCCGCCGGGTATCCTGCACGGTGATGGCGGTGACGGCGGTCAAGGCATAACCGCCGAGGGCGGTAATGGTTTTCAGATCGGCTTGCAACCCGGCCCCTGCACCGGGATCGGAACCGGCCACAACCAGAACAGTTGGAGGTCGTTGTTGTCCCACGCTTGTCATCCCCTGAACCGTATGTTAAAAGAACGAGGCTTGCACTGTCGGAAAGGGCTACCCGTTTTTCAGCCTTTTTTCAACCGGAAAAATTGACCCACACCAAGACTCCCACAACCGCCATGCGGATCGGGGAGCAAGACAAAGGAATCTATCATGCCCAAGGTTTTGATTGCGGATAAAATGTCCCCCAAGGCGGAAGAGCTGTTTCGTCAACGCGGTTTGGAGGTGGATGTCCGTCCCGGTCTGTCGGTGGCGGAGTTGAAGGAGATCATATCGGCGTATGAGGGGATAGCGATTCGATCGGCGACCAAGTTGACCGGAGAGTTGATTCAGGCGGCGAGTCAGTTGCGGGTGATTGGGCGGGCGGGGATTGGGGTGGACAATGTGGACATTCCGGCGGCCTCCAAGAAGGGGGTGATTGTGATGAATGCCCCGTTTGGCAACTCGGTGACGACGGCGGAGCATACGGTTGCGTTGGCGTTGGCGGCTTCGCGGCACATCGCCTCGGCCACCGCCTCCACCAAGGCGGGCAAGTGGGAAAAAAACCGTTTCATGGGTCGGGAGTTGGGGGGCAAGACGCTGGGTATTATTGGCACCGGCAACATTGGTTCTCTGGTGGTGGAGCGGTTTCAGGGCTTGAAGATGCATGTGATCGCCTACGACCCGTTTCTCTCCCGGCAGCGGGCGGAGGATATGGGGGTGGAGTTGATTGAGCAGTTGGATGATTTTTGGCCCCGGATTGATCTGTTGACGGTGCATACGCCGTTGACGCGCCAGACCCAGCATATTGTGGATGCGGCGGCGTTTGCCAAGATGAAAAAGGGTGTGATTGTGGTCAATTGTGCCCGGGGTGGTATTATTGAGGAGACGGCGTTATATGAGGCGTTAAAGTCCGGCAAGGTTTTTGCGGCGGCGTTGGATGTTTTTGAGCAGGAGCCTGCGATCAACAATCCGTTGTTTGAGTTGGAGAATGTGGTTTGCACGCCCCATTTGGGGGCTTCGACGGTGGAGGCGCAGGAAAATGTGGCGGTTCAGATTGCCGAGCAGATTGCCGATTATCTGTTGAACGGCACGGTACAGAATGCGTTGAACATACCGGCGGTTTCCGAGGGTGAGTTGCCGGTTTTGCGGCCATTTCTCAATCTGGCGGACAAGTTGGGGACCATGATGGGGCAGTTGACGGAGACGGGGATTCAGCGCATTGAGGTCACTTATGAGGGGGAGGTATCGCAGCTCAACCGGAAGCCCATCACCAATGTGTTGTTGAACAGTCTATTGACGCCGATTCTGGAGACGGGGGTCAACATTGTGAATGCGCCGTTGATTGCCGAAGAGCGTGGTATTGAGGTGGTGGAGGCGATCAACAAGCGGTGTCGGACCGGTTTTACCTCCATGATCACGGTGGCCATTGTGACGGAGCGGGGAGAGCGGTGTATTTCCGGGACGTTGTTCAACAATGGTCAGCAGCCGCGTATTGTTTCCATGAATCAGGTTCCCATCGAGGCGACGCCGGAGGGTAATTTGTTGTTTATTGCCAATCAGGACAGTCCGGGTTTGATTGGGCGGGTGGGGACCATATTGGGTAGTGCTTCGATCAACATTGCCAATTTTCATTTGGGTCGTGTGGAAGCGGGTGGGCGGGCCATTGCCTTTATCAATGTGGATCAGGATGTGCCGGCAGCGGTGATGCAGCGGTTGCGTGATGTGCCGAATGTGTTGGAGGTCAAGCTGGTTCGTTATTGATCGCGAGCGGTTGCTCCTCCTGTTTGCCCGTTCTGTCGTCGAGCAAACGATTGCAGGGGTCCGGGGGACCGTCACGGTCCCCGGTGGGGTGCAGGGGCAAAGCCCCTGCATGGACGGGCGCGTTTTCCCAAAGCCCATTTGCGCAGCAATATGCGATGATTGCGCTCTTTCTTTAAACGATTGCAGGGGTCCGGGGACCGTCACGGTCCCCGGTGGGGTGCAGGGGCAAAGCCCCTGCATGTAACGGGCGCGCTTTCACAGAAGCCCATTTGCGCAGCAAATGGGCGCAGCGCGCCCAAAACCGCCCCGCAGGGGCGACCTTGGGAGGGCGGCAGCCCGACACGCACGGTTATGTCATTGAGAAGGTTTGAGCAAAAAAACAGTCGGTGGGATATTCAGTCATCGATTTGGCCGGGGTATGGTTTTTGTTCCAAGCCCTGTCCTGTTTTGCCCGCCCCCGGTCGGGCTGCCGCCCTCCGTGAGTGCCCCTGCACCTCACTGGGGACCGTAACGTTCCCCAGACCCCTTCAAAGATCAACTAATTTTTCTGCTGAAGGATGAGAAACAGCAGCCCAGACAACATCTTCCAGGTTTGCTCCCGCGAAAAGCTTGTCCGGCGCATCGACCGGGGATAAAACGGCTCCCGCCAAGTTGGCCCCGTTAAAATCGGCCGCCGTCCATCCTGCCTCTTGGCCGCTAACGCCGCGCATATCCGCCCCTGCGAATATTGCCTGCTCAAAACGGCCAAAAGGAAGATCTGCACCCCGCATATTTGCTTGACTAAAATTTGTTCCGACAGCCTGCACGTCAAACAAATTAGCACCTTCCAGAATCGCCCCCGTTAAATTGGCTCCGCTCAGATCTGCTCCCACCAGACTTGTTCTGGATAAATTTGCCCCGGCCAAGTCGGCTCCACGCAACCATCCCCCAAACAAGTCATCTCCTGCCAATTCAGCCCTGGCCAGTTTGGCACCGGCAGGCACCATTTTTTTCATTTCCGTTTGTAGCACGCCCCCCGAGTCCGATCTCTGTTCAGCCACACCATATGCCAAGCGCAGGGCATTTTCACTCACCCGGGGTTGATAATCTTGCGACAAAATGTCGCGCAGAATGGGTGCCAGGGTTTCCCTGTCCGACTCCCCCAACATATCCGCAAAAAATGCGCCCGTCTCTTTGGTCAGCGGCGTGGTATTCAATGCCTTGGCCAGATTGGCCGCTGCGGTTTTATCCTGCAGGGCGCGGTACAAAAAGCGACCACAAAAAAATTCCAGAAAGCTTTTGTGGGAAAAACTGAAATAGCCCTCATTGGTGCGAGTCAGAAAGGTGGCCGTGCGCAGCTCCAGGTCAACCCGCGTCAGGTCCAGTCCGGCAAACTCCCGACTCTGAAGAGTTGCCAGAAAATCCACCAACGCCTGATGGTGAATGCGGTTTTGGGGCTGACTCCACAGCAGCCAGGCCAGATGCTCCAACAGTTTGCGCCGCTGCTCCACCCCGGTCTGCAACTGCTTGCTGCTGCGATCCTCCAACCATTCACTGGTATAGGCATGGTAGAGTTGGGCGGGGGTCATTTTTTGCTGCGCTGCGGCCCCCGCCATCAACGTGTCCAGCGAGCCCAGAATCATCTCCAGCATCACCGGCCTGGGGGCCAAATTGCCCAGGTTATAGGTGTTTTCAATAAATTTTTGCGCCTCGTCCATGCGCTGCGGATCATTTTGCAGGGATTGCCGCAAAAATTGCTCGATTTGCGCCGGGTTGAAAAGCAACAACTCGTCCAGGGCGGCATCAAAACCCCGTGCCACCTGCCCCAGGGGAGAGTCCTGACTGATCAGGCTGTCCTGCGCCGTCAAAAACTGCCGCTTGATCTGTTGCTGGTCGCGGAAAAAATGGGTGCGACAGGTGATGAGTACCCGCGCTTTGCCCCGGGTGGCAGCCCAGGCCAATTGGCGAAATTGCTCCTCTACACTCCGGCCAATGGTGGCCGTGCCCATCTCGTCAAAGGCATCCAGCAGCAACACCAACCGCCCCTGTTCCAGCAGGTATAACAGGATCTCCGGGTCGCCAATCCACTGTTGCTGGTCCCGCAAATATTCCTGGATCAGGGTTTTCAGCGAGACCGCGTTGGGAAACTGTTTCAGGTTGATGGCCAAGGGCATGGGTTGGCCAGGCTCCTTTTCGGCCCGCACAGCAAGCTCATAGGCCAACCGTTTAAAAAATGCTGTTTTGCCGGTGCCATAGTCGCCCAGCAGCAACCATAAATTTTTGCCAACCTGACCCGTCGCCCAGCGCACGGCATACTCCAGCAGATCCACCCCCTCCGGCTGCGGCTCCGCCTCCAGCAATACCTTTTGCCCAACATAGGTACGGGCCAAACGGCTTTGCTCAAACGCCTGCCGCAAACCGGCCAGATAGGCCGGAAACGGAAAAAGCATGTTTTCCATCTCTTCGGGCGTTGTCAGCACCATGTTCTGCTCTTTGGCATAGCTGCGCGCCTGGTAGGTAAAATCATGGGCCACCACCATGGCCCGGCAACCCAGTTTTTTGCCCGCCTCACCCTGCGTCCAACCCTGCAACTTTTCCAACACCGCTTTGCCCTTTGGCCCTTTATGGTCCCTGCACTCCACCAGATAACAGACCATCTCAAAACCGCGGCTCTGTCGGGCAATCAAATCCACCTGATTCCCACCCACCAGTTGTTTCTCTTCCACACTATATCCCAACAGACTTAACAACCGAGCCACTTGCTGCTCAAAACGGAACCCCTGATCGCTGCCTTTCCCCCTCTGGTCAGAAGGATCCGAATAGATCTCCTTGGCTTCTGCCTCTTTCTCCCTCTCCGCTTGATCATTCTGACGCAATAAATTCAAACGCATAGCCACTTGCACATACGGCTTGGCTTGAACATCCGTACCACTCAAAACAGGCAGCGACTCCAGCAACAACAGCTCGGGCAAAAGCGGAATTTCCAGAGCCTGACTATTGGGAAACTGTTGGTGCCATACGGCACGTCGCTCCTCCAACAACCGGGCGTCCTCCGCAGGCACGGGCGAGGCCACGGTTATCAACTCCAAGGCTGGCTGATCCAGAGCGGCACGCGCCGGGTGGTGGCCGTCGACTGCTATCGTCAGAGCCTGGTGAATCGCGGAAATCCCGTGGGTGTTCTGTCGACTGTAATTGGCCACCAAAACCGTAACATGCGGCAACACAGCCGTTAAAATTCCCCCCAGATCAGTCAACCCGGTACGGGAATCAATCAGGATATAGTCAAACTCTCTGGCCGCTTGCGCCAGAATGGCCAAAAACAACCGCTTGCCAATATCTGCCCGTTCCACCAGGATCTGATGCCAGTCGATCAAGGCGTAGGCAACCAGATCAACGGTATCCCCAGACATGGCTGGCAACAGGGACAACCCCTCCAACGGCTCCCAATGGCTTGTCGATTTCTGCGCATGGCCTGCCGCTGCGCCGGTTGAGTCCCGAGCCGGCTTGACCAGCCTCCCCAGGGGACAAATACTCTTTTCCAGCAACTGTTTGATCTGGTTTTCATCGGGAACAACGTCACCAGAGGCAACTTGCCAGTCGGCCAACCAATCCAGAAACCCTTGCGTGGGAGGTTGTTGCGGAGTCAGGGCTCCCAACAGATGCAAACCCGGAGCTTCCAGGTCCAGATCCCATATCAACACCCGCTTGGAACTCCGAAGAGATTGGTTCGGTTCCACCAAATCAAGAGCCAGGGCTGCGGCCACATTGGCCAACAACATGGAACGCCCCACTCCCCCTTTAAAGCTGTAAAAGGTGGCGCAGAGAGTGTTGTTCATGCTGCTGCCGCCCTCCGGCGTTCCTGTGCATCTATCTTGCCGATTGCTCCATCAACGCCGCATAAAAGATCATTCGACCCTCTTCGAGCAAGCCAAGATTTCGCGGTTCCCGAAGAGCCGGATATAACCACTCCAGCCTTTGGTCCTGTATCTGATGCGCTTTGATCATCGTTGATGTTGTTTGGTTGAGCCAGAGATCCTGCCCGCAGATACCCGGCCGGGAGATCCGCGGCCCGAACACTTAGCGACAGGATCTCTTTTCCGTCCACGATGTCGTAGCGAATCAACTCCAATCGTTCCAACAGCTCCATACTATGCGTAAAATCCTGTTCCTCATGCTCTTTTTGCTGTTCCAACGCGGCTTTTATTTTCAGCTCACCATCGGCCACCCGCTGCAAGGTTGTTTGTACATGAGGGCGTTCCAGAAACAACTCTGGCAAGGGGTAGCGGCGCATTGCCAAGCGATCCTCCAGCAACTCCCGCAACAGCTGCCACCGACTGATATAGCGTTTTTCCAACTTTTCCAGTGCCTGCCGCAGGAGGGGATGGGCCACCCGCCCCAGATGTTCACTCCAACGAGCCAACTCGGCATCAACCGTTTTACTGCACAACAACACGATCAAGCCCGTCCGGTAGGCTTGATCCATCGTTGCCGCTGCTTCCTGTGTCCAATCCGAGGTGTCCTGTACGGTTTTCCACAGAGTTGCCGGCAAACTTTGATCGGCTGGCAGGGGGGGCGCAGGATAATGATCAGACCGTTCAACCAGTAAATCCCGCAAAGCCAGCCATCGACTTGCATACGATTTATTCAGGCTTTCCAGTTGTTCTGGCAATCGAGACTGCGCCACCTGTTGCAGATGCTCAATCCAGCAGCGCAATGAGTCAGGAGGCGTCTGGGTGCGCAGCAACATGGCAACACGCACCCGGTAAACATAGTCCAAAACCTCTGCGGCCCGCTGGGTCCAAAGCTCAGTAGCCGCCACAGCTTTCCACAACTCGTCGGTTGTGGCTGTGTCAGCCAGAATGAAAGGAAGGTCATGCATAAGGTCGATGGTCATGGCTTGGCAAACCTCTCTGAAATATTTGTGAGATAAACCAGCACAGGCGACGACTTCATGTTAACCTGGAATGGACACATTCGCCAGCCGATTATGCGGTGCAATGGGCAATATTTCACCCAACGGTATTCGAAGGGGGGAAACAAAGCCGTGACTCGCCTTCTCAAATTTGCCAGCCAAACATTGATTGGCCACCAATACCCGGGTGCCGTACATGCGAAACAGCCGTTCGGCCGTCAACTGGTGCCCGCTCACACCTTCGGACATGGAGGGCACCAGGATCCAATCCGGGGCCAAAGATTCCCAAATATCGGTGATCGGAGAACTTTCTTGCAGCAGATCGCGGCAAATCGCCAAAGCAATCAGTCCAATGTCCGTATCCAGCAGATGAATCTTTTCCGCCGAACCCACGCCCTCGAAACATCTCTTGTCCTCTGTGGACGAGGAGTTGTTTCCCTCCAACCTGTTGCGCACAAAAAGAGGGACCAATTTATCCTGTTCCAACAAGGGTACACCGGCACTGTTCAGAATACAGGATTGATTGCGTCGATCGTTACAGGATGATTGAGCCTTTTCACCAGGCAGCGCGCCCTTGTGAAAGCTCCCGGGAACCACAAGCAAAAAAGGGTGCTCACGACCATTCAGCCAACGACAGATCTCCTGCCGATGCGCAACAGTAACCGTCAACTCTGGAAACAAAACGACCTGTGCTCCCTGCTGCTCTGCCTCTTCCAGTGCCTGGAGGATGGAACCAAGCCGACGATCTGGATTCGTTATTTTATCCGCCACATAATATGGCTTATGTTTCTCCGACCAATCCGGAGTACAGCCATCCGGGAATGTGCCCAGGTAAACACGCGCGATTTTCCCCTCCCCGCGCAACTTTTTGTTTGATGTGCTATCCAAAAATTTTATATCGACGCTATAACCCCTGATGGAGGCCGGTACGATCCGATAGTGACGCAACCAAAACGCCAAATGACCACTTTGGGTGTCATGCAGAGAGAACGGGCGCGGAAAACTGCGCAGGTAGACATGAAATTTCTGGCCATTTACAGTCACATCAGAGCATATGCGATCTCCTCCCGGATTTGTCATATGCTCCTGATACAAGGCTTTGTCCAATGCGGCCAGCTCTACCGGACGCGGACAGGGTGCAGAGTTCTGGTTGTCATAAATTTCCTTTGCCAGTGCTGTAATCCGCCCCTTGGTGTCTTCCCATTGGGCACGCAACGGGCGTTCCTCGTTCTGAAACGTCGGATGATCCAGCCATAACGCTTGCCAGATCGTCACCATACGCTCAAACAATTGCTTTGTTCGTGCTGAAGTCACAGCCGCCCCTTTGGTTTTTACTCAGCAAACGCAGACAGCTTTAAGTATACGAAAGATGAAGCGATACGGCAAGAACGCTTCTGTTACGAAAAAGGTTTGGATGCAGCACCCCTCTTTTGAATCTGCCAACTGTGGCCTGCTTTTTTTAATCTTTTAAAACGATTGCAGGGGTCCGGGGACCGTCACGGTCCCCGGTGGGGTGCAGGGGCAAAGCCCCTGCATGTAACGGGCGCGCTTTCACAGAAGCCCATTTGCTGCGCAAATGGGCGCAGCGCGCCCAAAACGCCCCGCAGGGGCACTCCTGGAGGGCGGCAGCCCGACCGAAAGCTGGCCAAGTTTGGGAGGGTTTGGAAAAAAAACCGTTTCTGGCCTTGTATCAGAAAAAAAACTGCATATCCGAACCTTCTGCTTTCTTATCCAAACATTTTCCATAACATAACCGTGCGAGTCGGGCTGCCGCCCTCCCAAAGTCGCCCCTGCGGGGCGGTTTTGGGCGCGTTGCGCCCATTTTCTGCGAAAATGGGCTTTGGGAAAACGCGCAGTTCATGCAGGGGCTTCGCCCCTGCACCCCACCGGGGACCGTGACGGTCCCCGGACCCCTGCAATAGTTTGAAAAGATTAGAAAAATATGGGCGTTGTCATCACGTTGGCACATCGTGGGCCTCGCCCCTGCACCCCACCAGAGGGATGATCCCCCTGGACCCGCAATCCGCTTGGAAGAGTGATAAAGACAGGAGGTTAGAACGGCCAGATAAACCAGTTGCTCTCCCGCCCATCCCCCGTACTGAACTGATGCTTGCACGTCGCCAACTGCTTGTCATACCGCACCGCATTCCGATCCACCTTGTCCGCTACCCGCAACAACCAGGACTTTTTGCGAAAACTCCGCGCCGCATACCCCCCATGCCCCTCATGATAAGCCAAATATAAATTGCGCGCATCCCACTTGGAAATACCCAACTTTTTGTTGCTGATGTCGTTGTACCACCCCACAAAATCGGTCGCATCCCGGAAATCCTCCCGATTCGCACCACGATTGCCCGTCTGCTCCTTGTAATGCGCCCAGGTACCATCCAACGCCTGCGCATAACCAAAAGCCGAAGAGAGCAGCGGACCCGGCAATAAACCAAACATGCTCTTGCCCCGCGGCCGCGCATCCGACCGAAACTTGGACTCCTGATGAATGATCGCCAACTGCACATGCACCGGCGTCCCCCACTTGCGAAACGATTGATCCATCACCTGATACCAACTGCTGCGCCCCTGAAAAATACTGCACGCATTACTGATGTCAATCTGGGAAATGTCCAACTCATCACGGGGCACCGAACTGCACCCCCCCCACAACAACATCCCCCCCAACGCCCACAACAAAGCCAGCCGATTCCCCTGGCCTGATAACAAAAAATGGTCGGGAACAATCGCCACAACTCACCCCTCATATCCAAACAAGCAAAAGAGAACAGGCCCACCCGGACCCCGAATAAACTCCACAAAAAACCCATACGCACCAACAAATACCCGTGCGCACCCCTCCCAATCTCGCAAAAAACAGTTGCCGGGGTCCAGGAGAGCGTCACGGTCTCCTGGACCTCAGCAATCACTCAACAAGCAACGCCCGCACCCGCTGCAAATCCGCCGGCGTGTCCACCCCGATGGCCTCCCCTCCCCCCTCCACAACCACCACCCGAATGCGATAACCATGCTCCAACACCCGCAACTGCTCCAACCGCTCCCGCTGCTCCAACTCGGTGGGAGCCAAAACGGCAAAAGTCTGCAAAAAATCACCCCGATAAGCATACAACCCCACATGCCGCAACAGAGGCCGCACCACCGAACCCGCATCCCGCTCAAAAGGAATCGGCAACCGGGAAAAATAGAGGGCAAACCCCTGCCTGTCACAAACCACCTTGACACAATTGGGATCCTGCCCCGCCGACAAATCATACAACGGCTGCGCCACCGTGGCCATCACAACAGCCGCATCCTGCCGCAACGGAGCCGCCACCTGATCGATCAAGGCCGGCTCCAACAACGGCTCATCCCCCTGCACATTCACCACAATGGCCCCCGCCGGCACAACAGCCCGCGCCGCCTCCGCCACCCGGTCCGTACCGGAAAGATGGGCCGAAGAGGTCATCACCACCCGCCCGCCAAACCCCTGCACCACCTCAAAAATACGCCGGTCATCGGTCGCCACCCAGACCGCCGCCACCGCCGCCTGCATCGCCCGCTCATAGACATGGCGAATCATCGGCTTGCCCCCCAAATCCAACAACGGCTTGCCCGGCAGCCGACTGGAGGCAAAACGGGCCGGAATAATGACAACAACAGGCACATCACCAAAATCATTCACGCTTTTCACCTACCCCCTGTTGCACCGATTTGCTCCCCCCCAAACCATCCTCATAGGCCACCAACTCCGCCACCACCGAACCGATCGCCAACTGCGCCTCCACCTGCACCGGAATGCGCCGAATATCGTCCGTCAACCAAACCACAATGGGGCCCCGATTCCGAAACATTTCCGAGTTGCCCACCGTGATGCGAACGGGAAAAACAGCCAACTCCCCCAGTTTTGTGGCCAACATATGGCCGCCACCCACAGCAATACTCAAACAATGCACCTTCTCCCCCTCCACCGCCCACCGATCCAACCTGCGGTTGGGAAACAGCTCCGGCCAGGCGCGCACCGCATAAAAACTGCTGAAAGGATCCGTAACCTGCTCCGACTCCACTGCAATGGGTAGCCGCTCCTCCCGCTGCTCCTCCGACCCGCGCCGGGTGCGTACCACCTGCCGCAACTCCCGATCAAATTGATACCGACTCCATTTGCTCTGACTGCCCCTCTGCTGCTCCTTGAGATACCGCCGGGCACTCCACAGGAAACCATGACGCTGCCCCTCGGCCGTAAAACGGTCGTCAATCGCCCGCACCAACCGCGCCGCCCCCGAACTGCTCAACGTACTCCGCACCACATAAGAGCCCTGCGGGCCACTCTCCATCTGCAAGGTCGCCTCCCCCGCCAACACCCCCATCCAGTACAACTTGAACTGGAGTCGCTCCCCACTGGCCGCCCCGAAAAACAACTCGGCAGCCCCCCCCTCCGCCCAGGGCATCCAGATCAATGCAATGGCAACCCAGACAATTTTGTTCATGCCACGGTCAACCGCACAAAACGCCGCTTGCCCACCCGCAGCAAATATTCCCTCCCCGCCTGCAACATCATGCGGTTGTCGGCAACCTTGCTGCCATCGACCGAAACCGCCTGCTGCTGAATCATGCGGAAAGCCTCGCTGTTGGAGGCAACCAAACCCGCCTGAGACAAGGCCGACACCAACCCCAACGCCCCCTCCTCGCTGGCCAACGTCACCGCCTCGATCTCCTCCGGCAGCCCCTTGTTGCCAAAAACGGCGGTAAACATCTCCTGGGCATGCTCTGCCCGCTCCAGACCATGAAAACGGGCGGTCAACTCCTTGGCCAACTGCTTTTTGGCCGCCATCGGATGAAAACGACCCGCCTCCACCTGGGCCCGCAACGCCTCCACATCCTCCATCTCCATCGCCGACAACAACTCATAATATCGCCACATCAAACCATCCGAAAGCGACATCAACTTGCCAAACATCTCGGCGGGCGGATCCTGAATGGCAATATAATTCCCCAAAGATTTGGACATTTTATTGACCCCATCCAACCCCTCCAGAATCGGCATGGTCAACACACATTGAGGCGACTGACCATAATCCCGCTGCAACTCCCGCCCCACCAGCAAATTGAAGGTCTGATCCGTCCCCCCCAACTCCACATCCGACTTCAGCACCACCGAATCATACCCCTGCACCAGCGGATAAAGAAATTCATGAATCGCAATCGGTTGCCCCTGGTGATAACGGTTGGAAAAATCTTCCCGCTCCAGCATGCGGGCCACCGTATGTCTGGCAGCCAATTGAATCATATCCGCCGCCGACAACTTTTCCATCCAACTGCTGTTAAAAACCACCTGGGTCCGGGAACGGTCCAAAATAAAAAACACCTGCTCCTGATATGTCTGGGCATTGGCCGCCACCTGCTCGGAGGTCAACGGTTTGCGGGTGACATTTTTTCCCGTCGGATCCCCAATCCGACCGGTAAAATCCCCGATCAAAAACAGTATCTCGTGCCCCAACTGCTGAAACTGGCGCATTTTTTGCAGAAGAACCGTATGGCCGAGGTGAAGGTCGGCGGCGGTGGGGTCAAAGCCGGCTTTGATGCGCAGGGGGATGCCGGTGGCGAGGGAGCGTGTCAACTTTTCTTCCAGCTCTGCCTCCGAGATCAGGTGGGCGATACCCCGGCGGATCATGCGCATCTGTTTTGCGACGGTTTGGTTTTGTTCTGTTGGCATCTTTTTTGGCCCACTCTGGAGAATCTGTTACGTTGATAAATCCTGCCACTGACGATCTTTTTTATGCTGTTGGTCTCATGTCCGGCACTTCGGCGGATGCGATTGATGCCGTTTTGTTGCGCACGGATGGTATCGCTCCGCCTCAGGTGTTGGCGCATGCTGTCACCCCCTACCCGGCGGAGGTGCGTCGCCAGGTATTATCCCTTTATGAACCGGGGGCCGACGAACTGGACCGCATGGGTCAGTTGGACCAGACCCTGGGGCAGCTGTTTGCCCAGGCGGCTCTGGCGGTGATCCAGCGGGGTGGGATGGTCCCGACCCAGGTACAGGTCATCGGCAGTCATGGTCAGACGATACGCCATCGACCGCCCCATTTCACGGTACAGATTGGCAACCCCTTTGTCATTGCGGCTGAAACGGGCATCACCACTGTAGCAAATTTTCGTCCTGCTGACATGGCCCGCTGTGGAGAGGGGGCTCCGTTGACGCCTCTCTTTCACCAAGCCTTGTTTGCCAAGGCGGGTCAGCGGATAGCAGTGGTCAATCTGGGGGGCATTGCCAACCTGACCGCTTTGTCCGGTGATCCGGCTTCCCCTCTGTTGGCGGGGGACACGGGTCCGGCCAACACATTATTGGATCTTTTGGCCGCCTTGACCAGTGATGGCAGAGAGACGCATGATCGGGACGGGGGGCAGGCGGCTCAGGGGAGTGTCCATCCGGATGCGTTGGCCTGGTTGTTGGCAGAGCCCTTTTTCAGGCGGCCGTTTCCCAAGTCCACCGGGCGGGAGCTGTTTGGTTTACCTTTTTTGCAGCGGTTTATGCAGGCGTTTCCTGCCTTAAGTGTGGTGGATTGTTTTGCCACCTTGAGTGCGTTGACGGTTCGCACGGTGGCGATGGCCTGTCGTCAGACGTTGGCTCCGGCCCCGCATCAGCTCATCCTGTGTGGTGGTGGCACAAAAAACCGGGAGCTGGTGCGTCAACTGCAACAAGAGTTGCCGGAAAGTCAAATTTTGGCCAGTGATGCGTTGGGGGTGGATGTGGAGACGTTGGAGGCGCAGGCTTTTGGTTGGTTTGCGGTACGCACGTTGCGCCATTTGCCCTCCTCCCTGCCGGGTGCGACGGGGGCCAGGGAGGCAGCTGTGTTGGGGGCGGTGCATCCGGCAACCCGCACTTTTTAAATCTTTTTAACAAGTGCAGGGGTCCGGGAACCGGCACGGTCCCCAGACCCCTGCAATCGTTTAAAAGAACACCTTGACCTGCGGTTATTCCTGTATCACGCTTACCCTCCGAGGTACCGTTGACAACTTTAGCATCCAGGATAAAGTGAGCACACTATGGACAATGCCATGCCCCATTATGCCATCGTTTTCCCATCCCCCCTTTCGTTTGACGACACGGTTGCCGCCATACGAACAGCTCTCGCGGCCGAAAGCTTTGGCATCCTTTGCGAAATTGATGTTTCCGGCACTCTGCACAAAAAATTGGGGGCAGAGTATCCGAAAACGGTCATTCTGGGTGCCTGCAACCCGCCCCTGGCTTTGCGTGCCTTGACTGCGGTCCCGGATATTGCAACCCTCCTCCCCTGCAATGTGGTCGTTCGCATGAATGGCGCACAGGTCGAAATCGCTGCCATCAATCCCATCATGATGGCCACGATGATAGCCAGCCCGGAGGTGGAGGCCGTTGCAAAAGAGGCAGATGAGCGGATACGTCGAGCAATACAAGCGGTCGTCGCCCCATAAAACCGATTCCCTTTTAACCCATTGGGAGCCCAGGGAGCGTCAACCTGCTCCCCGGCAGGGGAGGTCGGCCTTGCGCACCATTCCGGGAGGGAGAGAGATCTCCCGCTCAGTGGTGTTCCCGGATCCGATAGCCGATCCCGCGCACGGTCTCGAGCATCGTCCCGGCGGTGCCGAGCTTTTCGCGGAGCCGTTTGATATGGACATCCACGGTACGACTCTGAATCGAGGTATCCACATGCCAGACCTCGGCCAGCAGGGCTTCTCGTGATTGGACACACCCTTTGCGGGCCAGCAGCAGGGAGAGCAGTTTGAACTCCACCGGGGTCAGCATCACCTCCTGGGCATCAATCCAGAGTTGGTGGCTTTTGCTGTCCAGTCGGAGGTTGTCGAGTACTCGCTGTGTGCCATACTGGCCGACGCTCTCCGGACTGGTACGCCGCAGCACGGCGCGGATGCGCAACATCAGCTCCCGGACGTTAAACGGTTTGGCGACATAATCGTCAGCACCCAACTCAAAACCGATCACCCGGTCAATATCTTCCCGTCTGGCACTGAGAAAGACGATGGGTGTACCGCGGGTCCGCTCATGACTGTGCAGGCGATGGCAGACCTCAATGCCGGAGATGCCCGGCAGCATGACATCCAGCAGAGCCAAATCCAGCGAGTCCTGCTGCAGAGCCCACTCCAACCCCTCTTCGCCAGTGGAAAAGGCATAGGTTCGATACCCCTCACGCTGCAGGTTGTACTCCAGGGTGGCTAACAGGTCTGTTTCATCTTCGATGATCAAAATGCTGGCCATGGTACAGTATCCCGGTTGGGACGTTTTGAAGAGGGGTTATTACGGTAACGGCTGCACAACCGAGACGCCACGCCGAGACCACACCGTGGGGGGGCTCTGCCCCCCCACGGATCAGATGTGGTACGGGTGGGAAATACGGATTGGCTGCCCTGCTAGCTCAATTGCACAATAATGCCATGGAGGACCGAGCCCGCGTCCGCCATCTGCCGACCCGCAAAATGGAGGTGACGATACATCTCCCGACGCTTGAGAATATCCACCACATGGTTCATGGCATCCACCTTGGCGTTGGTATCGTTCTCCTGCAAGGACTTCAGGGTGGCATCCACGTTGTAGAGTGCCGCCAGCGCCCGACGATAGGCCTTGTCAATGCTGGCCCGGCAACGGGTGGCCGCCACCGCGTCGCCATCCGCGCTGCTCGGGCTTTTTTCCATCTTGCTGTAGCCCCGTTCCAGGGAGATGGCGGCCTCGCGCAGGATGGTGGCAATCTCCACCGCAAAACGGTCGGACTTGATGCCCAGGGCATCCATCTCCTCGGCGGCGATGCGGGCCGACCAGATGGGCTCGTGGATGGAGGTGATGGAGCGGAAAACATCCTCACGGTCCATGGGGGTTGAGAAGGAGTTGTTCAACACCTCCAGCAATTTTTCCTTGTACTCGGCGGCCTGGGTCTCCATGGCGGCCACCTCCCCGGCCCGGATATGCTCGCCGCTTTCCAGGTAGAGGACAAGCGCGGAAAAGGTCTTGACGAGCATTTCCGTCTGCTCGTGCAACATTTTGAAGAAGGGCGGGACGCGGGGCAGCACGTTGTCCAACAAGCTCCCAAAGACGGGACTGGATCCACTCATGGTTTTCTCCTATTGTTCGTTATCTGAAAGTGTATGATATGTGACACATTGATGCAGTCTGCCGTCCCGGACTCAGCGACCGGCACTGACATGGAAAATCAGGTCAGTCAGCAGATAGGTTGCACCCCCCACCAGACCGGAGCCCGGAATGGTCAACAACCAAGTGGCCAGGATCTCCTTACCCTTGCGCCACTTGACCGCCTTGGGCCGGTCTGCCGAACCGACCCCCATGATGCCGGAACTGGCCACATGGGTGGTGGAGACCGGTGCCCCCATGGTGGCTGCCCCGAAGATGACCGCCGCCGAGGTGAGTTGTGCGTTGAAAGAGTGAATGGGTCTCACCCGATAGATGCCGAAGCCCACAGTGCGGACGATACGCCAGCCCCCAAACATGTTGCCGATGGTGATGACCACCGCGCAGGTGACAATGACCCAGTACGGAATGCCAAACTTCGGGATCTCTCCGCCCAGAAACAGGGCCAGTCCGATGATGCCCATGCTTTTCTGGGCATCATTGGTGCCGTGGGAAAAGGAGAGGGCGGCGGCACTGATGTATTGGCTCCACTTGAACACCTTGTCGATGGAGGGGCGGGCCCGATTGGTCAGGCGGCGCACGAGAACCTGCAGCATATACCCAAGCCAGAACCCCAGGATGGGCGAGATGAACAGGGAGAGAACCACTTTGGTGACGCCGGTCATCTTGCCATCCACCACCAGTTTCTCAACCCCCCACACCACATGGTCACCCCCGGCGGCGAACAGCACTGCTCCTGCGATGCCGCCCACGAGGGCGTGAGAGGAGGAGGAGGGCAGACCGAAAAACCAGGTCAGCAGGTTCCAGAAAATGGAACCAAAAATGCCGCACAGGACCACTGTCAGCGACATGACCTTGGGCAGGTCATCAATCTTGACAAACCCCCCGATGGTGTTGGCCACGGCAACCCCGCCCAGCATGGGGCCGATAAAGTGGAAGACGCCCGTGAGCAGGGCCGCCTGAATAGGGGTCATGGCACGGGAGGCGATGATGCTGCCGGTAATGTTGGAGGCATCGTGAAACCCGTTGGTAAAGTCGAAAATCAGCACGACGACAATTGTCGCCCACATCAACATCATGACGGTATTGCTATCCATTGTTTATCGCTCCGGCCTCCTCTGCAGTATGGGTAATCCGCCTTGCCAATCTCTCTGTCCTGTCAGATATCCTGTTTTGGCAGAATTGGCTCTTCATCTTTTTCATGTGTCTGTTGTTTCGTAATCTCTCCATTGCCTCCATCCCTTGCCGCTGTCTCTACCGCACCGGAGTTGTTTCATCCCGCGTATAGATCTTGTTAAAAACATCACGTAACCGACATAACAATCCCGGCACCCAGTTTGGCAACGCATAGCCATACCAGACTCGATTTAACCGAATCTTAATGGATCAACATGAGGCCGATGTGTTGACTGCCATTCTGGCACATAAATTGTTCATCGAAACGAAATCACGGCGGGCATGATGGGAGAAATTCTCTTTTTAATCAAGTACTTTGATGTTAATTAACGATGAACGATCAGTGAAATACTAATGAAATACATATACAGCATATGTAACAATTGCAATTTTTTGATTTGGCGGCATTGGATGTGAGGCATGCTTATCGTTTCGTTCATGTACCAGGCTGGTCGCACCTGTCAGAAACAAGAGACAGATGATTGAAAAATTTGCTGACATTTTTTGTTGCCAGCGGAACCGCAAGATGGGGCAAAGCAGGCGATTGGAACATGTATAAAGATTTTATGATTAGTCGTATCAGGGAATGGCGATAATAATTTGTGCGGATTGGCTGAGAATGGTAGCCGTCTGGATATTCAGATGGTTGGGGGATGGGAGAATGGGGAAAGCGCGCCCGTTGCGCTAACAGGATTGCGGTCTTCCTTTAAACGATTGCAGGGGTCTGGGGACCGTCACGGTCCCCAGTGGGGTGCAGGGGCAAAGCCCCTGCATGAACGGCGCGTTTTCCCAAAGCAAATTTTCGCAGAAAATTTGCGCAACGCGCACAAAGCCGCCCCGCAGGGGCGACCTTGGGAGGGCGGCAGCCCGACTCGCACGGTTATGTTACGGAAAATGTTTGGGTAAGAAGACAGAACGTTCGGATATTACGCTTTGATTGTATTACACTTCCTGTTTGATACAAGGCCAGGGTCGGTTTTTTTTCCAAACCCAATAACCTATTGCCCGCTCTCGGTCGGGCTGCCGCCCTCCAGGAGTGCCCCTGCGGGGCGTTTTGGGCGCGCTGCGCCCATTTGCTGCGCAAATGGGCTTTTGGGAAAGCGCGCCCGTTACATGCAGGGGCTTTGCCCCTGCACCCCACCGGGGAGCGTGACGCTCCCCGGACCCCTGCAATCGTTTGAAAAGATCAGAAAAAGCAGGGGAATAGCCATCATGTTAGCGTAGATGGGGCTTTGCCCCTGCACCCCACCGGGGAGCGTGACGCTCCCCGGACCCCTGCAATCGTTTGAAAAGATCAGAAAAAGCAGGGGAATAGCCATCATGTTAGCGTAGATGGGGCTTTGCCCCTGCACCCCACCGGGGAGCGTGACGCTCCCCGGACCCCTGCAATCGTTTGAAAAGATCAGAAAAAGCAGGGGCACCCCGGTTAGAACGGCCTCTGCGCCGACTTGGGAACCGGGATAAAACCGGATTTTTTGACAATCTCCTGCCCAACCGGCCCCAGAATCCACTGCAAATAGTCCTTGACCAACTCCGCAGGCGGCCCCAACGTCACCATGTACAGGTCGCGTGCCAACGGATAACGCTTTTCAAGGACCGACGCAACCGTCGGCGGCACACAGGAACCACCCTTCTTGTTGGTAATGCACAACGTCTTGACCGCCGCCGTCACAAACCCCATCCCCACATAACCGATCGCACAGGGCGTCTGCGCCACCTGCTGCACCACCGCCTCCGAACTGGCCACATAATCCATGTTGGTTTGAAAATGGGCATTGGCATGGAACAGATCCTGCCGAAACAGATAATAGGTGCCTGAATTGTTTTTGCGACTGATCCGCACAATCTCCCGATCCTCACAACCAGGCACCACCACCCCCAAATCACTCCAACGCTTGATGCTCCCCTCCCTGCCATAAATATCCGCCAACTGCCGCACAGAGAGACCCAGCACCGGATTCAGCGGATGCACCACCACAGAGATGGCATCCAGGCCGACCAGAAACAGCACCGGCTGTTTGCCGGAACGACTGACAATCTGCCGCACCTCATGCGACTTGAGCGGGCGACTGGCCGTCGCAATCTCTACATGGCCATTGATCAGAGCTGAAATGCCATTGCCCGATCCGCCCGCCGCCACATCCACCGTCACTCCCGACGTCTCGGCCTGATAACGGGTCGCCCAACGGGACGAAATCACCGCCATGGTGTCAGAACCTTTGACCCGAATGGTACGCGCCGTCGGATCAGGAACACGCCCCTCCACCACCACACTCCAACCCAGCAGTGGCAAGACAGCGACAAAGAGAGCCAGCCAAAATTTGTTCAATCGTCAACCCTGATACACCAAAGAGTCTTCCTCAGTCAGACAGGAGAGATGCAAATCCTCCGCCAACGCCGCTTCATACTCCTGTGCAATGACCCATACCTGACTGATCTGATCGCTGACACGAAGCAGGGCATCCAGGGACTCCCGAATACGCTGACGATCAAAAAAGACAAACGGCTCATCCAACACGATAAATTGCTGCGCACGGCCTACACGGGCTGCCAACGCCTGCGCCAACGCCATCCGAACCGCCAACAGCAACTGATAGCGTACCCCCGTGGAAATTTCGTCAAAATCGACAAAATCATTCTTGGCCGTGGAAAAGGCGGCAACCTGCAACTGCTCATCAATCCGCAAATGCTGATACCGCCCCTGGGTGAAGAGAGGGGCTGCCTTGGCGATAAAACGCCGCAACTCCTGGTTGAAGCGGATCGACAACCCTTTGCACGCCCCACGCAACAACGTGCAGGCAATACGCCGCACCGCAATCTGGTGGCTCTGCCGGAGACGCTCCGCTGCCAACGCTGCACACTCCGCCCGCCACGCCGCATCCTGCGCCCGCCGCGCCTTTTCCTGTTCAATCGCCGCTTCCAACTGCTCGATGGTCACGCCAAGCTGTTGCCGGGCCTGTTGGGAGGCGGCCTGTTGGGCCGCAATCTCTGCCGCATCCGCCGCCATCTCCTGGCGAAATGTCTCCAGATGGCCCTGCAATTGCGCCATGAACTTTTGTTGCGCCTTGGCATCCAGCAGGAACAGCCCCTCCTCCTTGGCCCACTCGGCCAAACCGGCCACCCACTCCCCCTCCTCCAACTGCACCAGTTTTTCCACCTGACGGGGCAGAGACTCCTTGGCGGCGGCATCCATGTTCTGGATCATCTGCCGCACCACCGCCTCACGCGCCTTCAATGCAGCCAACGCCTGCTCATGTTCCACCATCTTTTTGCGCAGGCCAAAGTTGCGACCGGCACCATTGGTGGCCAGCAGCAAAAAGACGACCGCCACCCCAAACAGGACAGGCAACAGGGCCGCATCCCAGGCAGGATAGACCATTTTCAGCAGGGGGACAATCATGCTGGCAAGGTTGGACTCTGGCTGAAACTGCAGCAGGCCGCCAGCTGCCCCCAACAGCAGACCCAACAGCAGGGCAATGGTGACCATGAGGCCGGTACGCTGGCGACGCTTGGCGCAATAGAGCAGCTGTTCGTGCCGCTGGGACTGGGTTCTGTGCAGGGTATCCGTCCCCTCTTTGCTGGGAATTTCTCCCAGCCACACCGCCAACCCATAGCGATGGCTGGCCACCTCTTCCATGAAAGCGGTGGCCCTGGAGAGCCGTTTGCCGAGATCCTCGGTTGCCTTGCGCAGAGCAGCCCCCGGCACCGCATCCATCTCGACGTGATGCCGCTGACAAACCGCATCCATCCCGACCAGGGCCTGCCCCACCGACTTGACCCGACTCTGCCACGCCTCCAGACCACTCTCCAGACCACACTGCAAGAGGCGACCGGTATGGGATTCAATGCCATCCGCCGCTCCCTGCATCTCAGCGGCAAACAGCTGCCAGCGATCTATCTCCCGGTCGACTGCAGCCAACTGTTCCACCGCTGCATCCCGTTCCCGCTCCAGGGTACCCAAAGCCTCTTCCTGCAGGTTCAGGTCGGCCAGTTGCGCCTGCAGCTGCTCCACCTGGGCATCCCCCTGCGCAATCTCCGCTTCGCTGGTCGCCATTTCGGCGGTCAACGCATTGGCCAAGCCATCGAGATCGGCCACACCGGCCAGGGTTTGGATGGTCTCCTCCCTGGCCGAACCCTCCCGAGGGTTCTGGGCCAGAAAAAGGGTCTCCATGTACTGTTGAAAATCAAAACCGGCCAGAGCCAGGACGGCCTGGTCCACCGCCTCCACCCCCTTGACCATCGGCTCATCCGCTCCGGTTTGACTGAGGCTGGCCTGACCATGGCCTTTGGCGTCCACATAGCGGCAAACCGTATAGCTCTGGTCGTCCGAGCCCGAAAAGGTGACGGTGACCGCCGCCTGCTCCTCACCCCATTTGACCGCTTTGGCCAGTTGGCTGGCCTCCAGGGAGGCCGTGCGGCCAAACAGTCCCAGACAGATGGCCTCGACCACAGCCGTTTTACCGGACTCATTCGGTCCACTCAGCAGAATACGCCCGGCAGTCGGCAGGCCGGTCAGTGATAATTTTTTGAATTTAAATAGATTTTCTGCTTGCAACGCTTGAATGATCATGCAGATTCCCCCTATCTTTTCGCTGTATCGAGCCGTTGTTTGAGTCGCCCCAAGACCAGCGACACCGCCTCTTGGTGGAGTTCTTCGTCAAACTCTGGCTCTGTACTGCGCCAACGACGGATCTCCTCTTGGCTGAAGGCCGTAAAGACGGCCAGGGGGTCTTCTACCTGAAAGCCTTCTGAAGGATTGGATTTCTCTTGCGGGTTCATGTTGGCCTCACGCCTGGGCTTGAGTGTCTGATTATCTGTTCAAGGGGTACCCTTTGCAGTCCCCAACCAACGACAGCGGAGAGGAGGTTGGCAGAGCCCTCCCCCCCCGTACACGACGACAACCGCATGCTACCATTTTCACCGTTGCCAGGGCAAAGAGTAGTTGAGATTTTTTTTATTGCGTCAGGCGCACGGGGGCGTAGCCACTGCCGGATTCGCGAAAATTGGTCACTTGGCCCTGGTAGAGGCGTGGGGCCACCCCCAGCAGTTGCTCCTGGTAGGCAAAGAGTCGCCAATCCACCTTCATGCGACCGTTGGCGGCTGCCGTGGGTGGGATGAACTGCTGCACCAGGGTGGTGTCGGGATTCAGTCCCTGAAAGCGTTGTCGGGAGATGCTGTCGCCCAGGAGAACCCCCCGGCTGCCAAAGGCGGTAACCGGTTTGAAGACCCACCGTTTACGCTCTTTCCAGAGAGAATCCGGCTCCATTTGCGCCAGCAGTCGGCTGACCGGTACGGCGGTTTGCAGGGTACTCCTCTCCGACTCTGTCAGCCCCAGGTCGGCGAGTCGGGCGGGATCGGACCAGAGAGTCATGCGCCGTTTGTCGGCGAGCAGGGCGTAGGTACGGGGGTTGGGGGTGAGGCAGAGGCGGCCTGCCAGGTAGGCTGCCCGCAACCCAGCCAGTTCCGGGCTGTCCAGATAAAAATCGCAGTGGCGGTTGTAGATCATATCGACCGTTTTGCCTTGGAAAAAGACCCCCTCCTCCCCCATATCCAGTGCCGATGGATCGGCCAGGGCTGCCTCCACGCCCCAGCGGTTGAACAGGCCGCGCATGACGTGCATCTCTTCGGCCAGATACTGTTTTTCTGGTTCCTCATCCAGGATGATCACCTGGTTGGGCCGGGTGGTGCGGCCACCGCTGAAGAGGTGCATCTCCCGGGCAAAGGTTTCCAACAGCCTGGTTTGGTAGCGATTGATGCGCTCCGTGGAGGTTGCGGGAAAGGTGGGATGGTAGGCCCGGCAGGCCAGCAGGGCTCCGCCGGCATTGGTATTGACCTCGATCAGGCGTGGACCCTCTGGGGTCAAGTGAAAATCGTAGCCCATCATGACCGAGGCGTGGCCCGGATCAAAGCGCGCCACCTCCGGCAGTTCTGCGGCCAGTTGGAGGCGGTAGGCGGGCCGTTGTTGTAAACGGTAGAGGGTGCGCATCACGCGGATCATGGCGCGCAGGTCGGAACGGGACAGCAACATTTCAGGCAACATAGGTTTCATCCTTGAAAAGCAGGTAACCATTCAGCCCACCCATAAATTTTCTTAATCTTTTAAAACAATTGCAGGGGCCTGGGGACCGTCACGGTCCCCAGTGGGGTGCAGGGGCAAAGCCCCTGCATGACGGGCGCGCTTTCACAAAAGCCCCCCTCAATTAATCTTTTAAAACAATTGCAGGGGTCCGGGGACCGTCACGGTCCCCGGTGGGGTGCAGGGGCAAAGCCCCTGCATGTAACGGGCGCGCTTTCACAAAAGCCCATTTGCGCAGCAAATGGGCGCAGCGCGCCCAAAACGCCCCGCAGGGGCACTCCTGGAGGGCGGCAGCCCGACCGA
>PEAG01000023.1 GCA_002753505.1 Magnetococcales bacterium HCHbin5 | reverse complement strand
GGTGATTGGTGACGTGGCAATCGGTAACTTGCCAAACCGAGCCTACTCTTTTTCTACCCTGACAGCACCCCTTTCTGGCGTGCGATAATCATGGTCGGTGGACGAAACGATGATCAAGGCCGAGACACATTTATGAAAGTTTGTCAGTATTCAATGGTGTCCAATTTGCGTATGCCTGACATTCGAGACCGTGACCTGTTCAAAAAAGGCCGCCACCACGGGAGAGACATCCAGCGAATCCTTTCTGGTCAACCGTTGTCGCAGAGTGGAAGGCCGTTTTATGTGTTACGAGAAATCATTTGGGGGGAGAAATGAGAGGAATTATAACCGACAAAAATTTAAGGCGCATTTATGATTATATTAGGGCTTGCGTTTGGCGTGGGGATAGTATTGAAGTGACCAGAAAATTGGTCGAAAGTAGTGGAATAAATGATGCACTTTTCAATAAGATCATTGGCATTGTGTCAACAAATTTTTCAACCGGATCCAACTCGCTGTATCTGGAGCTGATAAAAAAATGTATTTTGGATGAGATTTATGACCGTCCCGAGAATAGAGATTCTCGTGGATACCCGCTATTTGCCCATTCTATGGTTGGAAAAAAGAGACTTGATAATATTCATAGAATTGCAGAGTCTGTTTTATCATTAGGTGTCCAAGGTGATTGGATTGAGACCGGTGTGTGGCGTGGTGGATCATGTATCTTAATGCGGGCAATACTTAAATCTTTCGGTATCACAGACCGTGTTGTGTGGGTTGCTGACTCATTTCAAGGATTGCCTTTGCCAAATGCAGATCTATATCCTCAAGATGTTGGAAGAGAACACTTGTACAGACATCCATTGCTTGCAGTATCGTTGGAAGAGGTACGGTCAAATTTTGAAAAATATGATTTGTTAGATGATCAGGTAAGATTTATAAAGGGATGGTTTAGTGATACATTACCATCAGCTCCCATTGAAAAATTATCAATACTTCGATTGGATGGCGATATGTATGAATCGACAATGGTTGCTCTAACAAGCTTGTATGATAAGTTATCATATGGCGGGTTTGTGATTGTTGATGATTATGGCTTGAAAGAGTGTAACAAAGCAATCCTGGACTTTAGAAGCAGCCGAAATATTAATGATGAAATTTATTTAATAGAATTGGACCGGAATGATTGTGCTGTATTCTGGCAGAAAATTGGCCATTAATCCCGTATCAGCAAAGCCGACTCCAAACTCTTCTTGTCACCCGATAGATCTGATGTAAAAACCATAGTACTCATATACCCATAACCGCTTCCACCTTATCGGCAGAAGAGCGCAAAAGAACATACCCATCCGTGGTCATGGCAGGCCGCAGGCCAGCACTCACTAAAGATGCTCTGTCGGGTCCAACAGCATCAGAACGGAAGCCTCGCCCGTTGTCCAAAAGGCAGATCCTGTACAGCGTTCTGGATGATTCCGGGCAGTTTTTTTTTAAACTCCTCCTGGGTTTTCAGATCGGCTTTGACCTGACGTGAACATTGTTTGGTTGCACCCATGCTGCGCCATGCTGTACCATGTCAGCGCGTGGGCGGGAGTGTGTTGTGCCACCGGTCGGTGGGAAATAGGGGTTACTTTATTTGGGGGGATGAAGAAATGGCTGCTCGTTTTCCAATAGATATTGAGTATCTTGTCTTTACCGTCAACCAGGGCCGCTACGGCATTCCCTGTTCCGACGTGGTCTCGGTCATGGATATGCCAGCCTGTACCACGGTTCCGCACATGCCTGCTGACACACGAGGCGTTATCGCCTTTCGGGAGGGTAATATTCCCCTGGTTGACCTGCGTGTCTGTTTTGGCGCGCAGGCCCGTTCGGAAGAGACCGAAGCGTTGGTCACCACCATGGGCCTGCGCAAGCAGGACCATGTCAACTGGTTAAACAAGCTGAAGGATGAGGTCTATAACGACAAGCCCATCACCGTGCAGACCGATCATCACAAATGCGCCTTCGGCAAGTGGTTCGATCAGTTTCAAAGTGATAATATCAACTTGGCCGCCTACGTGCATCGCTTTGACAAACCGCACCAGGAGATCCACCGGGTGGCGATCGAAGCGAATGAACTGATCCGCAACGATCAATCCAAGCAGGCACGGGAACTGATACAGCGCACTGAAACAGGGGTTCTGCTGCGCCTGATCGAACTGTTTGATGGTGTCGCCGAGCAGGTGCGCAAATATCTGCTGGAGTATGCCATTATCCTGCAGGTGGAGGGCGAACTGTTTGCGGTGGCGGTAGACGACATCAATTTTTTCAGCCGTTTGACGCATATTGAGCATCCCCTCCCCGCCGGATCGGCAACACACGACTCCGGTTTTGTTCAGGCCCTGGGCCGCTATCGGGAGGACACAGAGAGTAGCGCAGTAGAAAAAGATGTATTGCTGCTGGATATGAGCATGATCTCCTTGCAGGCGGTTTAGGAACGGTCTGTTCCGATCGGGGAGTCGCTTACCTGTTCCACATGCAACAGGGTTCCATCCACGCTCACCACCCGTACCCTGCTCCCCAGGGGCGCGTCTGCCCCTGCCACCTTCCAGCTCGAGTCGTCGACCCGAATCCGGCCCGTGCCGTTAGTGATGGGCTCCGAAAGGGCAAAGGTGCGGCCAATGTATTGGCTGCTGCGACGATTCAGGGTGGGGCGATCCGTGGCGGTCGGCCGCTTTTTCAGCATCAGGTGCCACACCCCCAGCGTCAGCACGGAGAGGGCGGAAAAACAGAGCCATTGCGCCTTCCAACCCAGTTCCGGCCAGAAAAAAAGCAAACCGCCAACCACCCCGGCCGCAATCCCCAGCCACAGGAAAAAAAAAGCGGGAGAGATCACCTCCAGAATGACCATGACCACCGCCACAATCCACCAGTGGTTGTGGTTCATGTGGTCCCACGGTATCTGCAACAACTCCAACGACAGGTTGCTCATGCCTCTTTATCCTGTTTGGCAAACGCGCTGCGGGTAAGCTCCGCCACCCCGCCCAGGGCCCCCAGTATCCCGGCCGCATCCAATGGCAAAAAGATCACCTTTTGATTGTTGGCTGCTGCGATTTTGCCCAAAGCATCTACATATTTTTGGGCGATAAAATAGTTGATGGCCTGCGTGTTACCCTCGGCAATGGCCTTGGAAACCACCTGGGTGGCACGCGCCTCAGCCTCAGCCTGCCGCTCCCGACCCTCCGCCTCCCGGAAGGCCGCCTCCCGTTTGCCCTCAGCCGCCAAAATGGCCGCCTGCTTTTCCCCCTCTGCCCGTAAAATTTCCGCCTGTCGAAACCCTTCAGCCTCCAGGATGGAGGCCCGTTTGTTCCGTTCGGCCTTCATCTGGCGACCCATGGACTCTACCAGATCCTGGGGTGGGGTAATATCCTTGATCTCGATCCGGGTCACCTTGACCCCCCAGGGATTGGTGGCCTCATCGACGACAACCAGCAGACGGGCATTGATCTCGTCACGTTTGGAGAGCAGCTCGTCCATATCCATGGAACCCATCACGGTACGGATATTGGTGGTGGTCAGGTTCATGATGGCGTGTTGCAACCGGCTGACCTCATAGGCCGCCTTGGCGGCATCCTGGACCTGGAAAAAGACCACACCATCCACCCGCAGCATGGCATTGTCCTTGGTGATGATCTCTTGGGAAGGCACATCCAACACCTGCTCCATCATGTTCATCTTGCTGCCGACCCGGTCAAATATGGGGATGATCACATTGAAACCAGGGGCCAGGGTCCGAATGTAACGCCCCCACCGCTCCAAAGTGTACTCCATCCCCTGCGGTACCACCCGGACGCTCAAAG
Organism: Magnetococcales bacterium HCHbin5; assembly: GCA_002753505.1. GTDB lineage: Bacteria > Pseudomonadota > Magnetococcia > Magnetococcales > Magnetaquicoccaceae > Magnetaquicoccus. The sequence goes on along the minus strand of PEAG01000023.1, from coordinate 39,173 downwards.
GCACCAACACAAGAGCCAAAATCACAATCAACCCAACCAGGTCGGATGCTGCTGTCACGGTCGTTATCTCCTCTGTTCCAGGCTGCTGCAGTTCGCATTGAAAATCGGCCAAAAAACGCTTGTAATTTTACCCGCAAGAGAGGGAATGCAAAATTCAAGCACAGCCCTTTTAATCCAGCCAAAATGGGGGCAGAATGGGGCGTTGCTCGCTTTGCTGGTTGCCTGAGTCCATTGACTTGCCACCCTTTGCCCACAGGGCTCCCATGTTTGAACCCTTATACTATGCAGACAAACTGCTGATCGTCAATCCTTTAGGGGATGTGGGCGTGGTAACCCTCTGGTCTCCCGTGAAAACCATCCACAAAAAATTGGCCGCGCTGGGTATCGATCTGGAGCCGCAGCGTGCCCGCGTCGCCGTTCTGGGCACTCTCTATGGCAACGGCCTGGCTGAATTGTTGCGCAATCTGCTCTACAACCCCCAGATTGCCCATCTCCTGATACTGGGCAAGGATCTCTCCGGCTCCCGGCTGGAATTGACGGCCTTTTTTGCCCAGGGTCTGGAGGAGAGTGACTACCTGGGCAGCCCCATGTACCGTATTATCGGCACCAACAAAAGGATGGATGGTGCTGTCCTGCCGCAGGATTTCAGCCACCGGCCGGGGGGAACAGCCCTCACTGTCACCGATCTGAGCTCCTGTCGGGAGGCAGAGGCCGGGGCAGCGATCCAGCACTATTTTGCCCAGCTTCCGCCCCAACAGCCCTGTACCGCCCCCCGCATCCAACGCCCCATCAGCCAACCCGGCGTCCAATGGTATCCTTCCCATCCGGGTGGCCATACCATCCTCCGCCATACCCCGCTGGAGGCGTGGCAGGAGTTGATCTTTTGCCTGATGCGCTTCGGCCACCGGCAGCAGCTGCGCAAGGGGGAGCGGATTGAGCTGCAAAACATGAAGGTGATCGTTGAAGAACCGGCGGTTGAAGAGGCCGCCACCTTGGCCCGCTTTGGCTTTTCCCTGGCCGAGTTGCAGGCCTATCAGGCGACCATCCTGGACCCCAGCCCGGCCTCGGAGCAATCCTACACCTACGGGCACCGTTTGCGGGGCTATTTCCGCGATGGCTCCACACCCATCGACGGGCTGGCCAACAGCATCCAGCACCTGCAGGAGGATGCCGAGTCCCGCCGCGCCTATGTCACCCTCTGGGATGGCAACCGGGACAGCCTGCCCGCCACCTCCGGCCATCCCTGTCTGGTGGCCCTCTTTTTTCGCAAATTTGCCGACCGCCTCACCCTGACTGCCAGCTTTCGCACCCACAATGCCCTCGATGGCTGGTTAAAAAATTGTTACGGCCTGATGGCCATTCAACGCCATGTGGCCGAGCAGGTATCGATGCCGGTCGGTCCCCTCACCCTGATCAGCCACTCCATCAGCATTGATCCCCAAGGCAGCGGCCTGCACCGTGCCCAGGCCATTGCGGAGGCCAAGAAAACGGCAGATCGGCTTGACCCGACCACCGGACGGCGATCTTTGCGCCAGGATCCTTGCGGCGAATTTGTGGTCACCCTGGACCATGACAGTCAGGAAATTGTGGTCCAGCATCTGTACCAGGGGCAACTGCTGCACGAGTATCGGGCCAAAGAGGTGGAGAGCCTGGAAAAAATGCTGGCCAGGGACAATGCCCTGTCGGATATTGCCCACGCCCTCTATCTGGGCCGTGAGATGGCCCGCTGTGCCATGGGGTTAAAGTGAAGGAGTCCAGGTAGCAATGTTTGTATTTTTGGATATCGGTTTTACCCTGATTGGCGGCCCCTCGGTCGGACCGGCCCGGCGACTGCTGGAGGCTTTGCAGTTGCCCCCTGCCGCCAAGGCCCCGCTGACCCGGCTGCTGTTTTGCACCCCCACCACCCAGCCGGAGCTGTTGGCGGCGGCCATGGTGCAGCAATGGCACACCGACCCGATCAAAACCTTTGCCACGGTCCAACAACTCTGGCAGGCGCAGATCGAGGAGGCCTATGTTTTACCCGGTGCAGAGGAGTGGCTGGAAAAATTAAGGCAGGCCCGGATACCCTACGGCTTTATCTCCAATATCTGGGCCCCCTTTCATGCGGGCTTCTGCCGGCTTTTTCCCCAGGAGAGCCGGAGTCGGCCCAGTTTTTTGTCTTTTCAACAACAGTGTGCCAAACCCGACCTGAACATTTATCAAACCGCCCTGGCCCAGGTGGGAACTCCGGCCAGTCAAACCATCATGATCGGCGATACCTATCAGATGGATATTGCGCCCCCTCGACAATTGGGGATAAAAACGGTATGGGTTTTACATCGTCCCCAACAGGAACTCGCTGATACCATTCAGACCCTGAATGGCCTCTCCCCTCCTCCAGACAGGACGGTGGCCCATCTCGGCCAATTGGAGGTGGAACATCTCTACAGCCTGCTGAAGGAGAAGGTGGATCATGCCCGACCCACACGCGCCCCATATCACCCGGATTGAACCCATCTCCGAAGCGGAACTGCTGGATCGATTCCGGCAGACCCGCCTGCGGGGGTTTGGTCAACCGTTGGTCTATCAACAGGCTGAATTGACCCTGGTGCGTCAGGTGGAGCCCCGTACCCTCTATCCGGCGCAAAATTATGTGTTGCAGGCCGATTATGAACGGCTGCACGGGCTGTATGAAGCCTTTCTGCAACGGGGTCATAATATTTTTGCCCTGGAGGGTGGGCTCTTTTTTTGGGTCCAGCAGCAGGATGGCGACGAAGAGGGCCCGATTCCCCTCACCCCCCCGGTGGTGGAAATCTCCCGGGAGGCCGATGGGCGCACCCTGCCGCTGATCAATGACGGCATGCACCGCGTCTATACCGCCATGCGCATGCAACAACCCATCCATATCATTCTGGCGCGCCATGTTCCGCCCCAGTGGCCCTATTACGCCTTTCCGCTGCCCAACGGGTGGGCGGACGTGGAAGAGTTGCAGCAACTTCCCGAAAATTATGTCAAGAAAGCCTATCGAGATCCCGAAAATTATAAGGATCTCTTTCGGGACTTTAATGGTATATTTCCAGGCATCCAGAAACAGCGCAAACGCGGGGGGTGAGATGAGGTTATCGGATCAGGACGTACTGAAAAAAATTGCCAACGGAGAGATTGAAATTGAACCGGCACCGGCTGAGGAGGCCTTTGGCTCCTTTTCCGTCGATGTGCGGTTGGGCCATGTTTTTCAGACATTCCAACCGTGCCAAACCCCGTTTTTGGATCTTGCCGCCAGTACAGGCAGCTACTCCGTCTCCGAAAATTTGATGAAAACCGTGACCATTGACCCGGATGACCATTTTTTTCTCCATCCGGGTGAGTTTGCCCTGGGGATGACCATGGAACGGATCAAACTGGCCAACCATATCGTGGGTTGGCTGGATGGTCGGAGCAGTCTGGCCAGAGTCGGCCTGATGGTTCACATTACCGCCCACTCGGTCGATCCGGGTTGGAACGGCAATATCACGTTTGAATTTTTTAATGCGGGACGTCTGCCGCTGGCTCTCAAACCCGGTATGCGCATCGGGGCCATCTCTTTCGAGCTGCTTTCCAGCCCCACCAGCAAGCCCTACGGAGAGAAACGCGGTGCCAAATATCACGGCCAAAGCGGACCCCTGGCCAGTCGCATTGTGCGAGATGCCCATTCGGAGAGAGCGGATGATTGATATAGCTGCCCTGAAAAGCAACCGCAAGGTCATGATTGGAGCAGCCGCCCTGGTGGCGGTTCTGCTCCTGTTGCTGATCTATCTGCTGTTTTTTGGTTCGTCCAACGGTGAAACGCAAAATCCGGGAGGGGTTGTCGTCAAGGGGGTCTGGCTCTCCAGCAAGATTCCCGATCTGCCCCCGATTTCGTTCAACCCCCACAAGGACTGGGGCGACGCGGAGATTCAGTTGACCGAAACCTCAGCCGCTGCCCAGGCAAAAATCCGGGCAGGAACCCGAATTGAACGCAGCAACAAAAAATTGTTTGATGATCGGCTCATCACCGTCAGTCACGTGGAGTTGGACAAGAGCGTGGTCGACATGCCCCGCATCCGGGTGGAGATCCACCATTTCGGTAGCCGGGCTGTGGACGATGCCCGCCTGGATCTGCTGTTCCTGGACAGCAAAAACCAGGTGTTGGGACGCCGGGCTGTCAATCCGTTGGTGGTGGCGGGGAGCCTGTACGGCGATAAGGTCAAACCGCTGGGTCCTGGGGAGATACGGGAATTTTTTATCGATGCCTCTCAACCACCCGCCGGTTGGCTGAACAATGTGGCGGCTGAGATTGTCCACTACCAGTTTGCACCATGAGACCGCCCATCGTACTGGCCTCCACCTCCCCCTACCGCCGCCAGTTGCTGGACCGGTTGGGGCTCGCCTATCAGACAGCCTCTCCCCAGGTGGAGGAGACCCAACAGGCAGGCGAAACAGCGCAGCAGATGGCCGGTCGGCTGGCAGAGGCCAAGGCCCGGGCGGTGGCCGTCTCCCACCCTCAGGCTTTGATCATCGGTGCCGATCAGGTGGCGGTACTGCGGGATGAGACAAACGGCCAGGAGGAGATCATACACAAACCCGGTACCCATACGGTGGCCGTGGCGCAGTTGCAACGCTTTTCTGGTCGAACCCTTCATTTTTACGCCGGTATTTGCCTCTACCACAGCGGAGAGGAACGCGCCCGTACCCTGGTTGTCCCGTCGCAGGTTCTGTTCCGCACCCTGGATACTGACCTGATCGACTCCTATCTGCGGCGGGAGCAACCCTATGATTGTGTCGGCTGTTTCAAGTCGGAAGGGCTGGGCATCATCCTGTTTGAACAGATCACCGGAGAAGACCCCACCGCCCTGATCGGCCTGCCCTTGATCGCCTTGCGGCGATTGTTGCAACAAGAAAATTTTGCAATCCTTTGAACCGACTCCCGTCGCAGGAGCTATTCAGCCGCATGAATCCCATGGAACAACCCCTCTTTCAACAGGCCATCCAACCCTATCTGGGTCCGGCCGGATTGCGCAGCCATACCCTGGAGGTGATTCAACTGAATTTGGGCCTGTATTGCAATCTGGAGTGCCGCCATTGCCACCTGGGGGCTTCGCCGCGTCGCCAGGAGATGATGTCCTGGTCAACGATGGAACAGGTGATGGCGTTGGTCCATCGCTCGGGTTGCCGCATGGTGGATTTGACCGGCGGGGCCCCAGAACTGAATCCCGCTTTGCGCCGGTTGATCATCGCCTTGCGACAGAGCGCGGTCCGCGTTCAACTGCGCACCAACCTGGTTGTGTTGCTGGAACCGGGACTGGCAGGTCTGGCCGAATTTTTACGGGATCATCAGGTGGCGTTGGTAGCCTCCATGCCCTGTTATCTGGAGCCAACGGTAACGGCTCAACGGGGGGCCGGTGTCTACCAGCAGGCCATCACCGTTCTGCAACAACTGAACCGTTTGGGATATGGGGTGGAGCCGGAGCTGCCCCTCAATCTGGTTTACAATCCCAGCACGGCGCAACTGCCACCGCAACAGCTGGCATTGGAGGCTGCCTACCGGCGGGCCTTGCAGGAGTCGTTCGGTATCGTGTTCAGCCGCCTGTTGACCATTGCCAACATGCCCATCGGCCGTTTTCGGGCGGAACTGCGGCGGACCCGGCAGGAGGCTGACTATTTAACCCGCTTGCAGCAGGCCTTCAATCCGGCCACCCTGGACCACCTGATGTGTCGCAGCCAGATCAGCGTAGATTGGGATGGCAGACTCTACGATTGCGACTTTAACCTGGCACTGGCGATGCCCATCGCCGTGGAACAGACCGAAACGGTCAGCCAGGCCGATCCGGCACGGCTGGCAGAACGGCCGATCGTCACCGGCAACCACTGCCTGGTCTGCACGGCAGGCTGTGGCTCCTCCTGCGGCGGGGCACTGGCTGCCTGAAGCGATGACCAAACGACTGCTTATCCTGGGGCTGGCGGTGGCCATTGGGCTTTTTTTTTACTGGGATCTGGGCCGTTTTTTGACCTTGAACAGCCTGAAGGCCACCCATCTGCAGCTGCTTGACCTCCAGCTGGACTCTCCCTGGCAGGTGGGAACGCTCTTTTTTTGCCTCTGCGTCGCCATCACCGCCCTGTCGCTGCCCGGCAACACCCTGTTGATGTTGGCGGCAGGTGCCCTGTTCGGGCTGGGCCTGGGCACACTGTTGATCTCCTTTGCCTTCAGCATGGGGGCCACCCTGGCCTTTTTATTGGCGCGTCATCTGCTGCGAGAGCCCATCCAGAACCGTTTTTCCCAGCGTCTGGCCCTGGTCAACCAGGGACTGGCCAGCGAAGGGGTCTCCTACCTGCTGACCCTGCGGCTGCTGCCGATCATCCCCTCCTCCCTGGTCAACCTGTTGATGGGACTGACCACCATTCCGGCCGCCACCTTCTATTGGGTCACCCAGCTCGGTACCCTGGCCGCCACCCTGATCTATGTGCGGGCAGGGACGCAACTCGCCCAGATCCGGCAACCCTCGGATGTGCTTTCCGTCGAACTGTTTTCACTCCTGATCGCGCTTGCACTGCTGCCCCTGCTGGCCAGGCAGCTGTTGAAAAGAGAAAAAAAATGGGCCTGAGCTGGCAAAACTGCCGTCAAACCGTCACCGCTTTATCACCCTGACGTGGCAGTATCACCCGCACGACAAAGCCCCCTGTGGGCTGGTGGGCAAATTGCAGGGTGCCGCCGTGGTCATGGATCACCGTACTGGCGATGGCCAGGCCCATGCCGACCCCCCCCGTATGACGGTTGCGGGAGGCGTCCAGGCGATGAAAAGGCCGCATCACATTTTCCCATTCCGTAACCGGAATGCCCGCCCCCGGATCAAAAATCTCTACCTGTAACCGATCGGGGTGGCTTGTCAGACGCACCTCGGCGCGCCCCCCATACTGGACAGCATTTTCAATCAGGTTGATCAGAGCCCGCTTGATCGCCACCGGCCGACAAAAATAGGGCTGTTTTTCCATCTCATCGCACTGAACCATCGCGCCGGTCTCTGCCAGATCATTGCAGATGGCGGCCAGCAGGCTGCTCAAATTTAACCGCTCCTTCGGTTCGTTGGCGAGCGCGTCCCGCGTAAAAGAGAGGGTGGCGACAAACATTTTTTCCATCTCATCCAGAACGGAGAGCATGCGCCCACGATCCTCCGGGGTCTTCGTAAACTCGGCCAGCAGACGCAGTTGGGTGATCGGGGTACGGAGATCGTGGGAGATGGCTGCAATCACCTGTAGCTGATTTTCCACAAAGCCCCTGATCTGCCGATTCATCCGATTAAAAATCTGGGCAGCATGGCGAATCTCCGTGGCTCCCGCTTCCGGCAGCGGGGCGGCATAGAGATCCTGCCCGAACAGCTCCGCAGCCTGCACAATGCTCTGCCAGGCACGGGTCATCTGCCGCACCATCAGCACAACAAACAGCAAAATAGCCCCCGACATGATCAGCACGGAGAGGGTGGCGTGGCGAAACAGGGGAACATGTTGGCCCGCCGGTCGGCTGACCAACAGGACAGTCTGCTGGTTGGGCAGTTGTATCAGTGCATGCCACTCCTGATCGAGTACCTCGGTGTGCATCAGGCGGATGATGGCGGTCTCGATCTCGAACAACAGACGATGCCATTGCCCATAGGAATGGTTCCAATCGGGTGCCTGGATCTGCAGGCTGATTACGCGCACATCGGAGCGGCCAATGGCCTGTTCCAACCGACTGCGCAGGGCGTCATTGTTGTCGCCGGGTGATGGATTGCGGGTATCAGCATGCAACAGCAGATCGATGGGTACCCCGTTGCGACCGATCGCGGTGACGATGCGTCCATGCAGCGACTCGGGGGTGTCGCACAGTACATGGGTCAGAATCGCCATCCGTTCCAACAGTTGTTGTTCGCTGCTCAGGACCGAAATTTCCATCTTTTCACTGGTAAACACCAGAATGCTGACAATATGGGAAAAGGTGAGCCCAAAAAACAGGATCAGCAGGGTTCGACCTGCCAGGCTGTTGAACGCAGAGGGGATCATTGCAGGTGAACCTCCGGGGTAAACATGTAGCCGCCGCCCCAGACCGTTTTAATGATCTGGGGATCTTTGGGATCCGCCTCAATTTTACGCCGCAACCGCATCACCTGGGTATCCATACTGCGGTCAAAATTGTCTGCTGTGCGTCCACGGGCCAGGTCCAGCAACTGGTCCCGGCTGAGTACCTTCTGGGGGTGGTAAAGAAAGGCCAGCAACAGATCAAATTCGCCGTTGCTCAAGGGTTCGATCAGGCCCTGGCGGTCCACCAGGGCACGCCGGGCCATGTGCAGAGCCCAATCGCCGAAACGGATGACAGCCTCATGGCCAAATCGTTCAGGCGGGCTCTGTGCGCCCCCCTGGGAGCGGCGCAACACGGCGCGAATACGGGCCAGCAACTCTCCCGGATCAAACGGTTTGGTCAGATAGTCGTCCGCCCCCATCTCCAGCCCCACCACCCGGTCGGTATGGGCCGCCATGGCGGTAAGCATGATGATGGGAATGGTCGAACGGCTGCGAATCTCCTTGCAGAGGGTCAATCCATCCACCCCCGGCAACATGCGGTCCAGCACAATCAGATCGATGGCAAACTGCTCCAGTGCCGCCCGCATCTCGCGTCCGTTCATGGCGGGGGTGGCCATCAGGCCATGTTCCTGCAAATAGCGAATCACCAACTCGCGAATGTTGCGGTTGTCCTCCACTACCAGAATATGGGGTTCGTTTGTCATGCGGCAAATCATCCCACAGCATAATGGGATCGGGCAAGCGGTGTCACACTTTCGTGACATTTTTGACATTCATTTGCCATCGGCGATGGTCAGAATGGAGGCATGAGCTGGTACACCGGAACCCCTTGTGTCGTATAGCGGTCAAGGGGAACGGTCGTTTTAAATCCACACAGAGGGAGCCCTTCATGCGACAGATCACACTGACCATCACCCTGCTGGTTCTGGCCCTCGTGGGCGGGGAGCACTCCGCCTTTGCCGCCCTGACCCTGAAAGAGGCGGAACGGCTTGCCCTGGAAAAAGATCCCGCCGTGGCGCAACTGCTGGCAGAATCCAGTGCCCTCTCCCAAAAGGCCATTGCCGATGGCTCCCTGAAAGATCCCAAGTTGACCCTGGGGGTCGTCTCGGTGCCACTGGATACCTTCGACATGGAACAGGAGGCGATGACCCAGGAAAAAATCGGTATCCAGCAGGGATTTCCCCGTGGCGACACCTTGAAGCTGGAGCGGCAACAGACCGATTCCATGGCACAGCAAAAACGGCTGGCTGCCGAGTTGGAAAACCGGAAAATTGTCCAGGAGGTCCGCATCGCCTACCAGGATGTCGTCTACCAGCAGCTGGCCTACCAAAGCATCCAGGCAAGCCAAAAATTTCTCAAACAGTTGATGGAAATTGTGGAGTTTCGTTACTCCTCCGGCAAGGCCAGCCGACAGGATTTCATGGAGGCATCCCTGGCCCACTCCCGAACGGCGGATCGATTGCTGAAAGTCAAGAACCAGGAAGATGCCGCCCGTGCCCGCCTCTCCAAGTGGATTCCCAGGGAGGCGGCCTTCGGGAAGCTCGCCAGCAGCTTTGTGGATTTGCCAGTTTTGCCGCCACGTGCGGAGATGGACAGTCGCCTGGCCAAACATCCCGTCATGCAAATGGCCGATCAGCAGATTCAGACCCAGGGACTGGATTTGCTGAAGGCCAAAGAGCAATACAAGCCGGGCTGGATGATCGATGCCAGTTATGGATACCGGCAAGGGGATAATCCCAACAAAACCCCCAGGAGCGATTTTGTTTCGCTGATGGTCTCCATGGATATGCCCCTGTTCACCGAAAATCGGCAGGATCGCCTCCATGATGCCCGCCGTATTCAGGTGCAGGCGGCTGAATGGGGGCGGGATGATCGCTTGCGCACCCTGGCCAGCGATCTGGAACTGCACCACGCCGAGTATCTCCGTTTGGAGGAACGGCTGCAGGTTTTTGCAAAACAACTGCTGCCCGAGGCCAAGCAGTATACGGAGACGGCCATGGTCAGCTACCAGAGTGGCGTAGCCGACTTGACCAGCGTGATGCGGGCCCACTTGGCAGAGCTTGCCATCCGCCTGGACCAATTGGAGATACGCTATAAACGTCTGGTCACCCAGGCCAGGCTGCTGTTTATTGTGGGAGAACAGGGATGAAAAAGGTGCTGAGTGGTCTGTTGATGCTGGCAATCGGCATCCTGTTGGGCAGCATGCTGGATCTGCAACGCTATGGCTTGCCTGCAAAATTTGCCGTGGGCACAACGGACGACAACGGCCCGGAAACAACCCAGGCGGCGACCAAACCGGCAGAGAAAAAAATTCTCTATTGGGTGGCCCCCATGGATCCCAAATACAAGCGGGACAAGCCCGGCAAATCCCCCATGGGGATGGATCTGATTCCTGTTTATGCCGAAGAGGGTGCCCATACGGATGATAGATCGATCCAAATTTCCGCCGCCGTCGTCAATAACCTGGGGGTGCGCACCGCCCTGGTACAGCGGCAAAATCTGGAACGCCGGCTGGACACGGTGGGCTATGTCTCTTTTGACGAAACCAAAATCAGCCATATCCATCTGCGCACCGACGGTTGGGTGGATCGGTTGCTGGTGAAGTCGGAAGGGGAGCCGGTGGAAAAGGGTCAGTTGCTGTTTCAATACTATTCCCCCGCCCTGGTCAATGCCCAGGAGGAGTTGCTGCAGGCTGCCGAGTCCGGCAACAGACGGATTGTCAGCGCGTCCGAGCAGCGGTTGACTGCGCTGGGTGTCAGCGAACAACAGGTCAGGCAGCTGATGAAAACCAAAGAGGTACAGCCATTGGTCTCCATCTATGCTCCTCAACAGGGCATCGTCTCTCGTCTCTCCATTCGGGAGGGGATGCGGGTAAAACCGGAGATGGACATCATGACGCTGGCCAACCTGCAGAGTGTCTGGTTGCAGACAGCTGTCTCCGAGCGGCAGGCGGATTGGGTCGTGTTGGGCAGTCGGGCCGAGGCCCGCATTCCCTCGCTGCCTGGCGAGGTATGGAAAGGCAAGGTGGATTTTATCTATCCCACCCTGGACCCCAAAACCCGCACCCTGCAGGTCAGGTTGCAGTTTGACACCCCGGACAAACGGATCAAGCCCAACATGTATGCCAAGGTTGTCATTTATGCCCCACCCAGGAACAACATTTTAACGCTTCCCCGCGAGGCGGTGATTCGGAGTGGCCGCGGCGAGCGGGTGGTATTGGCACTGGGTGAGGGTCGCTTCAAATCCCGCGCCGTTCGAATCGGTTTGGAGAGCGGCGGCCTGCTGGAGGTGTTGGGGGGGCTGGATGAAGGGGAGAAGGTGGTCACCTCCGCCCAATTCCTGATCGATTCCCAGGCCAGTCTGAAAGGGAGCCTGGACCGGATGGAGGGGGCAGAGTCCGACAGTGGAACCGCCTCCGGTCAAACACCGGCGGCCTCCGGGGCAGGTGTGCCATGATCATCAAAACCGTTGTCTGGTCCATGCAAAACCGTTTTCTGGTCTTGCTGTTGACCGCGCTGTTGATTGCCGGCGGGCTGTATGCCATCAAAACCACCCCGGTGGATGCCATTCCTGATCTGTCCGACGTGCAGGTGATCATCAAAACCAGCTATCCGGGTCAGGCTCCCCAGGTGGTGGAAGATCAGGTCACCTACCCCTTGACCACCGCCATGCTGTCGGTGCCCGGTGCCATGACGGTACGGGGCTACTCCTTTTTTGGCGACTCCTACGTCTATGTCATCTTTGCCGATGGCACCAACCCCTACTGGGCCCGTTCCAGGGTGCTGGAATATTTGAGTCAGGCGACAGGGCGTCTGCCGACAGGCGTCACTCCCGAATTGGGACCGGATGCCACCGGGGTGGGGTGGGTGTTTGAATATGCGCTGGTGGATCGGAGCGGCAAGCTGGATCTCTCCCAATTGCGCTCTTTGCAGGATTGGTTTTTAAAGTTTGAACTGCAGACGGTCCCCGGCGTCTCCGAGGTGGCCACCATTGGCGGCATGGTGCGCCAGTATCAGGTGGTGCTGGATCCCGACAAAATGCGTGCCTACAACCTGCCATTAAGCAAAATCAAGATGGCCATCAAGATGGGCAACCAGGAGGTGGGTGGTTCGGTGATCGAGATGGCCGAGGCGGAATATATGGTGCGTGCCACCGGATACATAAAATCAGCCGAAAATTTGCGGCAGATACCTCTGGGACTGAATGAACAGGGCACTCCCATTCTGCTGAACGATGTGGCAGAGATTTATATAGGTCCGCAGATGCGTCGTGGCATCGCCGAGCTGGATGGTGAAGGGGAGGTGGTGGGAGGCATCATTGTGATGCGCTTCGGGGAAAATGCCCTGACCACCATTGAAGGGGTCAAGGCCAAGCTGGAAAAACTGCAAAAAGGGCTCCCTCCGGGGGTGGAGGTAGTCACCACCTATGACCGTTCCAACCTGATCAAACGGGCGATCAATACCCTGGTCCACAAGCTGGGGGAGGAATTTTTGGTTGTCACCCTGGTTTGTGTCATCTTTCTGTTCCATTTGCGCTCCTCCATGGTGGTGATCATCAGCCTGCCCATCGGCATTCTGATCGCCTTTATCGTCATGCGTTTGCAGGGTATCAATGCCAACATCATGTCTCTGGGGGGCATTGCCATTGCCATCGGGGCCATGGTGGATGCCGCCATTGTCATGATCGAAAATGCCCACAAACATCTGGAACACTACCAGGGGGAGATGACCGAAACCATTCGGTGGCAACTGCTGACCGAAGCGGCGACCGAGGTGGGCCCCGCCCTCTTTTTTTCCCTGCTGATCATCACCTTCAGTTTTATCCCGGTCTTTACCCTGGAGGCACAGGAGGGGCGTCTGTTTGCGCCGCTGGCCTTCACCAAAACCTATTCCATGGCGGGCGCGGCCTTTCTCTCCATCACGCTGGTGCCGGTATTGATGGGATATTTTATCAAGGGAACCATCCTGCCGGAAGCACGCAATCCAGCCAATCGTCTCCTGATCTGGCTCTACCGTCCTTTCATCCACTGGGTGGTGAAACGGCCCCTGTGGATATTGACCCTTGCCACCATTGTGGTGGTGGTCGGCTTTGCCCCCATCAACCGGATCGGCTCCGAATTTTTGCCCGATATGGATGAGGGAGATTTGATGTATATGCCCACCACCTTTCCCGGCCTCTCCATCGGCAAGGCCCAGGAGCTGCTGCAACAGACCGACAAGTTGATTCGCACCATTCCAGAGGTCAGTCGGGTCTTTGGCAAGATCGGGCGGGCCGAGACCGCCACCGATCCGGCACCACTGACCATGATTGAGACCATCATTCAATTCAAGCCCAAAACAGAGTGGCGTCCGGGTTTGACCCTCGCCCGGTTGAAAGCGGAGTTGAACCAGACAGTCCAGTTGGCAGGCATCACCAATGCCTGGGTGATGCCGATCAAAACCCGGATTGACATGCTGGCGACAGGGATCAAGACCCCGGTTGGCATCAAGATCGCCGGGCCGGATCTGAAAGAGATTGAACGCCTCGGCCAGCAGATTGAACAGGTCATCCAAAAAATAACCGGCACGGCCTCCGCCTTTGCGGAGCGGGTCGCCGGGGGTCGCTATGTCACCGTCGACATCAACCGCCTGGCAGCGGCCCGTTTTGGGTTAAACATTGCCGATGTGCAGGAGGTGGTACGTATCGCCATCGGAGGAATGAACATTTCCCAAACCATTGAAGGGTTGGAGCGTTATCCCATCAACCTGCGTTATCCACGCGATGAGCGGGATTCGGTGGAACAACTGAAAAATTTAAGCATCCTGGCCCCCGGCGGGGCACAGATCACCTTGCAGGATGTGGCCACCGTTGCCGTAACGGATGGCCCACCGGCCATCAAAAGCGAAAACGCCCGCCTGAACGGTTGGATTTTTGTCGACATTATTGGCCGGGATTTGGGTTCCTATGTGGCGGAGGCCCGGGCTGCGGTGGATCGGGAGGTCAAGCTGCCGGCGGGATACTCCCTGGCCTGGTCGGGACAGTATGAATACATGCAGCGGTCCCAGCAACGGCTTGCCCTGGTGGGACCGGTCACGCTGGCCATTATTGTCCTGTTGCTGTTTCTCCATTTTCGCAACATGGTGGAGGTCTTTATCCTGATGGCCACCCTGCCCATGGCCCTGGTTGGCGGCATTTGGCTGCTCTATCTGCTGGACTTTAACATGTCGGTGGCGGTAGGGGTGGGATTTATCGCCCTGGCGGGGGTATCGGTGGAGATCGGGGTCGTCATGTTGATTTATCTGCAGCAATCCCTGGCGCAGGCCCACAAACGGGCTGCGGCTGAAGAGCGGGACATTACCCTGGCCGAGTTGCGGACGGCGGTCATGGAGGGGGCACTGTTGCGGGTTCGCCCCATCATGATGACGGTAGCGGCCATCATTGCCGGTCTATTGCCGATCATGTTTGATCAGGGTACCGGTTCGGAGGTCATGCGGCGTATAGCCGCCCCCATGGTGGGTGGCATGGTCAGTGCCACCCTGCTGACCCTGGTGGTGGTACCCGCTGCCTTTTTGCTCTGGAAAAAAAGCACACTGCCGATCAAAGCAACCTCGTGACTTTGAAAATGAAATATGCGAATGAAACCGTTTGTTGCATGCCCATGTCTGTCTTATGTGTTTGAGTTGAAAGTGTTTTAATGGGCATTAACCGGTGTTTTTGGCATGCAAGATCGACTTGTTACAAATTGATACTTTATGGTGATCGATTTTTTCAGTTTTACAAAGCAGGGTTATCTCTGGTAGGATGCCCACCGGTTATGCTGGCTTTGCGTGTGGTTGCCGTGTCGCTTGTCTGCGGTGCCGCGTTTTCTTCGTGCGACAAAAAGCGGAGCTGGCTCCTTTGCCGTTGCAAAATGACCTGTCGGAGACCGTTATCTGGGGGGGGGCTGTGTCCGCAGCTCCCGACTTTTCTTTGGAGGCTGGGAAATGAAAGATTTAAAGCTCGGCATCAAACTGGGCATAGGCTTCGGTTTGGTTTTGTTGTTGACCGCATTGGTCGCTGTCATCGGTTGGGACAGCATGGGTGGCATCGAGACCCGGGTCAGCAACAGCCAGGACATGCGTTTCCTGCGGGATCAGATTGCCGAAGGGTTGCGTGCGGAAAGAAACTTTCTTGGCGACAAAAACCCCGCCAGACAGGGCGAAGGGATGAAAGCCGTCGAGGAGCTTGTGCGTCAGGCTGCCGACAGTCGTGACAACAAGTTCAAGGATCCCACCAACAAGCGGCAGATGGACGAAGTGATTGCGGGTGCCAATAGCTATGGCAAGCAGCTGACCGATTTTATCGGTGCAGACAAACGGGTTGCCGAAGCACTCGTTGTTATTCGAGAGGCCTCCGCCCAGGTGTTAAAGGAGTCCGGGGCTCTGGAGGAGGATCAAGACAGCAAGTTTGACAAGGACCTGGCCTCTGTGGTTGAGGGCATATCAGCAGCCGAAGCTGAGAAGATTCGAGGTAAGATCCTTGACCGTTATAACAAGATTAACGGGGCGATGGATATCATGATCGCCTTTCGGGATGCCCGCATCGGCGAGAAGCAGATTATCATTACCCGTGCCAGAGATGACCAACAGATCAAACGGGCCCGTGATGGTCTCAGCGAAGCCAAGAAACTGGCCGAGGCTGTACTGCCAAAGTTTACCGCACAGAACAACATTGATCAGGTCAAACGAATCCTGGCCGCGCTGGACAGCTATTCCAAAGCCCTGGACGGGGTGATCAAGGTTTTTCAGGACCAGAGTGCCTTGGAACATGAAATGATCGAAGGCAGAAAGAAAGCCGATGCGTTGATCAAGGGTGTCGTCGATGATCAGAAGGCCAAGATGGATGCGGAAGTCAAATCGGCCACGACCATGATTTTAAGCGGAAGCATGATCGCCATTGTTCTTGGCCTGGGCATCGCCCTGTTGTTGACGCGCATGATTGTCACTTCCCTGGCCAAGGGGGTCGATTTTGCCAGACTCATTGCGGAAGGTGATCTGACGGCCACCATCGATGTGGATCAAAAGGATGAGGTTGGGCAGTTGGCCTCTGCACTGAAGGGAATGGCAGAAAAGCTGCGGGAGGTGATTGGCGAGGTATCGATCGCGGCCGAGCAGGTTTCCATTGGCAGCAATGAGATTTCGGATGCGGCTCAAAACCTTTCCCAGGGGGCAACGGAGCAGGCGGCTTCCATTGAGGAGACCTCATCGGCCATGGAAGAGATGTCCTCCAACATTGCCCAGAATACCGACAACGCCGGGACGACTCAGAATATTGCCCAGAAAGCGGCCAAGGATGCAGAGGAAGGGGGAACGGCAGTCGGCGAGGCGGTGCAGGCCATGAAGGAGATTGCCTCCAAGATTGGCATCATCGAAGAGATTGCCCGGCAGACCAACTTGCTGGCCCTGAATGCGGCTATTGAGGCAGCGCGGGCGGGTGAACATGGGAAGGGGTTTGCCGTGGTGGCTGCTGAGGTCAGGAAGCTGGCGGAGCGCAGCCAGACAGCCGCCGGGGAGATCAGCCATCTCTCCGCATCCAGTGTTGATGTGGCAGAAAAGGCGGGTGGCATTATCAACCGGCTGGTGCCTGACATCAAGAAGACTGCAGAGCTTGTCCAGGAGATCAACGCCTCCAGTCAGGAGCAGAACCAGGGGGCAACCCAGATCAACCAGGCTATCCAGCAACTGGATCAGGTGATTCAGCAAAATGCCGGCTCCTCCGAGGAGATGGCTGCGACGGCCGAGGAGTTGAGTGCGCAAGCGGAGACAATGGCCCAGTCGATCTCCTTTTTCAACCTGGGGCAGCATGGCAACGCGGTCAAGCGCAAGCCGGCGCACAAGCCGCAGCAGATCTCCAAGCCCAAACCCAAACCGCAGCAGCTCGCGCATCATGCCCCGAAACGGGCCGCCACCCCCGCCAAGGCGTTGCCTGCGCCTGCGAAGAAGGGTGGTGGGGTTGATTTAAAAATGAGCCATTCGGATGACGAATTCGAAAGTTTCTGATCGGATGACAGGATTGATCTGACAAGCAAGGGCCGCCCATCCAGGCGGCCTTTGCCTTTTGTTGCAGGAAAAAAACTGTTACGGAGAGTATCTCATGCACAATCCCGCATTTTTGACCTCTTCCCACGGGGTGCGGATGCCCCGCATTCTCTACGGGACAGCCTGGAAAAAAGAGCGCACGGCCGAATTGGTCGCCCAGGCCATCGAATTGGGTTTTCGCGGCATTGATACCGCCGGTCAGCCCAAACACTATCATGAGCCGGGGGCAGGGGCAGCCGTGGCGGCCTGTTTGCAACGGGGTTTAAAGCGGGAAGAGCTTTATCTGCAAAGCAAGTTTACCTCCCTGAACGGTCAGGATCCCACGCGGATACCCTACGACCCGGCGGCCCCACTCAGGGAACAGGTTGCCCAATCGTTTCAAAGTTCGCTCGCCAATTTACAAACCGACTATCTGGACTGCCTTGTGTTGCACTCCCCCATGGCCAACCCTGCCTTGACGCAGGAGGTATGGCAGGCCATGGAACGACTCTTTGACCAGGGAGGCGTCAAACAGTTGGGAATCAGCAACTGTTATCACCCGCGCCTCCTGGAGATGCTGTATCAATCTTCCAGAATAAAGCCTGCCGTGCTGCAAAACCGCTTTTATGCAGACACCCAGTATGACCATGGGCTGCGGGCTTTTTGCTGTCAAAACCGAATTGTCTACCAGAGTTTCTGGACCTTGACCGCCAACCCGCGCATTTTGGCGCATCCGGTGTTGCTGGCCCTGGCAAAAAAATACCAGCGCACCGCTGCCCAGATATTTTTTCGCTGTTTGAGTCAGATGGAGATTGTTCCTTTGACGGGCACCACATCGGCAACCCATATGGCGGAAGATCTGGCCATTTTTGAATTTGAACTGCATCCAGAGGAGTGCGAAGCCATAAACCGCCTGCTGGTATAACCGGCCTGATCGACAAAGAATGGTTTGTTTGCCGTGCTGTCAAGACAATTGCAGGGTCTGGGGACCGTGACGGTTCCCAGACCCCTGCAACTGTTTAAATCACCAAACCAGCTTGGGATATTTTTTCTTGGCGATCATGTAACCACCCACCACTCCCATCGCCAACAGCACCCATGGATTCAAACTGCCCAAACTGAACCCCAACACCTTTCCGGAGAGAATACTGGCAGGCACACTGTTGGCCGTGGTGGCCGAAGTCACCACAAACCCATTGGCAGCCATCTGGCCCGCACCCGCAGCCTTGCCAGCCATGGCAGCCGTTCCAACCGCATGCGGCGCAGCCAACCCGCCCGCCATGGCCTCAAACTTGACCAAACCGGGCCCCGCAATGGTAGCCTTCTCACCCGCCATCAACATTTTTACCACTTCAACTTTAGGCATGATCTCTCCTCAATGGTGTCAATTGGTATACCTGAGCCAACACATCACAAATGGTCGCGCACCAACAACTCCGCAATCTGTACCGCATTCAAGGCGGCACCCTTGCGCAAATTGTCTGAAACCACCCACAACTGCAAACCATTTTCCACACTTTCATCGGCACGGATGCGGGAAACAAAGGTGGCATCCTTGCCGGTCGCTTCCCGGGGCGTCATGTAGAGCAATTGGGAGGGATCATCCACCACCTCAATACCAGGGGCGCGGGAAAGAATCTCCCTCGCCTGGGCCGGACTCAATGGACGCTCCGTCTCGACGGTCACCGCCTCTGAATGGCAGTTGAAAACCGGTACACGTACCGTGGTCGCCGTCAAGCGGATGGATGGATCGAGAATTTTTTTGGTCTCATTGACCATCTTCATCTCTTCTTTGGTGTAACCATTGTCGAGAAAAACATCAATCTGCGGGATCAGATTGAAGGCAATCTCCCTGGTAAATTTTTTCGGAGGTACCCGCAAGGTGGTGGCATAAATGGCACGGGTCTGCTCAAACAGCTCATCCATCGCCTCCTTGCCCGCCCCGGAAACTGCCTGATAGGTAGAGACCACCACCCGCTTGATGGTGGCCGCATCATGCAGAGGTTTCAAGGCCACCACCATCTGAATGGTGGAACAGTTGGGATTGGCAATAATACCCCTGTTGACATACTGGGCGATGGCCGCCGGGTTCACCTCTGGCACCACCAATGGCACCTCGGGGTCCATACGGAAAAAAGAGGTGTTGTCAACCACCACACAACCCGCTGCCGCCGCCTTGGGTGCATAAACACTGGAGACCTTGGCTCCGGGAGAAAAAAGCCCAATCTGCACGTTGGCAAAATCAAACTCTGCCAGATCCCGCACCACCAGATCCCGCCCCCGGAACGACTGGGTCGTGCCAGCCGATCGACTGGAGGCCAGCAAAAAAAGCTCCTTGATGGGAAAATTGCGGGATTCCAATATGTTCAGTATTTCCCGCCCCACATTACCCGTGGCACCTACAACAGCAACATTAAACAACTTGCCTTCCTGGAGACTCATCGATTTTCCTTATGAAAAAGACTCTGACAAAGCGGCCAACACGGCATCACCCATGGCGACCGTTCCGACCTGTTGGGTACCCGGCTGTAAAATGTCCGGCGTCCGCAATCCCTGATCCAATACCCGATTGACCGCCCCCTCAATCCTGTCTGCCAGATCAGGCAGACGGAGGGAGTGGCGACACATCATCGCCACCGAAAGAATGGTGGCCAACGGATTGGCAACACCCCGACCCGCAATATCCGGTGCCGAACCATGGATGGGCTCATAAAGGGCAAAAGGCTCCCCCAGCGAAGCCGAAGGCAACATGCCAATAGAGCCCGTCAACATGCTGGCCTCATCCGATAAAATATCGCCAAACATGTTGGTGGTTACAATGACGTCAAACTGGCGTGGGTTGCGAATGAGTTGCATGGCCGCATTGTCCACATACATGTGAGACAAAGCCACCTCTGGAAACGACTTGCCCACCTCAATCACCACCTCGCGCCACAGCTCCGTGGACTCCAGCACATTGGCCTTGTCCACCGAACAGAGCTTTTTCTGCCGGAGCATGGCCAACTGAAAAGCGGACTTCGCAATCCGTTCAATCTCGGAGGTGGTATAGACCAACGTATTGAACCCCCGCTTCTCGCCGTTGTCCATGGTCTCAACCCCCCTGGGGTTACCAAAATAGATGCCGGAAGAGAGCTCCCGCACCACCATGATGTCGGTACCATCCACCACTTCCCGTTTCAAGGTAGAGGCATCCACCAACTGGGGGAACACCTTCGCCGGCCTTAAATTGCAATAAAGATCCAGCACTTTGCGAATGCCCAACAGCCCCCTCTCCGGTCTCACCTCATAGGGGAGCGGCTCCCATTTGGGTCCACCCACCGCACCCAACAGCACGGCATCTGCCTGTCTGGCTCGGATAACCGTCTCCTCCGGCAACGGATTACCGGTTTGATCATAAGCCGCCCCACCAATCAACCCCTCCTCCATGTAGAAGGAGGCGTGACCCTGGGCGGTCAGCCAATCCAACAGCTTGCGGGCCTCTGCAACAATTTCCGGTCCAATACCATCACCCGGCAATAACAAAATGGTCTTTCTGGTCATGATCAAGCTCCCTGTGGCAAAAAGGCCCAGGGGTTTTCCTGGCGTTGTTGCCGTTCATAGTGTTCAATTTCGGTGAGATGTTGCAAAGTCAAACCAATATCATCCAACCCGTTCAACAAGCAATGGCGGCGAAAAGGATCCACCTCAAAAGGCAGCACCTCGCCGCCGGGGGTCGTTACGGCTTGCCGTTCCAGATCCACAGTCAAGCGATACCCCTCGCTTGCCAAGGTCTCCTGAAACAACCGCTCCACAACCGCCCCCGGCAATACAATAGGCAGGATGCCGTTTTTAAAACAGTTATTGAAGAAAATATCGGCAAAGCTGGGGGCAATGATCACCCGAATGCCATAATCCAGCAGAGCCCAGGGCGCATGCTCCCGGCTGGAACCGCAGCCAAAATTGTCCCGTGCCAACAGGACAGCCGCCCCCTGATAACGGGATTGATTGAGGACAAACTCCCTATTCCGGGGGCGATCTGCACAGGATTGCCCCGGCTCGCCCCGGTCCAGGTAACGCCACTCGTCAAACAGATTGGGGCCAAAGCCGGTGCGATGGATCGACTTTAAAAATTGCTTCGGAATGATGGCATCCGTATCCACGTTGGCCCGATCGATGGGGACAACCAGATGGGTAGCCGTCTTGAAAGGTTCCATAACGATCTAAACTCCTGAAAAAATGCTACAGCGTCTCGTGGTCGGCACAGCTATCGGGTATCAAAGCCGGCGAATATCGACAAATCGCCCGGCGACCGCCGCCGCCGCCGCCATGGCCGGGCTGACCAGATGGGTGCGACCACCCGGTCCCTGTCGCCCTTCAAAATTGCGGTTGGAGGTCGAGGCACAGCGATCCCCCGGCCCCAGAATGTCGGCATTCATGGCCAGACACATGGAACAGCCCGGCGCGCGCCACTCAAAACCGGCTGCCGTAAAAATGCGATCCAACCCCTCCGCCTCCGCCTGCTGCTTGACCAGGCCGGTGCCCGGCACCACCAACGCCTGCTTGATGGTAGGGGCCACCTTCTTGCCCTCCAGATAACCGGCTGCCGACCGCAAATCCTCGATCCGGCCATTGGTACAGGAGCCGATAAAAATGGTGTCCAGGGTGATCTCCTGTACCGCCACACCTGGTTGCAACCCCATGTAAGACAACGCCTTCTCTATGGAACCACGGCGGACGGGATCCGGCTCCGCCGCCGGATCCGGCACATGCCCATCCACCGGCAAGGTCATCTCGGGCGAGGTGCCCCATGAAACCTGGGGTGCAATCTGGCTGGCATCAAAGGAGCGGCTGGCATCGTAGGAGGCTCCAGGATCCGCCTGAAGCTGCCGCCAGGCCGCGACCGCCCTGTCCCAATCCGCCCCCTTGGGTGCCATGGGCCGACCGCGCACATAGTCGATGGTTTTTTCATCAACGGCCACCAATCCGGCTCGGGCCCCTGCCTCGATCGCCATGTTGCAAAGGGTCATACGCCCCTCCATGGAGAGGTCGCTCAGAACAGTGCCGGTAAACTCGATCACATGGCCGGTCCCCCCGGCGGTACCAATCTGGCTGATGATATAGAGAACCAAATCCTTGGCGGAAACCCCTTGGGCCAACCTGCCCTCGACATGAATCCGCATCGATTTTGGCTTTTTCTGGGAGAGGGTCTGCGTAGCCAGCACATGCTCCACCTCGGAGGTGCCAATGCCGAAGGCAAACGCGGCAAACGCCCCATGGGTGGCGGTGTGGGAGTCCCCACAAACCACGGTCAACCCGGGCAGGATGATGCCTTGTTCGGGGGCCATGACATGCACCACCCCCTGACGAATATCCCCCATGCCAAACTGAAGTACGCCAAAGGTCTGGCAATTCTGGTCCAACGTCTCCACTTGCAGGCGGGCGATGGGATCGGTAATACCCTGCGCCAACATCTTGGTGGGCACATTATGATCCGGCACCGCAAAGGTCGCCTCCGGGCGGCGCACGGTCCGACCCGCCAGACGCAACCCCTCAAACGCCTGGGGACTGGTCACCTCATGGACCAGGTGTCGATCAATGTAGAGCAGGCTGGTACCATCCTTGTCGGTGCGGATAACATGGGAATCCCATATTTTGTCAAACAAATTGCGAGGCTTCATCGACCCTTCCTTGTAGCATGCCGGGATATTTTACCGATCGGGTGCCGCGCCTCGGCACCCAGGCAGCACTATAACCCCACAAGGTTGGTGAAGACAAGCCTTTACACGCAGTTGCCCGAACACGGTATATGCTTCGGCCTGCGGTTGGAAGCAAGCAAATCCAACAAACGACACCCTTCTCTGCTCAGGGTTGGCGGGTCGGCTGCCAGCGGGCCGCCAGTGATTTTGCCTCGGCAATCTGGGTAGCCGTCATCTGGGTGGCAATATTGTCCCGACCGATGACCGCATTAATATTGCCCTTTGCAGCGGCAAGATCCAGCCACATATGGGCCTTGACCAGGTCCGGGGAGACCCCATCGCCATTTTCATACATCAGGCCCAAAAATATTTGCGCATTGATATCCCCCTGTTCCGCCGCCTTGCGGTACCATTTGACCGCTTCCACATAATTCTGTTCCACACCATCGCCCTTGTCATACATCAGGCCGAGTATGTTTTGTGCCCCGGCCATCCCCTGTTCCGCCGCCTGACGATACCAGAACACCGCCTGTTGGTAATCTTTGGGAATGCCCTCGCCTTTGTCATACATCAAACCCAGATTGAACTGGGCCTGCGCATCCCCCTGTTCGGCCGCCTTGCGAAACCAGGCGGCCGCCATACCATAATCTTTTGCAATGCCCTCCCCCTTGTCATACATCCAGCCCAGATTGGTTTGGGCATTCGCATTGCCCTGCTCCGCCGCCAGACGATACCATTTCAAGGCCTCTTCGTAATTCTGGGGGACACCGTCCCCTTGATGGTACATGGCCCCCAATTGAAACTGAGCCTCTCCACTCCCCGCCTGGGCAACCCGGCGAATCCCCTCCCAATCCTCCGGCACGCCCCCTCCCCCTCTCTCCTCAAACAGAGAGAGCAGGCGATGGCCAGCCGATGAAAAGAGCGGGATGGAAACGCCCACCAGGAGCAGTAGTATAATCAGCTTGATTTTCATTCTATGATCCCAAGGACTGCCCGATACGCTACCGAAAAAGCCGTGCCGACGGAAGCGTTTGGTCCTCTGTTATGGTCCGTTACTGCATCTGTTCGAGTTGTTGACTCAAGCGAAGCAAATCCTCCCAGGCCGCCCGTTTGCGCCCAGGAGTACGCAGATAGTAGGCGGGATGATAACTGGCAATAACAGGAATGCCGCGCCAAAAAAATGGCTTGCCCCGTGCGCGCCCAACGGTATCGTCATGGCCGGTCAAACAGAGAAGGGCAAATTTTCCCAAACAAAAAATAGTCCTGGGGCGAATGATCTCCAGTTGCTGAAACAGATAGCCTTGACAGGCCGCAACCTCCGGCAGTTGGGGGTTGCGGTTGCCAGGGGGGCGACACTTGACCACATTGGCAATGAATACCTGTGATCGGTCCAGAGCGATGGCTCGCAGCATGTGATCCAGCAGTTTACCCGCCGCACCCACAAACGGTTCCCCTCGCAGATCCTCCTCCGCGCCGGGGCCCTCCCCGACAAAGACAACCGACGACTCCGGGCTGCCCACCCCAAAAACGGTATGGGTACGGGTTTTGGCCAAACCGCATTGCGTGCAGCCCGCCACCTCTGCCGCCAGCGAGGCCAACCGCGCCGGCCTCTCCGCAACCGGCAACGGCGCAGGAAAGGAGGCATCCCGCAACCCGGCATCCAACAAAGGAGCCGCTGTCACCACCGGCGCAGCCACCACCGGCTCCCGCTCCACCGGTCGGAAAAATGGTGGCCGCGTCGGCAAGGGTGATGGCGCGGCCGGCTGTGCCACCACTTCGACCACAGCAGATTGGTTACCCCGCCCACGAGATGGCGGGGTGACAAACTCCAACCGGTCGCCTGAGCGAAACTCAATACCGCACTCCAACCAATACTCCAACACCCCCCGCCAAGCCGTCTGCAAGGCCGCCAACTCCCCGCCAGCAACCGATCGGCTCGACTGCCGGTGATCTGCTGGATAGGGTCCGCTCTGCAACCGGCTCTGCTCCATGGGAGATCGGCCTGCTACTGTATGGTGGCTGGTGCCATTCCCAGGGCCTGTTTGTAAAGCTGGAGCAGGGTCTCCTCCTCATCCACCTCGTGACGATCCTTCTTGCGCAACACCACTATTTGACGCATGATCTTTGGATCGAAACCGTTGCCCTTCGCCTCCAGATAGATATCCCGTATGTCCTGGCTGAGCTCTGATTTTTCCTCTTCAAGCCGTTCGATACGGTCAACAAGTTGACTCAATACATCCCCGGCGATGCCGGCGATTTCGGTCGGTTCATGCGTTTGCGTGTGGGTGGCCAGGTTTGCCATGTGAAAAGGCTCCTTTCAGAATAAGAGGGTATAAACAGCTGTGAAACATCGAAAAAACACCATCCCGTCAACGGCTGACCGTCGCGGAAACAGTACGGCACCCCTTGGGTGGCTCCAGGTGTCATCGGGAGGTTTTATGCATTAAACGTGCCGGATATTGACAACACCCACCGTCAATCCATCAGGCGAGGCTGTCGAAGGGAGTCTCAGAACTGAAACGGCTATCGGAAACCGGAGATGGGACAACAGCCCAGGCAGACAGATTTACCCGAACCCTCTCCCTGGACGCTGTTGCAATTCGACTGTTTTTGCGTTTTAATGGTCCGCTCTTGTGTTGACCAGCGGATTGGGTGAAACCACCGACTTGGCCAATTGATCCATCGAGCAGGGTTTAATGAATGTGAATGCCACCCCCCCCACCCCGGATGCTCTTGTGTCATCGACTCTCCTGCAACAAAGCTCCCAGGAGAGCATGCACACCTTTACCGAGGATGATTATTTTAACACCCTGTTGACGTTGGCAGAGTGGGGTGACGCCAAGGCCCAGCACAACCTGGGGGCACTGTTCCTGGAAGGTATCGAGATAGAGCAGGATTATACGGAAGCATTCAAATGGCACTCCCTGGCCGCCGAACAGGGCATGGCAATGGCCCAACATGACTTGGCCACCCTCTACCTGGACGGACTGGGAGTCGATGAAAACCCCGAAAAGGCCGCCTACTGGTTTGCAGAGGCAGCCCGACAGGGGGACAGCAAGGCACAAAACAACCTGGGCATCCTATATGCCACCGGTCACGGCGTGCCGCTGGATCTGGTACAAGCCTACAAGTGGTTCACCCTGGCCGCCGAACAGGGCATGCTGGACGCCCTGGAAAACCGGGCCATGGCTGAAGAGGAGATGAGCAGTACGCAACTGGCCGCCGCACGGCAGTTGCTCTCTCAATAAACGATGGGCCAGCCGCCCTGTCCACCCGAAAAGCGGCGGCCGACAATGCCACAGCGTGTCCGGTTACGGCTTTGCTGGTTTCCACTTTGCCACCCTCTCTCTGGCCTGAACAATCTGGGCCTGCGTCATGTGGTTGGAGAGTGCCTCGCGCTTTTCCAGGATGGAAAAATCATCCGATTCTGAGGCCGCAAGGCTCAGCCACATGTAGGCGGCTGCAAGGTCCTTGGGAACCGACCGCCCCAGCTGATAAAGTTCCGCCAACTTTTGCTGCGCAACCGTGTCCCCCCGCTCTGCAGAGCGGCGAATGGCAGCCACGTCATCGTCCTGAGCCATTCCGATTCCAGAAAAGACAGGTAGCAAAAAAAAGAAAGCCCACAAAGGTAATCTTTTCACTCTACGCCTCCACTGTACGCTTACGTCCACATACGCCCACGTATTTACGTTGTAAAGCATATTTCAATGCCTC
The DNA here is from genome assembly GCA_002753505.1 of Magnetococcales bacterium HCHbin5. Taxonomy (GTDB): domain Bacteria; phylum Pseudomonadota; class Magnetococcia; order Magnetococcales; family Magnetaquicoccaceae; genus Magnetaquicoccus. The sequence continues at coordinate 12,700 of PEAG01000023.1, read as the reverse complement.
AGCAAGAGGTCATGTGGCAAAAAATCTACCCGACCCGATTCAATATCCGCTGCCGAAACTGTACCCCCAATGCCGCCGCAATCTGCTGACAAGCGGCCATGTCCACCCCTTCCAGCCCGTCAATCGCGGTCGCGGTGACGGAAGGCACATGCTGTTGAACAGCGCGCAAAAAATCCAACATGCCCTCATAGGCCCCCGGCATCGTTGGCCGGTTGTGGCGGTTATAAACCTCCTCATTCTGGGCATTCAACGAGACCGAAACCACATCAATCAACCCCCGGAACTGGGGGGTCACGTCCGTACGATAGACACGGTTGGCCAGTCCATCGGTATTGATCCGAATGGGAATGGTACTCCGGCTCTTGATCTCCCTGGCCACTGCCAACAAAGTCTGCAACCGCAGTGTGGGCTCACCATACCCGCAAAAAACAATCTCCTGGTAGCCGGAAAAATCCCCCATCGCCTCCAGCACCTCCGTCGCCGAGGGGTTGCGGATCAGGGTGAGATCGTAGTCATGTACCACGGGAGCCACCCACTTGGGACAAAAGTGGCAGCGGAGGGTGCAGCCTCGACTGATGTTCAGATACAGCCCCTTGCCAATGGCATAGGCCAACTGGGGTTTGAACGGCTCCGCTCCGGTGGTCACCCCTCCCACCCCCCGCTCGGTCGGGCGGAACAGCCGCAAATAGTTCTCCGTGGTGATCGCCGCCATCTGTTCAATCGACATGCCGTGAACCGCTGCCAAACTCTCCGCCGTCCGCACCACCCAAGCCGGTTCGTTGCGTTTGCCCCGATGGGGTACCGGAGCCAAATAGGGCGCATCGGTCTCTATCAACAGTCGATCCAGGGGAACATGGCGGGCAATATCGCGCAGGTTATCCCCGTTTTTAAAGGTGATCACCCCGGAAAAAGAGAGATACAACCCGGCCGCAACCCCCCACTCGGCCATCTCCCGCGAACCGGTGAAACAGTGCAACACCCCGCCCCGTTCGGGAACCCCCTCCGCATCGACAATGCGCCGGGTATCCGATTCTGCCTCCCGTGTGTGAATAATCAACGGCAGGTCCAGCACTTTGGCTGCCTGAATATGATTGCGGAAAGCCAGCTCCTGCTGACTGGCCCCGCTGAATTGATAGTGAAAATCGAGACCTGTCTCCCCTACGGCCACAACCTTGGCGTGACTGGCTGCCGCAACAATGGCCGCAACGGAACAATCTCCCTCCTCTCCGGCATAATGGGGATGAATGCCCACGCTGACGGCAACGCCCGGAAACCGCTCCGCTATTTTTAATTGGGAAAAAACGCCTGTCAATCGGGTTGCAATCGTGTTGATATGAACCACCCCCGCCTGGGCCGCACGGCCCATGACCCCATCCAAATCCTTGATAAAGTCGGGATAATCCAGATGGGTATGGCTGTCCGCAAAACAGGGAACGGCAGCAGCATCCGTCCGCTGCTCCATGGAGGTGGAAGAGGGAGAAAGAGCGGTCATGGGGTACTCTTTTTTTCAGTGGTCGAGGAAGAACGACGGCGGCGACGTCTTTTTCTGGCTGGAGCCGGGGTCGAACCGTCTGCCGGGGGCTGACTCCCCTCCTCCGGTCGCACAGAATCCCTGCCCGCAGCCGCCACCGCAGGGAGCATCGCCCCGTCCGCATACGCGGGCTCCCTGGCGTTCTCTCTTCTCTTTTCAGGTCGCCGACCGCTGTTGGTGACGGGATGGGGTTTAGGCACCGGCGTCGATTTGGCTGTCCGTGCCTGCGGAGGCGACCCACTCACGGCCTCCTCAGCCTCCCGCAGGATCTCATCCGCTGCATCCAAAACCTCATCAGCCCTGTCCTCCCCCCGCCCTCCCCCACACTCACAGAGGTCGCACTGGGCAATACAGGCCCGGCTGCCGTCGGTCAACTGCACATCCAACCGGCCCATCAACGGGTGTACCGCTTGCACCACCCCCTCCCGCCCATCCAGCGTCTTGACCGTATGCTTGATCTTTGGCAACGCCTCCCGCAGAGCATGGTAGGTGGCGTTTTCATAATCCAGACAGCACAACAACCGACCACAGGTGCCAGAGATACCCTCCGGGTTGAGAGACAGCTCCTGGTTTTTTGCCATACGCACCGAAACCGGATGAAACCGGGTCAGGTAGGAGGAGCAGCAAAACTCATTCCCACACAGTCCCATGCCGCCCAACAGTTTGGTCTCATCTCGCACCCCGATATGGCGCATTTCCACCCGCACCTTCAGTTGGCTGCCCAAAAGCCGCACCAACTCCCGGAAATCCACCCGATTTTCGGCCGTGAAATAGACCACCACCTTGCCACCGCCGGGCAGATAATGGACCCTGGAGAGTCGCATCGGCAGCTCCAGTTCGCGTATTTGTTCCCGGCAAATGATTGTGGCCTTGCGCTCCAATCCCTCGCGGGCATTCAGAAACTTGAGTTCACTCTCGGAAAGCGCACGGATAATTTTATCAAATCCGCCAACAAAAACACGCTCTTTGAAGCTCTCACCGCTCTTCCCCTCCACCATAAAAACCACCCAACCGACCGCCTCTTCCTCCTTGCCGTGCAACAGAACGGCATCTCCTGTTTTGATCTCTTTCAAACTGGACTCGAATCGGTAAACCATACCGGTCGCAGCGATTCTGACACCGATCAACCGCACCCCGTGTTTGTCACTGCCACCCTCTCTGGGGGGTCCGCCCTCTTTTGCCGCATGACTCTTCACCGTGGCCGCCGAGCGGCGGGGTGAATGGGAGTGGTCACGGCGATGGACAGGACCCGACCCCTCCTCAAGCTTGGGCGGCAACGGCTCCGATTCCGCAACAACGGCATCACTCATGATTTTTCCCATGTGTACAACCCGATATCAATAGCCGGCACCCTGAAGACGCGCCAGACGAATCAAAACCGCCTCCAACACCAACCGACGGTTCAAATTGACCTCAGCTGCTTGACGCAACAGCTGCTCGATCCAGAAAATGGCCTTCAGCCAGGCCTCTTGGGAATCTCTTGTTGCCATTGTCCCCCGATCCGTCTGCAAGACCACTCCATGCAGACGCTCCTGCAACCATATTTTCAACAGGGGAACAATGTGCGCAAATTTTTCTGGTGTGCCCCACTGCTCAGCCAGGGTAAAAAGCTGCGCCAGGGTTGCCGTCGGCAGTCCGGCCATCTCCTGATAAAATTTTCGGCGCAGCTCCAACAACTCTCCCTGGCTGAACGCCAAAATGCGACCCACATTGCCCCGACCAGCGGCCATGACCTCTTGCAAAGTGGCCGCATCCAACGTCGTCAGCGTGGCCAGGATACGCTGCAATGCCGCCGATGCCAACGGAGAAAAACGGGTTTTCAGACAGCGGGAACGGATGGTGGGCAACAATTTTCCCGGTTGTCGCGTGACCAGAATCAGCAGAGAGCGGGAGGGTGGTTCCTCCAAAGTTTTCAGCAGTGCGTTGGCGGCCGCTTCATTCATCGAGGCCGCATCATCCATGATGGCCACCTTCCAGGGGGCCTCCATGGGTGTCAGGGCAAAAAAAGCGGTCAATTGACGTACCTGATCCACCCCGATGCGGGTTTTTCCCTCCCCCATCACCACCCGGACCAGATCCCCATGGTTGTCCGCCGCCACCTTCAGACAGGCCGGACAGCCACCACAGCCAGAGGCTCCCGGAGTTGGCTTGTGACGACAAAACAGGGCCTGGGCAAAGGCGGCGGCTACCGTCCACTTTCCCACACCCGGGGGACCAAAAAAAAGATGGGCATGGCCCGGATGGTCATTGGCCATGGCCTGCTTCAGGTCGGCCACCACGGCATCGTGGCCAACAATCTGGTCAAGGGTCGGGAAATAGGTCATGGACAGCCATCCAAATCTGCTCTTCCAGTTGGGTTATCGCCTGAGCCGCCACCAGCACCCGGTATCGATCGGGTGCGGCCTGGGCCAAACAGAGAAACCCCTGCCGGACCCGTTGATGGAAGGCCAACGCCTCCTGTTCAAAGCGGCTTTCAGGATGGTTATCCCTCCCCGCCCGCTGCAACCCGATCACGGGATCCAGATCCAGCAGCAGGGTCCGATCCGGCAACAACCCATCCACCGTCCAGTGGTGCCATTGGTGCAGCATGGTCAGATCCATGCCCCGCCCATAGCCCTGATAGGCCCACGTACTGTCCACGAAGCGGTCACACAACACCCATGCACCCCGTTGCAAGGCGGGCAAAATACGTTGCTGCACATGTTCAACCCGGGCAGCCAGCATGAGCAACAGCTCTGTTTTGGCCGCAATCGCCCCCGGCTCACCCCGCACCACCCAGTGGCGTATCTCTTCTGCCAGGGGAGATCCACCCGGTTCCCGACTGCTCACCACCTCCAGGCCACGGTCGCGCAATCGACGGGCCAACCGCTCGATCTGGGTACTCTTTCCCGCCCCTTCTCCGCCCTCAAAGGTGATAAAGCGACCGGGAAAAGACATGGATGGACTCCACTCTACTGTTTTTTGGCAGGATGCCGCTGATAACGGTCCACATTGGCCTCGTGCTCTTTCAGGGTCTTGGAAAAGACATGAAACCCTTCACCCCGGGCAACAAAGAAGAGATCCTCCACATCCGCCGGGTGCAACGCCGCCTGGATGGAGGCTGTGCCCGGGTTGCAGATAGGGGTGGGGGGCAGGCCCAACTGGGTATAGGTATTGTAGGGGGTAGGGGTCTTTAAATGCTGCCGGGTCAAGTTGCCGTCAAACCCCGGCCCACCCACTGAACGTTGCAAGCCATAAATTACCGTCGGATCACTTTGCAAACGCATTTTCAACCGCAGACGGTTGTGAAAAACCGCCGAAATCCGGGGCCGCTCCTCCGCCTGCCCGGTCTCTTTTTCGATGATGGATGCCAGAATCAACGCCTCAAAGGGCGAAAGCGGAACCGCACGCGACGGAGGTGCCCCCTCCGCCTGGTTGGCCTTTTTCCACTGTTCGTTCAACACCTGACGGCTCTGTTTGACCATCCGGGCCAACAGCTCTGTCGCCGAGTCCCGACGCAGATAGTGGTAGGTACTGGGAAAAAGCCACCCTTCCAGCGTCTGGCCCTCCACCCCCTCCAACCCCAGCTTTTTGCCGGTCGCCGGCTCCGACAGCAACGCCCCGGCATCTTCCCAGCCCAGGGATTGCATCTTGGCCCCGATCTCCGCCATCGTCATCCCCTCCGGGATCACCAACCGATGGATCAATTGATTGCCCGTTATCAGACGGTTCAAGACCAGATCGGGGGTCTCCCCCACCGGGAAGGCATACTCCCCGGCCTGAATACCGGGGCCCTGTTTAATCCCCTCTGCGGAGATGCGCAGGCGACTGACCCGTGCCAGGAGCATAAACCAGTAGGCTGAACGCACCACCCCCTGTTGCTCCAGGGTATCGGCAATGCGGGCCAATGGCCAGCCCCGCTCAATCTCCAACACAACAGCCTGGGACAAGGGTTGATGCAAAAAACGGTCAAAATCCAGGGCTCCCCAGCCAGCCACAGCCAGCATGGCCAACAAAATCACCCAGAGCAGCGGCCGCCCCCGCCTCCTGGCAGGGGGCGGGGGCGGCGGTGCCGGCTGACCCTCCTCCGGGACCAACTCCGGCGGGGTCTCCGGTACAGATACGGACTCCTGTTCGGCAGCCGACGCCTCTGCGCCAGGACCGGCGTTGGGGGGAGAAGAGGAAGGGCTCAAGGGGAACGCTTAAGCAGCAGTGAAGCGTTGGTCCCGCCAAATCCAAAGGAGTTGGAGAGGGCATAGGTCATGGCAGCGGCACGGGCCGTGTGGGGCACATAGTCCAGATCACACAGGGGATCCGGGTTGTCCAGGTTGATGGTGGGAGGAATAATCTGATGATGCAGGGCCAGTGCGGTAAAGATGGCCTCCACCCCGCCTGCTGCGCCCAACAGATGGCCGGTCATGGATTTTGTCGAGGAGACCATCACCTTTTTGGCCTGCTCCGCCCCCAGCACCTTTTTGATGGCTTCGGTCTCCACGGCATCCCCCTGGGGGGTGGAGGTGCCATGGGCGTTGATATAGTCGACGACATCGGCAGGGACTCCGGCATCTTGCAGCGCGGCCTGCATGCAGCGCACGGCACCATCGCCATGGGGTTCCGGGGCGGTGATATGGTAGGCGTCTCCCGACATGCCATAGCCGACCACCTCCGCGTAGAGGGTGGCACCCCGCCGTTTGGCTGACTCCATCTCTTCCAGAAAGACCACCCCGGCCCCTTCGGCGATGACAAAGCCATCCCGGTCCCGGTCCCAGGGTCTGGAGGCCTGTTGCGGGGCATCGTTGCGGAGGGAGAGGGCCTTGGCGGCGGCAAAACCGCCGACGGCCAGTTCACAGTTGGCCGCCTCTGCGCCCCCGGCCAGCATGCCGTCCGCCTCGCCCCGTCGAATGATGCGGGCTGCGTCGCCGATGGCATGGGTACCGGTGGCACAGGCGGTCACCACCGCGTGGTTGGGCCCTTGCAGCCCAAAGCGGATGGCGACATGGCCGGAGATCAGGTTGATCAGGGACATGGGGATAAAAAACGGCGAGATCCGACCGGGACCGCGGGATTGCAACACCATGGCCTGGTTCTGGATGGCGGACAGGCCGCCGATACCCGAACCGATCATCACCCCCAACCGGTGGGCGTTTTCCTCCGTCCGTTCAAATCCCGCATCATCCCAGGCCATTTGGGCCGCAGCGATGCCGAACTGCATGAAGAGATCCATTTTTTTGATCTCTTTTTTGGGAATCCAGTTTTCTGCCTGAAAGTCCAGGCACTCACCGGCGATTCGGGAGTCATAGTCGGTTGCATCAAACCGGGAGATAGGCCCGATACCCGACCGTCCGGCCACCAACCCGGACCAAGTGGCCTCCGTCCCCAAACCCAACGGGGTCACAAGGCCCAAACCGGTAATCACCACTCGACGATCCACAATATTTCCTCTCAATAGCAGTAGGACCAGAAGGTCAGGAGGGCATATGCTCCTCGATGTAGAGGATGGCCTGCTTGACCGTAACAATTTTTTCCGCCGCTTCATCGGGAATTTCGCACCCGAACTCCTCTTCCAGTGCCATGACCAGTTCAACCGTATCCAGGGAGTCTGCGCCCAGGTCATCGACAAAGTTGGCATCTTCCGTGACCTGACCGGCATCCACACCCAATTGCTCGACCACAATTTTTTTCACCCGCGCTGCGATATCGCTCATCGATTCAATTCCCTCAAGAGTCCTGCGCCAATTGAAATAGAATCCCCTTTTGAGAGGACTCTTCCGTTTTACCCCATATACATTCCGCCGTTGACGTGAATGGTTTCTCCTGTGATATACTTGGCTTCCGCCGATGCCAGGAAGGCGACGGCGTGTGCCACATCTTCCGGTTCCCCCGCCACCCCCAACGGAATGCGGGCTAGAATAGCCTCCCTTGCTTTGGAATTCAACTTTTCGGTCATGGCGGTCCGAATAAATCCGGGAGCGACGCAGTTGACCGTGATATTCCGGGAGGCCACCTCCAGGGCCAGGCTCTTGGCAAACCCCTCCAGAGCGGCTTTGGCGGCCACATAGTTGGCCTGTCCGGCGTTGCCGGTGTGGCCGACGACGGAGGAGATATGGATAATGCGGCCATATCTGGCCTTCATCATGGGTTTCAAAACCAGTTGGGTCAGGCGGAAGGCGCTGTGGAGGTTGACCTCCATCACCCGATGCCACTCCTCCTCTTTCATGCGCATGACCAGCGCGTCCCGGGTAATACCGGCGTTGTTGACCAGAATGTCCACCCGGCCAAAGCGTTCGATGGTCATATTGACCGACTCTGTCACGCAGGGCAAGGAAGAGACGTCGGCCTCGTAGGCTTCGGATTCCGGCGAAAGCAGGCGTATCTCCTCCAACGCCTCCAAAATACGGATGGATTCATTGCTGACGAGTATGATCCGCGCCCCCTGGCGCGCCAACTCCCGTGCAATCACCCGTCCGATACCACTGCTGGAACCGGTCACAATGGCAACACGATCCTTCAACATAACCCGGTTTCCCCATTATTGGAAGTGATCCCATCCGACCTCCGCGACCTGGAAACGCCCACGCCCTGCCTGACACCCATCGGGAGGCTCTTGCTTTTTACCCCCAGTTGATTCGATTTGCAAGCTTTTGCCAATGACCGGCCTGGCAAATGCGCTGTATGCATTGCGATGACCCCTCGTGCTGGATGCAAGGTCAAAAATTTTCTCTCATCCACCACAAATTTTATGTTACGCTGCCTTGCATCACCATTGTTTATCCGGGAAGAATAATATGTCTGCCAATGTCAGAGCGTTCAGCGATGGCTGACCATGATGGCTTCCATCTACCACCAATGATTTTCCAACCCTGTTATGATGGCGGGTTCGATTCGGCAATGCGCCTTGGAAGTTGGCAGGCTCGATTGTTGACCGGCTTCAGTGCGCCCATACGAACCAAACACATCGATCCCTGGCTGACAGGCTTGTACCATGCATGACATCCTGGCCACTCTGGATCAAAAAAGCTTGGTTCTGACGGCCAACCGTCGACTGGCCCGCACCCTGACCCAGTGGGTGGACCAACTGCGGCTGGAGTCTGGGGCCACGGTCTGGCCGACCCCGGCCATACTGCCGCTGTCGGCCTGGTTGGAGCAGTGCTGGGCCGACCTGCTGGACCAGGCCGGGTCGGGCAGTGCCCCCCCCCCTGCCCTGCTCACCCCCTGGCAGGAGCGGTTGCTGTGGGAAAAAATGATCGCCGCCTCCCCCGAAGGCGAAACCCTGTTGCGGTTGCCGGAAGCGGCCAAAAATGCCCAAGCCGCCTGGAACCTGCTGAAAGAGTGGCAGCTCACCCTGACCGAAGCCGATACCTACGACCATGAAGATGCCCAGGCCTTTCTGGACTGGTCCAACCGGTTTGGCCGCCATTGCCGCAAACAGGGTTGGCTGGATCAGGCCAGCCTGAGCGATCATCTGCAACACCACTTGCAACAACTCCACCTGCCGGAACAAATTTTTCTGGCCGGATTCCAGCGTCAGACGCCCCAAATGGATGCCCTGATGGGCGCGTTGGCGGCAGCAGGGGTCAAAATTGCCCCCCTGACCCTGCCCGAACAGACTGGTCAGGTGGTGCGCTGCGGCTTTGCCTCCACCGCTGCGGAACTGCTGGCCGCCGCCCAATGGTCCCGGTCCCTGTTGACCCAAAACCCGAACCACCGCATCGGGATTGTGCTGCCCGAGCTGGAAAGTCTGCTGCCCCAGGTGGTGGAAAGCTTCAGCCGCACCCTCTATCCGGGCCATGACCCCACCAGCCTGGACCCCCGCAGCAAACTGTTCAACCTCTCCCTGGGTAGCCGTCTGACCACCATCCCCCTGGTTCGGGACGCCCTGCTGCTGCTGGGGCTGGGCAAGCAGATGCTCCCCCTGGAACAGTATACCGCCCTCCTCTCCTCCCCCTTCTGGCACGGGGGGCAGAGCGAATGGTCCCAACGCAGCCTGCTGGATAATCGGCTGCGCCAGCAGGGATTGCTGCAGATCAGCCTCAGCCAGCTGCGGCGGGAGGCGGCAAGGGGAGACCGGGATGCCCCCCCCTGCCCTCTCCTGGCGGCCACTTTGACCGCTTTGCTCTCCCTGTTCCGTGGCTCGGAGGATGCGGACCCCACCCCCTCCGGGCGCAACACGCCCCAACTCGCCCCGGTCAAACCCTCGCGCTGGATTGAACGATTTTCCCGCTGGCTGACCCTGCTGGGCTGGCCGGGAGAGCGCAGTTTGACCAGCGGCGAATTCCAGACCATTACCGCCTGGCAGGAGTCCCTGACCCTCTTTGCCACCCTGGACAAGGTGACAGGCCTCCTCGCCCTGGGAGATGCCCTGGAGCTGTTGCAGCGATTGTTGGCAGAGATCCCCTTTCAGCCCGAAGCGGATGCGGTGCCGATTCAGATCATGGGCATGCTGGAAGCAATTGGCAGCCGCCACAGCCACTTGTGGATTTTGGGGCTCTCCGAAGAGAGCTGGCCGCCTCCGCTGCAACCCAACCCTTTTTTGCCCATCGCCTTGCAACGGGCACACGGCATGCCCCACGCGGCATTCGAGCAGGAGGCGGCCTACCATGCCACCCTGTTGCAGACTCTGTTGGCAACCGCCGATACTGTCGTCTGCAGCCATCCCAACTGGAACGAAGACCAACCTGTGCGCCCCACCCCCCAGATCATGGCCTGGCCAGAGGGTCATGTAGAGGGGGAGCCGATCCCGGACTACAACCGCCTGTTGTTTGAATCGGCCCGGTTGACCACTCTGGTGGATGCCTGTGGCCCCCCCTACCCGCTGGCCCAGATGGTCCCGGTCAGCACAGCGGCCATCCAGGCCCAGGCTCTCTGTCCCTTCCAGGCCTTTGCCCGCTTTCGACTGGGGGCCCGCTCTCAACCGGAACCAACCATGGGCCTGGATCCTTCGCAACGCGGCCAGATTGTCCACAGTGCCTTGACCCAGTTGTGGCAGGATCTGGAGAGCAGCCAAACAGACGTCAACAGCCTCGACAGCCAGGAAACCGCGCTGGTGCAAACGGTTGTTCGCAAGACCCTGGAAAAGGCCAGCCAACAATGGCCGGACCCCTTGCATCCCTTTTTCCGCCAATTGGAGGATGCCCGCTTGAACCGGTTGCTGCAGACCTTTCTGGCGTTGGAAAGGGAACGCCGTCACCCCTTTCGGGTGCTGCATCAGGAGTTGGAAAAAAAATTGACCCTGGGGGAGTTGACCGTGCGGGTGCGCATGGATCGGGTGGATCAACTGGCCGATGGCTCCCAGGTGGTGTTGGATTATAAAACGGGCACAGCCAGGGTAACCGATTGGTTTGGAGAGCGGCCCAAAGATCCCCAGCTGCCCCTCTATTTGCTGGCCCAGGAACAGGGTGCTGCGTCGCGGGTAGCCGCAGTCGCCTTTTGCCAGGTGCGGGCCGGGACGTGTCAATTCAGCGGTTTGGCCAAACGGGAAGGAGTGCTGCCCAGCGTGGAACCAGACTCCTTGCAAAAATATGCCCCGAATCTGGCCGACTGGCCAGCTCTGATCACCCATTGGCGTGGGGTGTTGACAGCATTGGGAGAGGGCTTTTTGCAGGGAGCCGCCCAGGTAGATCCGCTGCCCCAGGGGTGTCAATATTGCGATTTACCTCCCCTCTGTCGGCACCAGGAAGCCTTACAGGCGGACGAACCGATTGGATAAGCCGGAAAAATTCCCTGTTTTTTAATGGCAGCACGGGGTTGGAGACCATTACGCTCCCCATTGCTCCGCGCTAAAATTGAGCCCGTATCTCCTCTGTTTTATGGATGGCAAGGTCAATGTCATCCGAACACAGATAAACAGAAAGGTCATGAATCAATTCATCCGGCAGATCCCACCATCTGGTTTTCAACAAGGCCGCAATCTGGCTATCAGAAAATCTGCGCCTGATCAATCTGGCCGGGTTGCCGCCAAAAACCTCGTAGGCACCGACATTGGTCACTACATGGGAATTGGTGGCGATGATTGCACCATCCCCGATCATAACGCCGGACATGATGGTGCATCCCATGCCCAGCCACACATCGTTACCAATGATCGTATTTCCCTTGCTCTTGGCCTCAAGCCTTCCAGTACTGCGCAAGAGATAACCGCTTGTCGTTACCCAATCGGCCCGGTGGTATTGGTCCGCATGAATGAATACCCTGACCCGTTGTGCAATACTACAGAATGAACCAATCAGGCAATACACACCAGATCCCTTATACAAAAGTGCCAGGGAATCCAATCCATCATTTTTTCTTGTTCTGTGGCGAATACCGCCAATCATGATTTCGATATATTCCTTTTCCTTCGGGATCTGTTTGGCAAATTCCAGTTTAATCGCATCATCAGACATTCCCTGGTAAACCATTGAAAGGATCAACTCTATGCCAAAAATGACAGACCTGGTAAAACCCTCTTGAACTCCGAGTCCAGAAATTTTTATTATAGTATCACTGTTTGAGACACCAGAATACATGCTGTCGACAATAGTGTTAAAGATATATTCAAACCTTTTCGTGTGCGAAGCTCTGTTCTCCCTGGTACCGGCAATATCTGAAATTCTTTTTTCCGCAACGGGATAAACAACACCCCTCTTTGCCAAATATTCCAGAACAAACCGGGTTGATATGCCCTGCCGCAAACATTGATTGATAAAGTTATCCATGTTTGCAGAACTTAATCCGGAAACTCGAGACATTTCAGCACCCAAAACACACACAGTATAAATCAACAAAATGGCCTTGATCATCATTTCGTCCACCGGACAGACGATCCCGGCCGTCTGGATGCACATCCGTCTGGGAAGATTCAGGAAATTTCGGATCCTTCAGACTGGTCTGGCCGGAATGGACCAAACGATGATCAAGGCCAACAAAATTATCATTGTTCAAATTCGCGGCCTTGATCACCGTTTCGTCCACCGGGCAGACGATCCCGGTCATCTGAATACACATCGGCATGGAAAGATTCAGGAAATTTCGGATCCTCCCGACTGGTTTGGTCGGAGTGGACCAAGCGATGATCATGGCCAAATTCGCACACTTTGGCCTTGATCATCGTTTCGTCCACCGACCATGATTATCGCACGCCAGAAAGGGGTGCTGTCAGGGTAGAAAAAGAGTAGGCTCGGTTTGGCAAGTTACCGATTGCCACGTCACCAT
>PEAG01000004.1 GCA_002753505.1 Magnetococcales bacterium HCHbin5 | reverse complement strand
ACTGACGTGACCTATATCCACATTCCTGGTCATGGTTGGTGGTATGCGGTAACAGTGATTGACTATTTTTCCCGCTACTTGCTGGCATTGCACCTGACCCCCAGTTACGCGGCTGTCGAGGCCAGTCACTTTGTCATTTCCGGCCATCTGGCAAGTTGTTGGCTTCCAGAGGGCAACAAAAAGCAGTTCCGTCTTTTTGGTTTTGACCAACCCCAGCAGGGAGGGATAAAGGGGTCGGCACCCACCATTCTCTGGGAAGAGAGATATGAAAAAGAAATTTGCAAAACAAAAACGGCCACCCGGAGGATGGCCGCAGCTGACCGACAATAATGGAGCCGCCTTTCGGACTCGAACCGAAGACCTGCTCATTACGAGTTACGCCATATCTGCTTTTTCCTGCATCAATCTGACTGCATCTGAATTGTTCCAACCGTTCAAAAAACCTGTTGAAATTAAGCAAAATTGCGGGTATCCTTCAATCAAGGTCGTTCACCTTATTTCACCCCGTGTCACACCCAAAGTCACACCCCAAGTCACACCCCAAAATTGCCGGGGTGTGACCAGCAACCAGGGAGGATGCAGCTATGAAATTCAGCGACAGATATATTCAATCTCTGAAACCCAAAGAGCAACGCTATGAGGTTCTGGAGGGGTTGGGGTTTTCCGTCCGTGTCACCCCGACCGGAAGCAAGACGTTTTTCATGGCCTACCAGTTTGAAGGGCGCAACCGCCGGTTGACCCTGGGGAGTTATCCAGAGATGAAGTTGACCGAGGCACGAAAGAAACATGCTGATGCCCGGCAGATGTTGGCAAAAGGGGTTGACCCTGGAGCGTTGGAGCAAGATGCCAAGCGGGAGGCACATGCCGCACCTACTATTGCCCAACTGGTGACTGAGTATCTGGAAAAATGGGCCAAACCAAGAAAACGGGCATGGAGGGAGGACGAACGGGTTCTGAACAGGGATGTCGTGCCACGTTGGGGGCGAAGAAAAGCCCACGCCATTACCCGCCGGGACGTGATTGCCTTACTGGATGAGATCATGGAAAGGGATGCGCCAATCATGGCAAATAAAACCCTCGCCATCATCCGCAAAATGTTCAATTTTGCCATTGGGAGGTCCATTCTGGAGACTTCTCCTTGCTTGGCTATCCCTGCACCTGCTCCAACAGCACAAAGGGATAGGGTTCTCTCAGAGGAGGAGATACGCACCGTTTGGAACGGTCTGGATCATGCCAACATGGATGAGGGCACAAAGCTGGCGGTCAAATTCCAAATCCTGACAGCGCAACGCAAGGGGGAGGTTGTTGCCGCAAAATGGGATGAGGTTGATTGTGTCAATGGATGGTGGACTATGCCTTTGGTCAAAGTTAAAAATAAATTGACGCACAGGGTTCCTTTGAGCAAAGAAGCTCTGGCTTTGCTGGAGGAGATCAAAGCGTTGGCTGGTGACTCACAATGGCTGTTCCCTTCCGGCCAAACGGCCAACCATATTATTGCCACATCAGTTGACCACGCTGTGAGAAAAAATCTGCCTGTTTTCGGTATTGACCGCTTCACCCCGCATGACCTGCGGAGGTCTGCGGCCACTCACATGACCAGCATGGGAATTTCCCGGTTGACTGTTGGAAAAATCCTGAACCACGCTGAACCGGGTGTAACCGCCGTTTACGACAGACACAGTTACGACGCTGAGAAGCGCATCGCTTTGGATGCCTGGGGGCGCAAGCTGGAAACCATCGTGACCGGTCAACCAGAATCCAACGTGCTCCCTTTGCACAGGGCCAGTTAAAACGAATTGCCTGGATAGGGAATCGCGACCCGACAAAGCCGGACACCTTCGCCGACTTTCCAGGCAATATTCTTGAAGGCATCGCCACGAAGGAGGCGCATCATGACGACGACTGTTGGAACGATCACCCATGCTGAGGTCGTAACGGGTGAACCTGTTGCTGTGGGCGGAACCCAAAAAATATTGAGACGACTCGTTTTAACCGATGCAGACGGCAGGCAGTGGGGAAAAAATGTCTGGCTTGCTGCTTGTGACGAGCCAGAGCAATACAGTCCTTCACGGGAGAAAGCCAGTGTCCTGGAGTCGCTGTTCGCGGCAACACCCACCCAGCTGGAAGAGTTTGAACAAGACGACGTAGAAATCCGATGGCCGGAACTCGGTGTGGTGTGCCCCAAGACCGAAACTTTTTGGTTTTTCAACTTTGATTTGGTCAAGACCAAACAGGAGGAGAAAGAATGGGAAGCCATATGGATTCAGATGGAAATTGATGACATCGAAAAGGAACAGCGTATTTTTGAGATGATGACGGTCAGGACAGAGGATCAATCGAGAGAGGAGTATTCTCGGTCGGAGCGTAAGTTAGTCCTTCAAAGGAGGCTTGGCGAAATCACTCCATTGTCACCAGATAAGACCGACCAGACCGGCGGCACCGGTACAGCGAAATCTCCATTTGCGGACCCACCCGAACAACCCAAGGATGACGAATCCACCAACAGGCCACCAAATAAAACAGCTAAAGAAAGAGAACAACGCCTACTGGTATGGGCGGAAGAGGAATTTTCTTTGCGAGGCAAAATAGGCACCATCCAGAGGGTTGCAAATAGGGAAGGCGTTCGTCGCCAAATGATTACAAGAATCTTGCAACGCTTCACTGAAGGCAGAAAATTTCTGGAGACCCTCAAACGTGCCTAAAAACGCAACCCCGATGCAACCCCCGACCCAAAAAATGCAACCCCTCTTTTTGCTGCTATTTTCCAGTAAAAACAAGACATTGCAAAACAAAATCAAGATTTATTGAGTCAAAAAAATGCAACCTTGACGGCAACCCAGGTTGCTGCTGCATTGATATAGACCATCGTCAATCACAGCACATCGGAGATGGTCACATGGATGCAAAAAACATCAAGGTAACGCAGGGTCACGAAGAAATCAGAAAATTAATCAAGGCGCGTGAAGTACGCGACCGCTTTGGCGGCGTTTCAGCGTCAACCCTCTACCGCTACTGGCACGATTATAAAATTTTGCCACCACCCGCAAAAATCCGTGGAATTTGTTTCTGGTCTGCGGCAGATGTAGAATGGGCCGTTCAGCAGGTTGTGGGGGCTGTCCATGCCTGAAATAATGCCAAACCCGGCTGGCGGGCCGGGTTCAGATACGCAAACTCATAATGTTGTACGAAATTCTACCAGAGGAAAACCTTTCGGGCAAGGATCATCTCCAACCCTGGAAGAGATCCAGTCTGCACTGAACGCCATCAACCCGGATTGCGACCGGGAGCGATGGGTACAAGTTGGCATGGCCGTCAAGGCAGGGATGGGCGATTCAGGTTTTGCTGTGTTTGACGGTTGGAGTCGGGGCGGAAAGTCTTACCAGCAGACCGATTGCCGAGACACTTGGAAGTCAATCAAGCCGGGTGGCGGCACCACGATCAAGAGCCTTTTCGGAATGGCAAAGCATGCTGGCTGGCAATGGGCACCACCACCTCGCACAGGGGCGCAGAACGGGCCTTCTCCTGGCAGACAGTCAACTGGCCACACCATCCCCAAGCACGATCCAGGGGCCATATGGGCGGCTTGCCTGCAAGAGATCCTTGAGCATACCTATCTGCGGAAAAAAGCCGTTCATGCGTTTGGCTTGCGTCTCTACCAGGGACCGATTGTCATTGCGGGTATGCCTTGCGACGGCGCACTTGCCATGCTCCTGGTTGACGGCACCGGCAAGGCTATGACTATCCAGTTTATCTCTGCAACCGGAGAAAAGCGATTCCTGCCCGGCTGTCCGAAGAAAGGCGCGTTTCACGTCATAGGCACCCTGACAGAGATCATTATCGTCTGTGAAGGTTGTGCGACCGGGAGCACGATCCACATGGCAACTGGCTACAGGGTGATCGTG
The DNA here is from genome assembly GCA_002753505.1 of Magnetococcales bacterium HCHbin5. Lineage (GTDB taxonomy): Bacteria > Pseudomonadota > Magnetococcia > Magnetococcales > Magnetaquicoccaceae > Magnetaquicoccus. Next base: position 113,165 of record PEAG01000004.1, on the reverse strand, counting down.
GCCGTTGACTCCGGGAACTTGCTGACTGTGACACAAACTATCCGGGCCATGCACCCACACCACACGATAATTTTGGCGGCAGACGATGACCGCCACTTGCCCGGCAATCCAGGCTTGGAGAAGGCCATCGAATCGGCGGCGGCCATCGGCGGTTATCTGGCCACCCCTGATTTTGGGACAAACAGACCTGAAGGCGCGACTGACTTCAACGACTTGGCGGCTTTCCTGGGGCTGGAGGCGGTCAGGGAGCAATTGGCCGGAGCCAAGCGGGTGGAGGCGGAAGCGGCGGCACAAACGTCATCAAAATTCCCTCAAACCGGCTTTGACCTTACCCAACTGTTGAGCATGAGCTTTCCAGATCCACGGTGGGCCATCCCTGGAGTGCTACCGGAAGGGGTTGCCGTGTTGGGTGGCGCGCCAAAGATCGGTAAAAGCTGGCTGGCGATGCACATCCATCTGATGGTTGCAAAGGGCGGAATGGTTCTTGGAAAAATCCTTGTTGCCAGAGGGGAAAGTCTTTACTTGGCTCTGGAGGACAACCCCCGCCGTCTGAGGTCACGTTGCGAAAAACTGCTGGCCAATATGCCCGGACCACCACCCGTTGGAGCGTATTTTTTTAACGAATGGGCACGGTTTGACCAGGGAGGGATTGAAAGCCTTGATGCGTGGCTCTCTGAGCATCCTGATTGCCGACTGGTGATTGTTGACACTTTGGCCAAAGTCAGACCTGCCAGAAGCAAGGGCGGCGATGTTTACGGCGATGATTACAAGGTTGGCGAGATCCTGAAACCTTTGGCTGATAAATACCGGGTTTGCATTCTGCTTGTCCATCATCTGCGGAAAATGACCTCTGATGACCCTCTGGAGATGCTCTCCGGGACCATGGGGCTGGCGGGAGGTATGGACGGCATCCTTATTCTGAAACGTCCAAGAGGCAAGACAGACGTGACGCTGTTTGTCACCGGGCGCGACATCGAAGAGGAAAAATCCCACGCATTGAAATGGACACCCGAAACCTGCACATGGGAGTTGTTGGGAGATGCGGCGGTCTTGGCGCACACTGAGGAACAACGGGCTGTTATAGACACAATTCAGACGGCGTGTTGTTCCTTGACCATCCAGGAAATATCAGGAGCAACAGACAAAACCGTTGAATCTACACGAAAAATTGTAGGACGCATGGTTGCCAATGGTTTGTTGATCAAAAGCGGACCACGCAACGCTACCCGCTACTCTGTGGGTGTATCCCAACCCCTACCAGTAGAGAATATTCAAAGAGAGTATAAAGACAGTGTGATTTACACATCCCAACCATCCCAACCATCCCAACCGTCCCAACCATCCCAACCGTCCCAACCTGCAATGGATGGGATGGTTGGGACATTGACACCTGGGGTAGTGTCCCAACCTGCAAACAATGAAAACAACGGCTTAGATGAGGTTAGGACGGTTGGGATGGTTAGGACATATATCCCGCAAAACGCTATTCCAGACGGCGAGGATTTTTAACGATGGGCGCGCAACAGGTTTTTGAAATGCTGCGGGATGCCGGGCTGACACTCTTTCTCCTGGAAGGCGACATCATCCGGGCGACACCACCCGAAGCCATCACCGATGAGGCAAGGGCCATGATCAAGGCCAGCAAGACCGCACTGGTGGAATTGCTGCGGCATGGGGGGGCGAATGACCGGGAAACCACCCTGGCGGTACCGGACGACACCCAGGACTGCACGGAGGCCGATGCTTCCACCCTGGACGACTTCGAGGAGCGGGCGGCTATCATCGAGTTTGACGGCGGCATCCCCCGCCAGTGGGCCGAAGGTCTGGCGCGACTCTGCACCATGCCAAGGCCGTCTGGCTTTGATCCCAAGCGATGGGCGGGCATCGTGCATGTTGCTGGCGCATTCGCAGACCGTTGGGCGGTCACGGCGGCTGAATTGGGCTGGACGACTGGGCAAGTTTTCGGCGTACATTTGGACAGCCCAACCAAACGGTTTGATGCGGCGGGGTTGTTGATGGCTTTGGCCGACACCGACAAAACCCTGGTGGAGCTGACACAGGATGCGGCGGTTTTCGAGGTTGGGCGGTTCAAAGCACGGCAAACGCTACAAAAAGATATGATTTTTTCAAACGAACAGAGGCTTTTATGGGAGTCAGAAGGATGACGGCATTGGTTTGGGTTACGGTGGATGGGCATTTCACCGGCATTGGCGGGAGACCGCAACCGGTTGCGTCCGAGACGTTGAACGGCGGCATGGTTTACCGTCGCACCGAAGAAAAGCCATATGTGCGCGTGGACGGGGCAATCAGTGTTTTGGATGAGTGGACGGCTGATTGCCGCAATTGCGGCGTGCCTTTCACGTTCTGGAGGGCCAGAGGTTGCTTTCCGGTTTGGCCAAATCGAACATGCCCGAAATGTCACTGATGGAGGAAAGAATGGACACTGAGTGTGTCGCTCCTGGCTGGATAACCGCTTGCAGATCTGCCAAAAACGCGCTACATTTGAGATACGTTTTTCAGTGCAGAATCCTCGAACAGACTGCAAACGGGATACAAATTATGACCACTAAAAATGACCCTGAAACCGCCATTTTGTCCATCCGCATGACCAAAACGATGGTTGACCGACTTGACGCACTGACCGACACGATTGGAATGGCTGACGACACCCAAGCAATACTTCCCGGACGATTGACTCGTGCGGCTGTTATTCGGCAAGCGTTGGCTATTGGTGTAGGACAGATGGAAAAAATGACACACCCCCTACTGATGCGTTTATCTGCCAGAAATGCTGTTATGAACGATATTTCAGGTTCATCAACCGACCAGCCGAGAAAAGTGAATGTGCAAATTCAGCGGAGTGATAACCAGCCGAGAAAAGTGAATGTGCAAATTCAGCGGGATGGTGAATGAGTCGCACATTCTTCCTGGGGAGTCTCCCTCCAAGGCGGATCCCTCAAGTAAGGCGCGTATCTCCCTTCGTGCGATACTTAATGACCGGGATTCTTGAATCGAGGCAACTGTCTGACTGTGACATTTATGCAACAGTACTGTGTTTTGCAACGGTCGTTAACCTGTGGAGTTGAATGAATGGACACGTTACGCGCGCGCACGGAGACCGTGCAAATCATTTGTGATCGAATCGCCGACGGGGAATCCTTGAGACGAATCCTGGCAACCCCCGATATGCCGTCGATGAGCACAATTCGACGATGGCGCATTGAAGACCCAGAGACTGAGAGGTCTTTCCTGCTGGCTGCACAAGCCCAGTCTGATACTTTCGCAGATATGATGCTCGATGTTGCAGTATCTGCCAAAGGCGGCACGAAAGAGGATATTGCGGCGGCACGGCTGGAGATAGAAACTCTCAAATGGAGGGCAGGACAGCAATCACCAAAAAAATGGGGGATCAACCGGCAGCAAGTTGAGTTGTCCAGATCTCTCGATTTGCGCCAAGTCCCTGATGATGAACTGCTGGCGATGCTGGCCAAACAGCAGGTGGAGGTAGACGCGATTTTGCAGCGTGCGGGCATGAAAGCCAGCGCAACAGGCTAACCTCTCCTTGCCACCCACCAAACGACCATGAGACCGGCAAGAGGGGCCGGTCTCCTCTTGCGTTTTCTCCGTATCGTCATCACATCGGATCACAACCGGGTGGCTCTCCCCCCAGGGTGATCATGCCCACCACCCGACCGGGCAGACCCCCCCAGGGTGACACGGTGACGGTGGGTGACTGTCTGGCGGGGTGGTTGCCGGGTGGGTGGTGGGCCATATTGGAAAGGAACCCACGGTGAACCCGCGACATTCAAGGCACCCGATGAGGGGGGGAGAAATCACCCTCATTCACACCCAGTCAATGCAAAGTCACACCCCAAGTCACACCCCAAACAAAAACGGCCATCCAAAGGATGACCGCAAGTGTTTGATTTTACTGGAGCCGCCTTTCGGACTCGAACCGAAGACCTGCTCATTACGAGTGAGCTGCTCTACCACTGAGCTAAGGCGGCCTTCCACTGGGAATGCGTTCTACCTCATTTACCCCCCATGCGTCAACCCCTATCATGCAACTTGCACATAAACGACAGACAAGGGATACTGTCCCCCGTCGATTCCCGTAGCCATTTGCCCGTTTGATCCCGTGTATGAAGGTTTGCCATGCTTCGTCAACTGACCGTCGAAAATATTGCCCTTATCCCCCGTATGGAACTGGAATTCAACAGCAAACTCACCATTCTCACCGGTGAAACAGGGGCGGGAAAATCCATTATTATTGATGCGTTGTCATTGGTATTGGGGGCACGAGCCGATACCAGCCTGATTCGCTCCGGCACGGAACGCGCCACCGTCTCCGCCCGCTTCCGGCTGCCTGCCTCCCACGCCGCCCACCGATGGCTCCGTGAAAAAGAGTTGAGCGAAACCGGCGAACCGGTGGATGACTCCGCAGAAGAAGAGCTTTTTTTGCGGCGTGTGCTGTCCGGCAATGGCCGCAGCCGCGCCTTCATCAATGAAACAACGGTCCCCCTGGCCACGCTGGCTGAACTGGGTACCCTGCTGGTGGAGATCCATGGCCAGAATGACCATCAAACATTGCTGGACCCCAACGCCCACCTCGCCATTCTGGACGAATTTGCCAACCACGCCCCCCTGCTGCAGGCGGTGAAACGCTGCTTTGAACAGTGGCATGCCATCGTCACCGAACAGAAGGCCATCCGCCAAAGAGAGGCGGATGCGGCCGATCGTCATGCCTTCTTAAGCTTCCAATTGAACGAATTGGAAGCCGCCGCCATCAAGCCCGACGAAATGGCCGAACTGGAACAGCAACGCTCCCGCCTGGCCCATGCCAGCCGCTTGGCCCAGGCGGCCCAAAGTGCCCTGGAGCTGCTGCTGGAAAACAACCTCCCCGCCACAACCCTGACCGGACGCGCTGCCAACGAGTTGGAATCGGTGTTGGATCTGGACCCCTCCCTGGAGCCCATCGCCACCACCGTACGCTCCCTGCAATATGAGCTGGATGATGTGGGGGAGCGGGTCCGGGACTACCTGGAGGGGCTGGAGCTGGATCCCAGCCAGTTGGAGTTGCTGGAAGATCGCCTGGATCTGCTGCGCCGTCTGGCACGCAAACATCGGCGGGAGGTGGCACAATTGCCGGAGTTGATGCAGCAATGGCAGCAGGAGATCCATCTGCTGGAATCAGCCGAAGAGCGGGAAAAACAGTTGGATCAGGCCCATGCCCAGGCCAAAGAGGCCTATTTGCAAGCAGCCCGGCAGTTGGGAAAATCCCGCCAGGCCGCCGCCGCACGCCTTGGCCAGGCGGTCGAAACGCAATTGCAGGCCCTGCATATGGCCAACGCCCGTTTTTTGGCCACCACCCAGACCAGAAAAGGGGAACCCCGTTCAACCGGGTTGGAAGATGTCCTGTTTCAGGTCAGCCCCAACCCCGGAGAGCCGTTAAAACCGCTCCATCTGATTGCCTCCGGGGGAGAACTCTCCCGCATCACCCTGGCCCTGAAAACCACCCTGGCCCATCTGCTGCCGGTATCAACGCTTATCTTTGATGAAGTCGATGTGGGGGTTGGAGGTCGGGTTGCCTCCGGAATCGGTGCCAAAATGGCCCATATCGCCCTGGAACGCCAAGTCCTGGCTGTCACCCACCTGCCCCAGGTGGCTGCGTGGGGAAACCACCATCTCAAAGTGGAAAAAGCCACCCAGGAAGAGCAGACCACGGTCACCGTGACTGCGCTGACGCCCGAGGCCCGGATAGAGGAGTTGGCCCGGATGCTGGCAGGCGAGGAGATCACGACACCCGCCCGACATCACGCGCAGGAGCTGCTTAACCTGTGCCGCTTTACAGACTCTTCCGGTACAGATCAATCAGGGCAAGAGCTGCCAACAGGATAAGATATATGACCCCCTGACCACAAACAAACAGCAAATCCTCCCATTGGCCCGAACCGTAGGCCAACCATTCCGACTGGGTAAAGCGGTCCAGGCCGGGCAGGATAAACCCAATGGCAGCCAGCACGGCGTTGATTGCCTGAAAATAGGGGCTGTGTTGGGGCATGATGACCCCTTGCCCGACCAGTTGCAGACTGGTCAACGTTCTGGCCAGCACATAAAAAAACAGCACCATCAGAAAGGCCGCAGGAAAAGAGCGGATCGTCAACTGCACCCAGAAGCTGAAGGCGGCCACAATCCACAGTTCCAGCAACAGCGATCCCCCCCACAAAGCCACCTGGAGCGGTGGTGCGAAAAACAGCAGGACGCCCGAGAAGAGCCCCACCATGATCATGATCAGCAAACCGTAGCCGGCCAGTTTGCCAAACAGATAGACTGTCCGCGTCAATGGCAGCGAAAAAAGCTGTTCCAGCCCCTTGTCGTGGTAGGCCCGGAACTGGCTATGCAGAACATAAAGGGCGGTCAACAGTGCGGCTGCAAACCGCAAAAAGGCCCCCAGCAGTGTGCTGCGCACCTCTCTGGCCTCCGTGATGGCCAAGGCACCGGCAAAACCCGCCAACGAGAGTCCAACCAGCAGTATGCCCAGCAAAACGACAACAAGCCGTTGCCGGGCCCCCTCCAGCAGGGTCAAAAAGGCCAAAGTGGAAAAATGGGACCAGCCTTGCGCATGAAAGATCGGCATTATCAGACCCGTGCTTTTTTATTTTAAACCGCACCTGTTTTGGTATCCGTAGAAACTAAAGACCCCGTATTCCTGACCAGCTGAGATGCTAAACTGCGGATCTCGCCTAAACCATGCCATTAACAGAATCGACTGATAAATCTTGCTGTGCAAATGTTCATTTTTCCGAAACTTGAACCATCCTTGAGGCGTCGTGTGCCATCCGCGCTTTGAGTTCACGCAGGTTGGCCAACAAACCCGAAAGATCATCCTGGATGATACTCCACAGGATATCGTTGTCGATGCCAAGGTAACCATGGATCAAACGATTGCGGGTGGCGATGACCAGCCGCCACGGAATGGCCGGGGCACCCTCCCGCACTATTTGAGGAATATGGCTGGCGGCCTCGCCAATCAATTCCAGATTGCGCACCGTGGCATCAAAGGTCAGGCCGTCGGCCTCGAAACCTGCCCGGTCCAGGCCCGCTGTATAGCCAAGCACCTTTTCGGTAAAGGCGATCATATCGTCAAGATAGAAATCCCAGGCCCGCTGCGGCAAGCCGCCCGTTTCTTTAGACACGGATCACCTCGCGTTCGATGATGGGACGCAACTCCGGTCGCAGTGCCTTTTCGGTCACCAGATCCACCGGCCGTCCCAGTAAATCTTCCAGATAGAACTGGACACCAAAAAAACGCGCCGATGTGGATGGACCATCGAAGGCCACCAGCACATCCACATCACTGTCCTCCCGGGCCATATTCCGCGCCGTGGAACCGAACACGGCCAGACGAGCCACGCCGAATTCCCGGCGCAAATACTCCATATGACTGGCAAGGAGATCCATCACCTGATCGCGTTGCATGCATGTGCCTCCTTTCGACCCTGGGAAATATGAACCTGTTTTAATTGCAGCAGGAGCTCCGGCCCCTGCACCCGCTGGGGACTGTGACGCCCCCCGGACCCCTGCAACTGTTTTAACGGAACATCTGCGCATCAAAGCAGGGTCACACCCAGCAAAATGGCAGCGGGCAACGTCAACAAAAGCAGATCCCGCCAACCCAATACCGTTTGCTGCAGCACAACAAAAGGCAACCCCTCCCCCATCCCGCGGGCGGCCAAAGACTCCTCCTGGGCACGGGCAACCGTCAACAACCGAAACAACAGTGCTTCCCCCCCCTGGGCTGTGCGCTGCAACCGGGTGTGCCAACGGGCTGGTGAAGCGGGTGTCAAGCGCAACAACAGATCCTGCCCCACCCGCTGACTCTCCTGCAACAGATACGGAATGGAACCCAAGGCAAAAGCCATGATGGAAAACCACTGTTTGACCGGCCAACCCAACCGACCCAACCCACCAAAAAGCCGATAAAGACCAAACACCCACTGCAACGGGGTGGTGGTACGCACCAGCATCCAGGAGAGGGCAACCAGCATAATCAGGCGCACACTCTGCTGCATCCCTTCCAAAACCCCTTCCCGACTGACCAGCTCCCAACCCGGCCACAACGGCTGACCCGGCGTCAACAGACCATGCAACAACAGGAGAGTGGCAAAAAACCAACGCAAACGCCACACCTGCCGCAACAGAGGAGACCACAAAACCGTCAAACCCGCACAAAACCCCCACGCCAGCAACACCACCGCCATCCCCCACCCCCAGGAGATCAACGGTTGAGCCAACAGAATGGGCATAAACAAAAACAGCGCAACCAACTTGGCGCGGGGATCACACCGCTCCAAAAAAGAGTCCCCACTCAGAACCCCCTGCCTATTTTTCATCCTCCACCCACTCCAACACCACACCCCCTGCCAAATCCTGTTCCGGCTTTGCCGTTTTGGGTGGAGGAACAACCACTGTTTTCTGGTTGACCGAAGCAACTGCTACCGGATTGAATTCAAACATTTCCAACGGTTCATCCCCCTCCTTTCCCGCAGTGGCAACAGCCAACCCGGCCCGCCGCACGGGGGGCGGGGGCTCACGCTCCTGCCGGGGCTCCCCCTCCAGCAACTCCTTGAAAATGGACTCCTCCTCCCCATCCTCATCCCCTGCAATCTCTTCAACACGCTCATCATCCTGCAGTTCAGCAGAGTACTGCAAGGAAACGGGTGCCGTGTTTTCTTGCGGCACCCTGCCCGCATTGCCACCCCGCAAAGAGGCCAGTGGCGCAACCAGACCACTCTCTCCCTCCTCCTCTTGAAAGGGCGACGCCGCCAAAACAGCCTTGACGGGCTTCGCCGGGGGCGACAAAGTGACTTGCGGAGCGACAGCCTCCCCGGGATGGTCCAAATCCTCCCAGTCCGTGCCATCCGCCAACCTTTCCAGCAGAATGGCGACTGTAGGCGCGGGCGTAGGCATGGGCTCGGGAACCGCCGGCGGGACAACACGCCGTTCTGTCAACGGTGGCTCGGTTGCAACCGGCACGCTGCGCTCCAACCTCTCAACAGCCACCTGGGCAGCCCTCTCCGGCTCGGTTGCAGCCAGAACCCCACTTCCCGGCTCCTCTGCGGGTAGCCGGGAAGGTTCCAGCGGTACCATGGGCTCCGCCGCGTCCAGCACGGGCACAGCCTGCGATTCGACCCTCTTCCGCCGCAACCGCACCAGCAAAAGCATCAGCAACAAAACCGCTACCGATGCTCCGGCATACAACAACTCTGGCAGATCAGCGAGCAGTGACAGCGCGTCCGGGGCAGGCTCCAGTGCCACTTTGGGCGGCAGGGGCAGACGCTTTTCCGACACCACAGGCGCAGCCTGCGTTGGTTCCGTCCTGTTTGCCACACCCGATTTTTGCTCGATCAACCGCAAGCGCGCCTGGATCTCAGTCAACTGGCGTTGCAACGCACCCAACTCCGTCGCCGTCTGAAGGCCCTGTTGGGCCATCTCTGTCACCTTATTGGACAGCAGAGTCACCTGCTCCAGTGCATTATTGACACGGGCTGTCAAACGTTGGTCCAGCTCTTCCAAACGCAGGGCAGGGGAAATAGGATTTGGCTTTGCCTCTTGTTCCACCGTTGCAGAGGGAGGAGCCGCGGAGTGGGTAGACTCCATAGCGGCGGGAGGTGAGGATTTTTCCTGACTGGCCTGGCTTCCTGGGGGCAAGGGGGTGACATGCGCTGTGGCAATCACAGGGCTCGATACCGCGGGCATGGCCGGGGGAGCGACGGCAGGCGTCGCCGCAGATGTCGCCGCAGGTGTGACCGTGGCCACAACCGGAGGAACCGCCTGCTCCGTAACCGTCGCCGCAACCGCAGGCTTTGCCTTGTCGGACGGCTGTTTCGACTCTAAAATCCGCTTCGCCTCGGCAGCGGAAAGCTGCATTATTGCCGCCCGAGCAGGCAGATCCAGCATGATCCCAACCGGCAAAGCGCGAATGTCATGAATCTCAGGTTTATCTTTATTGAGTGACCAGAGCGCGGCCAGTGTTTGCGGGAGAGAGGCTCCCGGGGGTTGCAGCTTTCTGGCAATACCATAAAAACTCTCCCCAGCCTGTACGGGGCCGTAGCTGCGCTGATCGGCACCGCCTATCGACTGCGCCGTTTTCGATGGTGTGGTTTGTCGTTGGGTACGGGGTGCTTCCCGGTTGGGTGATGAGGCGCGCTGCCGGACGGCGGCCCCGGTTGCCAACCCCTCCTGGGGCAGTTTCAAAAAAACAGGATAATTGCGATAGTGGGAACCCGCACCCACCGTGGTCTTCAGCAATACGTTAAAAAATGGCGTTCGCAGAGGGGTGTCGCTGTGCAAAACAATGCTTCGGTTGGCCCCTTTACCCTGTAATTGGACCTTGATTTGGCTGACGACCAAATCGCGCGGCAATTTTAACAGTTGATAGGCGTCCGCGTCGGCCAAAGCGGCCTCGGCCCCCTTGGCCTGTTCATCCGGGTAGAGCAACAGGGGAATTTTCGCCTGAAACGGTTCACCAAACGGGGTGCGAACCTGAATGTCTCCCAACGAAAAGGCCGCTGCTGCGGTTGGCAGGGCCAACAATACCGCCAGGCCGAGTACGGATTTATGAGGAAACCAGGATATTCTGGTCAACGGGAGAGTGCCCATCCATCTACCTTGCCATATAGAATGATAAAGAAAAGCCAAGTGACGGGTTGCATGCAAGAATGGTGTACAAAATTGTGCGCTCTCCTGTTGGCCGGACCGGATGGTTGAAGTCTGCTTACGCCACCCCATGCACCAGTGCCAGCAGTGCGACCATTTCCAGCAGTTCACAGACGGCTCCGACGGTATCGCCGGTGGTACCACCCAGACGCTGCCGCAGCAACCGCCGCAGCAGCCCAAGCACCCCCAGACAACAGAGCAGCGTCAACAGGGCCAGGTTGCCATACCCATAGAGACAGCCCCCGCTCACGGCAGCCAACACGATCCAGCCACCCGTTCTGGGCACCATGCGGGCCGCCGCTGCACCCATGCCGTTGCTGCGCACATAGGGGAGTGTTAAAAAAATCAGGACCATCCCCCCCCGTCCCAGCATGGGTGGGAGGATGAACAACCCGGGTTGATCCGCCAGCAACAGAGCCTTGATTGCAGCCCATTTGATCAACAGCAGCAGCACGAGGGTAACGATGGCCATGGGACCACTACAGGCATCTTTCAGGATGGCCAGACTCCGCTCCCGGTTGCCCATGCCACCGACCCAGGCATCGGCACTATCCGCCAAGCCATCCAGATGCAACCCCCCCGTCATCCATACCCAGCAGGCCAGCAGCAGAGCGGCCTGCAGATCCTGCCCCCAAAAGGGGAATACGATCGCCAACCCGGCCAAACAACCGCCCAACAACAGGCCCACCACGGGATAGGCCAACACCGAATGGCCCATTTCCTGTTCGGAGGGAGGAACAGACAGCCGAACCGGCACCCGGGTCAGCAGTCCCAGGGCGATCCATAAAGGTCTCAGGTATTTTATCAGGGGGAGACGGGGAGCATGCGGCTCCCCATCTCCCTGCAGGTCGTCAATGGGCACCAGAAACAGCAGCCTCCGCAAAGGTGGCCATCTGCCGATGCAGGGCACAAGCCAGTCGGAGAATGGGCAGCGCGATGGCCGCCCCGCTCCCCTCCCCCAACCGCAAGCCCAAATCCAGAAGGGGCCGAATACCCAGGGCAGCCATGATCGCCTGCTGTCCCGGCTCGGCAGAGGTATGAGAAAAAAAGAGCCACGGCCGCAAATCCGGCTGAATGCGCAAGGCGGCCACCGCCGCCGCGGTGGCAATAAAACCATCCACCAACAGCGGAATTCTACGCTGAGCCGCCGCAATATAAAACCCGCTCAACGCCACCATTTCAAACCCACCCAAAGCCGCCAACACGGCCAATGGATCCTCAAGCAACCCCTGATGTTGCCGCAAAGCGGTTTCAATCACCTGCACCTTGTGGGTCACCCCCTCTGCTGTCAACCCGGTCCCTGGACCCGCCAACACGGCGGGAGCAAGATTCAACAGAGCCGCCAACACGGCGGTGGCCGCCGTGGTGTTGCCAATGCCCATTTCACCGCCAATCAACAACTGTACCCCCTGCGCCACCCCCCGTTCCACCGCCTCCCGTCCTGCCTGCAACGCCTGCGCACACTGGGCTGCCGTCATGGCCGGTTGAAAGCGAAAATCGGCCGTGCCCGGTCCCACACGACACGAGACCAGATGAGGCAAAGGGGCAGGATCGGTCACCGCCCCCACATCGACCACCTCAAACCCGGCCTCCAACTGGCGGGCCAGTACCGCAATCGCCGCCCCGCCACGGGAAAAATTGCGTATCATCTCCACCGTCACCGATTGGGGAAAGGCAGAGACCCCCGCCGCTGCCACCCCATGATCCGCCGCAAACACCACGATGCGCACCCGATCCAAACTGGGCAACAGGTTGTTTTGCAGGGCAGCCAACCGGACCGCAATCTCCTCCATCCGACCCAAAGAGCCCGCAGGTTTGGTCAATTGACCCTGGCGGTACTCAGCCTGCGCCTGGATTTCCAGAACGGGGGCGGGAATCGGTTGCAGCAACCAGTCATGTGTCATCAGTCACGGTCCTTTGATAGAGAGGGGAATACCGGCCACCACCCAGGTGACACGGCTGCATCGTTTGGCCAACTCCTGGTTCAACAGACCATTGGCATCTACAAAACGGCGGGTCAACTCTCCCAGCGGCTGAATACCCAAACCGGTCTCGTTGCCCACCAACACAACCGGTCCCGCCGGCTGCCACATCCATTGCAACAACGCCTCCCGCTCCTGCCGCAACCGGTCTGGATCTGCATGCAGCAATAAATTGGTCAGCCACAAGGTCAAGCAATCGACAATCACAAACCGCTGCGGGTTGGAATACTCTGCCAGCACGCGCCCCAAACCGATCGGCTCCTCCACCAACTGCCAATGGGCAGGCCGACTGGCTTGATGCTGTTGGATGCGCTGCGCCATCTCGGCATCCTGTGCCTGCGCGGTGGCGACAAAACATACCGGCAGGCCGCTCTCCTCTGCCCACTGAACGGCAACCGCACTCTTGCCGGAACGCGCCCCCCCCAGTATCAAATGGCTATACATGACGGCCCCCATCGTTTCGGTAACATAAAACCATACATGCAAAGAACCAAACAAGCCAACCGTTTAAACCGTTTCTTGTTACAGAAACAGACCCCTCCATCCATTACTGATACAACGGCGGCACAACCATCCGGGGCTGTTTGGCGGCGGATTTGGGTAGCGCAAGCACTGCCTCCCACAACCCCGCACCTGACCAGGGGACGGGCGATTTTGGACTGAAGAGCGCATGGTCGAGCCGTACAATTTCCTGGGCCAGATCCACAAACTGTAACTGATTCAGCAGTCGTTGCAGATCATTCAAGTTCTGTAATATCTGCTCAGGCCAACAGGCCTGCGCCCAGGATAACAGAGCCACCCGGCATTTATCCGGGCTGTTTTGCGTGCAAGAGGCTTGCAACAGGGCCAACGCCTTATCCAGCTCTGGCGGACGGGAAGAGAGATCGCCAGCAACGGGTCGACGCCGCAGGCGGGTCAGGCGAGGCCACAGCCAACCCAACAACAGGGTCAACAACCACCCCCCTGCCAACAGATGGGTCAACCAACGAGGGTACGCCGCAACCACTTCAACCGCTCCCACGCCCGCCTTTTTTTCACCCTGGAGGGTGGCATTGGCCGTTTTTGTTTCTGTAACGTTTGTTTCGGAAACAGACTCCTGTACAGGCAATCCCTTTGCCGGGCTGGTGGTTTGCGGCACACTGCGCGGGGCCGCCATGGATTGGGCAGGCGGCGTAACAGTTGTTGCGGAAGGAATTACGGTAATAGTTCGTTCCGGTAACGATGCCACCTCTCTGCTCTGGGTATCCATGTTCCACCAGACAATCTGTATGGCTGGCAACACAAACGAACCGGGCTGAAAGGGGACCATCGCCACCTTTTCCTGCCGCATGCCGATAATGCCTGTCGGCTCGCGCTGGTCGGTCAGGACGGGTTGGTCCGGGTAGAGTTTGATCGGTGGCCGCTGGCTGCTGTTCTGTTGTCCCATGTCCGAAATTTCGGGCAGTTGGGCCGAGGTCAAACCATCCGCCAACAGGGTCAAGGTACGGGTGATCGCCTCCCCCACCTGGAATTTGGGCGGATTTTCGCTCCATTTTTCCATCAATTGTAAACGGTGTGCGGGCAACCAGGCAGGCCCCTGGAAGGAGTCTGGAATCGGCATCACCTCCAACTGAACCGCCGTCGAGTGGCGTCGTTTGACACTGCCGCCCCCCGCACTGAACGGGTCGTCCAGCAGACCAAACAGCCCTCTCTTGCCCACCTGTGCCTCCAGCCGCAACGGGGCAATCGTCAATTGGCCACTCCGCTGGGGATAGAGTGCGTAGCGTCGTTCCACCACCAGATATTGAACCCCGTGCAGAGTGGTCTCAAAGGTACGGTCATCCCCCAGTTTTTCCACCACCGCATCGGTCGCGCTGAGCTGCGGCTCGGTCAGCGAGGCCCCGGTTATCTCCACCGAACGAAAAAATCGCACCGTATAGATCACCTGCGATTGCACATAAACCTTTTCCGGGCTTGCACTGACCTCCAGGAACAGATCTTCCCCCTGTTTGTCGGCCTTTTTCGAGCTGGGCGCGCTGCCTTGTCGAATGGTTACCGTGTATTCCGGGCTTTTTTCGGCACCAAAAGCAATCGCCGGAATGGTAAAGGAGCCGGCCCGGCGGGGCAACAGCGTGACGGTCCAGGTGCTTTTCTGGCTGTGCCTGCCATTGATGGATTGAAAACTGCTGCCCTGCTGCTTGCCCAATACCTCAAAATCCTGCTCCAAAACGGAAAAATCCGGCGTCCCGCTCAGCTCGGCGTCGGTTTCAAACAGCAACCGAAAGGACTCCTCTTCATAAATGGGTTGCCGGTCGGTCTTGACCTGAAAGGCCGCCTCTCCTGCCGAAGCCGTAAAAAGTAAACACAGCAGCAGCACACCAACCCGCCGCGCCACTCCCCTGGTCCGTGGCGTCACCATGGGCGCATCCCCTCCTCTGTCTGTATCTGCCCCCCCTCCCGTTGATACTGATAACGAAATTTGCGGCGCAACAGACCGCCCGGATCGTCCGGGACACGGCGCAACCACTGCTCCATCGCCACTTTTGTCTCCTTGTCCAGGCTCTGCTCCTCCCCCGCAGGTCGCCGCTGGCCATCCGCTGTTTCGGAAACATCCGACTGCACGCTCTGGCTCTCCTCTTGTTTCTGAACAGCCTCTTTCATCGCCTTGCTCTGGGCGTTCTCCGCCTGTTGCGCCGCCTCTTTGTTCTTCTCAGCCTGTCGTTGCTTGCCATCCTGACCTTGTGTTGCCGAATCCTTTTCTCCCGTTTGGGCCGCTTTGTTCTCCTGTTTATCGCCCCCATCCTGCGGCTTTGCGCTGGACGGTGACGACTGCTGCGCGGATTGTTTTTGCTGATCCGACGAACCGGCCTTCTCCTCCTGTTTGGCAGCCGGATTCATGGCCTGCTGAATCGCCTCCAGATTGTGTTTGGCATCCTGGTGGTCCGGCTGCTGTTTTAATACCTCCAGGTAGGCCTGGGCCGACTCCTGCAACCGGCCCATCTTCGCCAATGCGGTCCCGGCATTGTATAACGCCTCGGTCGAGTGACTCCCCTGCCATTCGGCCAATGCCTTTTCATACGCCCCGGCCCGGTAGTAGGCTGTCCCTTTCCAGGCCGGATCGGTAAACTGGCTGGCGGACTCCTGCCACTTGCCCGCCTCAAATTGTCGCATGGCCCGTTGATCCGGGCGACTCCAGAGCGACTCCCAATCGATCGCATGCCCCTCTCCTGGCATCGACAGCAACAGGCCCAGCCAGATAAAAATGCCCCGTCGAAAAGTCAGTGCCAGCAGAGGCAGCAGCAGCAACACCAGCCAGGGCCCCTCTTCACGCCATACGTCCGCCATCAGCTCCATTTTGTTAACGGCATTATTCAAATCGGCAGCGGTCTCCCGCTGCAGCAGTGCATCG
Organism: Magnetococcales bacterium HCHbin5; assembly: GCA_002753505.1. Lineage (GTDB taxonomy): Bacteria > Pseudomonadota > Magnetococcia > Magnetococcales > Magnetaquicoccaceae > Magnetaquicoccus. The sequence continues at coordinate 97,076 of PEAG01000004.1, read as the reverse complement.
ATATCCTGGTCATCGGTCTGGATGGACTGGTATCCTCCCCCCCCCAAGCGGGCCAACCTTTTCAACGATTGTTCGTCCAATTTTGCCATCAAAATGGCACCATTGGCATCTTCCAGGAAGCCGCCATCCACCAGCGGTACCGGGGCTCCTTCCGGCGTACCCACCCCCAGGATGGTCAGGCGATGCCCCTCCTTGGCTACCCGGCTGGCCATCCACTCTTCCCCCGCCCACTCATCGGTCAGCAACAAAATATCGCCGTGCGCAATCCCGCCTTGACGGAGCAGATCCAGAGCCTTTTCAATGGCCCGATCCGGGCGACTCCCTTGCAGGGGCATCAGGGCCGTCTCCAGGCTGGAGAGTTGGGCGGTAATGGTGCCGGTGTCATGGGTCAGCGGGGTCACCACAAATGCATTACCTGCAAACACCAGCAGCCCCGTTTGTCCTGCCCGGTTTTTGCGCAGCAGATCGATAATTTTATGCTTGGCCCGCACCAGACGGCTCGGCTTCAGATCGGTCGCATCCATGGAGCGGGAAAGATCCAACAGCACCACCAGGGCCGATTGGGTGCGAAAAACCGGTTGCGGCAGCCGGTGCCAAACCGGCCCTGCCATGGCAACGATCAGCAGGCTTCCCACCACTCCGACCCACCAGGGGGCCCATTGGGCCGCTCCCTGGCGGGATTGATGCAAAATATGGGGCAGCAGATGGGGATCGCAGACCCGGCTCCAGCTGGACTCTGCCAACGTGGATTTTGCCAGCCGCCAGACAAGCAGCAGCAGCGGCCCCAACGCCAACAACCATTCAGGACGCAAAAAATGCCACTCGGTCACGGTCGCAGCCTTTCCAGACGGTACCGCCATGCCAGACCGTATCCCAACAGCAGACCGGCTCCCAGCGGCCAGTAAAAGAGACCATGGGTAGGCCGAAAGGTCTGGCTGTCGTCCTGGACCGGCTCCAACTGATCCAGCAACCGATATATCTCCTCCAACGCCACCCTGTCCCTGGCCCGAAAATAGCGGCCACCGGTCAGCTTGGCGATCTCGGTCAAAGTTTTTTCGTCCAAATCTTCCGATGGATTGACCCGGCGGGTTCCAAAAATGGTACGCACCAGCATCTCATCGGCACCGATGCCGATGGTATAGATTTTCAGCCCTTCACTGGCGGCCAATTGGGCTGCTTTGATGGGGGAAATTTGTCCCGCGGTGTTGGCTCCATCGGTCAACAAAATCAGCACACGACTGGATCTTTTGCCCTGCTCATCCGCACCGGTCGGTGCGGGCTGTTTGATCTCTTCGGCCAGTGGCCGTTCCAGAATTTTTTTTACCGCCAAACCGATGGCATCGCCAATGGCCGTCTCTTTGCCGGCCAGGCCGATGATGGACTCTTCCAGAAAGGTTTGCACGGTCTTGCGGTCAAAGGTCAGCGGGGCTTGCAGGTAGGCGTTGCGGCCAAACAGGATCAGGCCAACCCGATCCCCTTTTCGACGGCGGATAAATTCACCGGCCACCTGCTTGATGGCTGTCAACCGGTCCACCATTTGATCTTCCAATTGAAAATCCCGCACCTCCATGCTGCCGGAAAGGTCCACCGCCAGCAACAAATCCCGACCATTGACCGGCAGATTGACCGGTTCTCCCAGCCATTGGGGACGGCTGGCGGCCCCCACCAGCAGCAGCCATGCCAGGGTGGCAACGATCCAGGTGGTTACAGGACGCCGCCGCCCGGAGGCATCCACCGCTGCGGGCAAAGCCATACTCTGGGCGGAGGTCGGCAGCCTCAAAACAGCTTCATTTTTTCCTTGGACAGCGGGCAGCAGATAACGCACCAACCAGGGTAACGGCAGTATCAGAAAAACCCAGGGCCAATCAAAATGGATCATCGCACTGCTTGCGGGCAGGATAGGTTGAAAGAGTGGAAGCCATCTCATAAATGGCCCTTCCGATCGCTTTTGTCAATACCGGATGGAGAGGTTGCGGGGATCCCCCACCCACCCTTGCCCGATACCCCCCTTTGCTGCCCGGATTTGAAATATTGCCGTGGACTTGCCAAACCTGTCCGACTGTGGGAGAATGCCCGGCCGTTTTAGCGGCGAATCCAGGGGACACACAAAAAAGCCCGTTGGGGGGAAATGCGGTGAAATTGGTCAACGGTTCAACGGTAGCCATCGCAGGGGGCGGTCCAGCCGGGACGCTGACGGCCATCTTTTTGTTGGATTTGGCTGCCAAGATGCGGATTTCACTGGCTGTCGACATCTATGAACCGAAAATTTTTTCTGCCACCGGTCCCAAAGGCTGTAACATGTGTGGCGGTGTCATTTCGGAATCCCTCATGCAGTTGTTGGCCACAGAGGGCATCCTGCTGCCGCCTTCGGTGGTGATTGACACCATCAACGCCTATATTCTCCATACGGATGAAGAGTCTGCCCGTATTGAGGCACCCAGGCAGGAGATGCGGATTGCCACCATTTTTCGTGGTGCAGGGCCGCAGGGGTCGGAAAAGCAGCAACCGTTGCCCTGGAAAAGTTTTGACCTTTTCCTGTTGGAGTTGGCTCTTCAGAAAGGGGCCCGCCACCTGCCCCACGCTGTCATCGGTTTGGAACGGCGCGAGGGCCGACCTTCGGTGATCACCGCCAGCGCACCACCCCTCTCTTATGATCTCCTGGTGGGTGCCGTCGGTATCAATCAGAGCAAAAATTTGCAACTGTTTGAGTCTTTTGGATTTGGCTACATCCGACCCCAAACCACCCGGGCCTATGTGGGTGAGCTGTACCTGGGTGCAGAGACGGTCCAGTCGCATCTGGGCCACGCCATGCACGTGTTTTTGTTAAATATTCCCCATCTGAAATTTGCAGCCATCACCCCCAAGGGTCATTATGCCACCTTGATTTTGCTGGGTGATCAGATTGATGCGCCGTTGGTGGAACAATTTTTTCAGGCTCCCGAGGTTCGCAAATGTCTGCCGGAGGGGTGGGAAATTCCGGTGCAGCCCTGTCATTGTCAACCCCAAATCCAGATTGGGCCCCCCGTGCATCCTTTTGGTGACCGGGTGGTGATGGTTGGGGATGCCTGTGTCTCCCGTTTGTACAAAGATGGTATTGGGGCCGCCCATCGGTTGGCCAAGCGGTGCGCCTTGACGGCTCTGGTCCATGGTGTCTCAGAGCAGGATTTCAATCGCCACTACTGGCCCAGTTGTCGAGGTTTGCTGTGGGATAATCGTCTTGGTCACCTGCTTTTTGCGATGGATCACCTGTTCCGCTCCAGTCCTCTGTTACGGCGCGGGCTGATGGGCGTGTTGAAACAGGAACACAGTTTGAGTGGTCACGCCTGCCCTCTCTCCTCGGCTTTCTGGAACACCTTTACGGGCAGTGCCTCCTATACCAGAATTGCCCGGGATATGCTTCGACCAACCGTTCTATGGAGATTGCTGCGGACAACGGCCAGCAGCCTGTTCCAACCCCAGCGGGGTGCAGGGGCTTGAACAATTGCAGGGGTCTGGGGACCGTCACGGTCCCCAGTGGGGTGCAGGGGCGAAGCCCCTGCATGAACTGCGCGTTTTCCCAAAGCAAATTTTCGCAGAAAATTTGCGCAACGCGCCCAAAACCGCCCCGCAGGGGCGACCTTGGGAGGGCGGCAGCCCGACTCGCACGGTCATGTCATCGAAAACGTTTGGATAAGAGACTAGAACTTTCGGACGTTCAGGGTTTTTTTTTGATACAAGGCCAGGAATGTTTTTTTTCCGAACCAGTTGCCGTCTGGCCCGCTCTCAGTCGGGCTGCCGCCCTCCAGGAGTGCCCCTGCGGGGCGTTTTGGGCGCGCTGCGCCAATTTCCTACGGAAATTGGCTTGGGTGAAAGCACGCCCGTTACATGCAGGGGCTTCGCCCCTGCACCCCACTGGGGACCGTGACGGTCCCCAGACCCCTGCAATTACTTGAAAAGATTAATAAAGATACGGATGTCATGATCATATCGGCGCATATGGGGCTTCGCCCCTGCACCCCACTGGGGACCGTGACGGTCCCCAGACCCATGCAATTTTTTGAAAAGATTAATAAAGACACGAATGTCATGATCATATCGGCGCATATGGGGCTTCGCCCCTGCACCCCACTGGGGACCGTGACAGTCCCCAGACCCCTGCAATTTTTTGAAAAAGATGGAACAAAAAGGCAATCAACAAGGAGTCTGACCCCATGCTATTCCGATCACACCCAGTCCATGAACTGGGCAGACACTACGCAACAGGTGAAACCATTTTTCGCCAGGGCGACTCTGCCGATTGCTTCTATGTCATCCTGCAAGGCAAGGTGGAGATGGTGGCCGAAACGGAAGGGGCCTGCTGGCTCAGTCTGGAAACATTGGAAAAGGATGACGTGTTCGGTACCACCTCCCTGTTTGGCAATACACCGCGCATCTTGACCGCCCGCGCCCTGGAAGAGTGCAGACTCCTGACAGTCGATCAACAGGGCTTTTTCCAATGGGCCAGCGACGACCCCGCCCTGCTGCTGCAGATTTTACTCCGTATGGCCAACCGTTCCAATCGGTTGATTCAAAGCATGATTGCGTTGCGGCAAGCCGAGTCGGGCAAAGCCGAATAACCAAGCGTTCATCAATACCCTGCCCTCTCCCAAACGAGAAAACCGCCCATGCCGGGCGGTCTTCTCGTCATCCACTCAAAACAAACCAGCCTGCACAACCGATCAACATCAAGAGGCTGAATCCCCCCTCTGGTTGAACCAACGCACACCCACCAGAATGAATCCAAGGGCGATAAAGGCACCAGGAGGCAACACAAACACGAGAGAAGGATGAAAACTGCTGCCAAGCACCGGCATCTCAAACCATGTTCCCGCCCCCAGCAACTCCCGCACACTGCCCAACACAAACAAGGCAAACGTGAACCCCAAACCGGTAAAAATACCATCCAGAGCTGCCTTGAACACAGAATTTTTGGATGCAAAAGACTCCGCACGCCCCAGAATGATGCAGTTGACAACGATCAACGGGATAAAAATACCCAATACCTTGTGCAAATCGTGTACATAAGCATTCATGCTCAGGTCAATGATCGTGACGAAGGCCGCAATCACAATAATGTAAGCCGGAATACGCACATCGGAAGGGATAATGCTGCGTATCATGGAAACCACCATATTGGAACCCATAAGTACAAACATGGTTGCCAACCCCATACCCACCCCATTCTCAGCCGAAGTGGTCACCGCCAGGGTGGGACACATGCCCAACAACTGCACAAAAATGCCATTGTTGTGCCAAAATCCATTGACGACAATTTCCCTGCTTGTCAGCTCGCTCACGGCTTTTTCTCCCCTGTGGCAGGTTGAAAGATGGCCTCTTTTTTCTCAACAAAAAAATCCAGCCCCCGCTTCACAGCCGCAACCACCGCACGCGGCGTGATGGTGGCCCCGGCAAACTGGTCAAAGTCACCCCCATCCTTCTTGACCCCCCACTTGACATTTTCCTGGGTTTTTCCCTTGAAAGCCAGCGGCCAGTCGGTCTTGACTATCTTGTCCCCCAGACCCGGCGTCTCGGCGTGGGAGACAACCTGAACCAGGTTGATGGAACCATCCGGATTGACAGACATCATCAGTTCAATATCACCCGAATATCCATCCGGTGCCGTCACAACAAAAGCCACCCCTAAATTGGTCGCCCCCTTGCGGCCCCGGTAAAAAGTGACCGGCTTTTCCCGCCGATTCAACCGCTTGTCTGCAAAAGTGACCGTATCCACATCCGGCTCGTTATCAAACCCTTCCGGCAGCACACTTTTCAAAATGCGCAAGGTCTCCTGCCGCTTCGCCTCAGCGATGGGCGCACGGGTCGCCGACTCCGTCATGGCGAGGACGGCGGTGGCCACCATGCCAACCAACATCAGGACTATCCCCATTTTTAAAAAATCCGGCATTGCTGGACTCCTCTATCCGCTGATCGCCAAAATCATGCACGACTAACTTTTTATAGATTGTTGGCCATAAATGGCTGGCCGAGTGTACTGGTCGATCAGCGGGACAACGGCATTCATGAGAAGCACGGCAAACGAGACCCCTTCAGGGTAGCCGCTCCAGGTACGAATCAGGAAGGTCAACAACCCACAACCCAGACCAAAGATAACCTGCCCCTTGATCGAGACGGGAGAGGTAACCATATCCGTCGCCATAAAAAAAGCCCCAATGACCAAGCCTCCCGTCACCAGATGAAAAATCGGATCCGGATAATGGGCAGAGTCATAGACCCAAAAAAAGGTCGCCGGCAACAAACAGCCCACCAACATGGTGACCGGAATATGCCACGTGATCAGCTTTTTCCGGAGCATATAGAGACCACCCGCCAACAGCAGCAGGGCCGAAGTCTCCCCCAAAGAGCCCCCCACCAATCCGCCGGCCGCCTGCAACTCATCAAAACCAAACTGGCCACCCAGAGCCTCTTGCACCGTTTTTCCCAAACCGGTCTCGGTGCGATACTGACCCAGAGGCGTCGCCGCCGTCACCGCATCCACCAACTCCGCCCCACCCTGATGACCCGTCATGATAATGGCAATGGAATCAGACAAGGAGTAGGCATGCTCACCAAAAAGCGGGTTGACAACCGGCCAGGCCGTCAATTGGACCGGAAAAGAGATCAGCAGAAAAACCCGCGCAGCCAAAGCGGGGTTGAACATGTTAAACCCCAACCCCCCATAGACCTGCTTGGCCACCAGAATGGCAAACACCCCACCCGAAACACACACCCACCACGGGGTATGAGGCGGCAAGGTCAACGCCAGCAACAGGCCGGTCAACGCCGCCGAACGGTCCCCCAAAGTGGAAGGACGACGACGCAACTTGACAAAGAGCGACTCGGTCACCACGCACGAGGCAACCGTGATCAGAATGACCAGCAATGCAGGCCAACCAAACACCATAACAGCCATGGCCGTTGCTGGCATCAGTGCCCAAATCACTGTCTGCATGACCCTGGAGACAGAATCGCCACCATGGACATGGGGAGAAGAGCTAAGGAGCAGATTGGTTTGACTCATGGCATTTGACTAGCCTCCCTGTAACACAGCTTCAGACAACATAATATTCCCGCCCCTCGACGTCTCATGATTGTTGTTTGGCCGCCTTGGCTTCCCGGGCGGCCTGAGCAGCCCGAGCGGCGCGCGCGGCCCGGGCCGCCTTGATCTCCGCCTCACTCTCTGCAGCCGGGGCGGCCGCATCCGCCTGCGGCGGCTGACCCGCCGCACTCTCCACGGGCGGGGTAGCCTCGATCGACGGGGCAACCGCAGGAGCGGCCGGGGCAGAGGTGACAGCGGGAGCCGCCGGCGCAGCCTCAGCCGCTGCCTTTTTCTTGGCAGCCATGGCCGCCTTCATCGCCTCTTTCTGGCGTTCCTTGGCCTCTTTCTCCTGCTGCACCCGCAACTCTTTGGCCTTGGTACGGGCCTTGTCCACCTCGAGCCTCTGCTGGGCGCGCCGGTCTGCCTGAATGGTCAACTTGGCAAAACGGAAATAGTGTACCAGGGGAATATGGGAGGGACAGACATAGGCACAGGAGCCGCACTCGATACAGTCAAACAGATGCAGATCCGCCATGGCGTCCATCTGATTGTTTTTGGCCTGCCACGCCATTTCGCAAGGCACCAGGCGAATGGGACAGGCCTGAACGCAATGACCGCAACGGATGCAAGCCTGTTCCGGTTGATCCGCAATCTCATCCTGGAGCAACGCCAGCACGCCGGAAGTCCCTTTGACCACAGGGACATCCATATCCTGCATGGTCACACCCATCATGGGACCACCCAGCACCAGCTTGCGTACCCCTGGGTGCATGCCACCACTGTACTCCACCAGATCCCGAATCGGGGTACCGATCAGACACTCCAGATTGGCTGGCTTGACCGCCCCTTTTCCCGTCACCGTCACCACCCGGGAGATCAAGGGACGCCCCCGAAGAACCGCATCCCGAATGGCCAGCGCAGTCGCCACATTGTGGACAATAATCCCCAAGTCAATGGGCAAGCCACCGGAGGGAACCTGGCGACCGGTCACCGCCTCGATCAACTGTTTTTCGCCCCCCTGCGGATACATGACGGGCAACGACTGCACCCGCATGGAGGGAAACGGCCCGACCGCCTGGGTCATGGTACGGATGGCACCCGGCTTGTTGTCTTCGATGCCGATGATGCACTGCTTGGCCTGGAGGGCATAGAGCATGATCTCAATGCCGGCCACGATCTCCCTGGCATGCTCTTCCATCAAACGGGCGTCACAGGTCAGGTATGGCTCGCACTCCACCCCGTTGATCAACAACAGCCCCACCGGCTTGCCCTGGGGAGGCGACATTTTGATAAAGCTGGGAAAGGTGGCCCCCCCCAGCCCCACCACACCGGCCGCCCGGATTTTGTCCCGAATGGCAGCCGGCGATGCAGACAACGGGTTTTCAATGCCCTGCAGGGCGGGACTCCATTGATCCTTGCCGTCGGGATCGATGACCACACACAACAGGGTCAAACCGGAGGGATGGCCGGCGGTATGCTCCTTGATCGCCACCACCGTGCCGGAGGTGGGGGCATGCACCGGGGCGGAAACAAACCCCTCCGCCCGACCAATCTCCTCCCCCTTGAGTACCTTCTGACCAACAACCACACACGGCTCACAAGGCTGACCAATATGCTGATGCAACGGGACATACAGCCGCTTGGGCATGGGTAATGCCTCAATGGCACAATGCTCCGACAACCCCTTGTGTCCCGGGGGGTGAACTCCTCCGTGAAATGACCGTAACACCTTGGACACTCCTCGCTCGTGAACGTTGTAGCCCGCATGTCCCACCGGATACAGTGGACACACCAGCAGTGATAACGATGATAAATATAACGAAACTGTGCGAACCGGTTTGCTAATTCATGCTCTGCGCGTTGGGCCCGGCCGGCTTACCCCATTTCCAGTCATACAGGGTTTGCGCCACCGGAACCATATCGATGCAATCCACCGGGCAGGGCTCCACGCAAGCCTCGCAGCTGGTACACCAACTGGCAATCACGGTATGGGACTGCTTGTTTGCCCCGACGATGGCATCCACCGGGCAGGCCTTGATACAGGCGGTGCAACCAATGCAGCGTACCTCGTCGATGAAGGCCACCCGGGGACCAGCATCATTGGCAACGGCAACCGGCTCGACCCCCAGAATGTCGGCGATCGACTTGATGGTGACCGCCCCCCCCGGGATACAGAGGTTGATACCGATGCTGCCATCACCGGCTGAGGCCGCCAGGGCCTCTGCGTAGGGGCGGCAGCCCGGAAAGCCACAGTTGCCGCAGTTGCTGGCCGGCAATATCGCCTCCAGTTTATCCGCCAACGGATCCCCCTGGACATGAAACTTTTTCGCCGCAAACCCCAGGCCGATACCAGCCGCCAGGGCCATGCCACTCATGCTCAAAACTGCCTCAATCATGGTGTACTCCTCAACAATCGCGGGGGAAAATCCTATTTAACCATCCCGGAAAAACCCATAAAAGCCAAGGACAACAGTCCAGCCGTCACCAGAGAGATGGGCGCACCTTTCATCAAGGCCGGTACATCCGAGACATCAATCCGTTCCCGCATGCCGGCAAACAGCACCAGAACCAAGCCAAATCCCACCGAGGCCCCCAGGCCATACAGGGTCGCATCGATAAAACTCAGCTCTTTCTGTATGTTGAGCAGAGCGACACCCAATACGGCGCAGTTGGTCGTAATCAGGGGCAAAAAGATGCCCAGCGAAGAGTAGAGTACCGGGCTGGTTTTGTGGATCACCATCTCCGTCAGTTGCACCAGGGCGGCAATGATCAGGATGAAGGAGATGGTACGCATGTAGCCAAGATCCAGGGGAACCAGAATCAACCGTTCCACCAACCAGGAGATCACCGACGCCAGGGTTATGACAAAGACCACCGCGTAGGCCATACCCAGTGAGGTCTCCACCTTTTTGGAAACGCCCAGAAAGGGGCAGATGCCGAGAAATTTGACCAGCACAAAATTGTTGACAAAAACGGTACTGATCAAAATTAAAGCAAAATCAGTCATGGTTGTCACACCCGTATCGTTGAGTTGATTGCGCGAAGCACCCGTTCACCTCATCGCCCGCCAGCGTCGCACCTTGGATGGTATGCAAACCAGCGGGCAAAGCCAGATACATACACCTGCCCGAGACGAGAGACAATGAAAATTTTGCATTCTCTTCAAAAAAAACAGCGCATAACACCCTGTTTACTGGATGGGAGATCGCCCCTTGACTTGGTAAAAATGCAGGTTATCCTCAAAGCCCGAGGGGGGTTGGCTGGTGGTATACCCACATTCTTTGGGAGAAATTCTGATGTCCTCAGTGCAAGAGCAGCAGGTTCTGGAAGCATTAACGCGGGTGATGGATCCGGATCTGCATCGCAACATAGTCAGTTTGGGGTTTATCAAAAACATGCAGATCCAGGGCGGTGAGGTCTCATTCACCCTTGAGCTGACGACCCCGGCCTGTCCGGTCAAGGAGCAACTCAAGCAACAGTCCATCGATGTGGTTGCGGCCATTCCGGGGGTGACAAAGGTTCAGGTCCAGTTGACCGCCCAGGTGCGCGCCACCCAACACAAGGTGGCGACGGATCTGCTCCCCGCCGTCAAAAATGTGATTGCAGTGGCTTCCGGCAAAGGTGGGGTGGGAAAATCGACCACCGCCGTCAACCTGGCTGTCGCGTTGTCACAAAGCGGTGCCAGTGTGGGCATCCTGGATGCAGACATATATGGTCCCAGCCTGCCCCGCATGCTCAATATTGCAGGCAAACCGGCCCAATCGGAAGAGACCGGCAAGCTGCTGCCGCCGGTTGCCCATGGCATGAAGGTGATGTCCATGGGATTTTTCATGGAAGAGGATACACCGGTCGTCTGGCGCGGCCCCATGGTTGGAATGGCTGTCGAGCAACTGCTGCGGGATGTAGATTGGGGCGAGTTGGATTATCTGGTGATCGATTTGCCGCCGGGCACAGGAGATGCGCAGTTAACCTTGACCCAAAAGGTGCCGATCACCGGGGTGATTATTGTCTCCACCCCCCAGGATGTGGCCCTGTCGGATGTCAAAAAGGGGATCAACATGTTCAAAAAGGTGGATGTACCCATTTTGGGCATCATCGAAAACATGTCCTATTTTCTCTGTCCCAGTTGCGGTCACCGGTCAGAAATTTTTTCTCATGGGGGGGCTTTGCGGGAGGCGGTCGCTGCGGGCATGAATTTTCTCGGCCATATTCCGTTGGACACCACCATTTGCGAAAATGCCGATGCGGGCACCCCCATTGTGGTCGCCCTGCCCGACAGCCCGCAAACGGCCGTCTATCGGCAAATTGCCGCCAAGGTGGCGGCTCAGGTGGCTACCAGACAGTTTGAGGCCAAACAGTTCCCAACCATCATCACGGAATAGGGATCCCTTGTTGTACGGCTGTGTCGTGTCCGGTCCATGTTTTTATGTTTTTCAGGATCAACCGGCTCTTTTTTTACTGTCCCGGGTATGTTCGCAGACCTCTCATGTCGGGTATGTATGTGACAACAGTCCCAAGCTGGAGCGGGAAAATGCTATCATCATCCTCTTCTCGACGACGGTCTCCGGCTGATCTGCTGCAGCGAATTTTGCAAAATACCGCCCATGACAAGTTGGTCTTTTTGATTTTTTCCGGTGCAGGCTGTTATGTTTGCAGCAAATTGCGTCAGCATTTGCCTTGGTTTGCCGACACCTACCGCCACCAGATCGATGTAGTGCTGGTGGATGCCAGAAAATATTCTCATCTGGCAACCGAATACGGCGTCCATACCATTCCGACGGTCATGGTCTACAAGAGAGGGATCCGAATGCTCAAAGAGACAGGCATTGGTTCCAGGGAACGATTGCAAGAGATGCTGCAGATGGCCATTCAGGCCGCCTGAGCCTGGCCTGTTTGCCGTTGGCAGAGGTTGCAAACGGCAAACAGGCTGGTGGTAACCGGGGATCCCGCCCCCTGCACCACTAGCGGCCCGCGTGTCTGACCACCCACTCCTGGGCCAGGTGTTGTGCCTGCTCAACCTGCGAGGGGGTCATGCGCTTTTCCAAGAATGCCAAACTTTGCACGGCAATGTCATTGCCGTTGGCTGCCGCCAGATTGAGCCACATGTGTGCCGTGACATACTCCTGTGGCGTCCCCTGGCCGTTGGCATACATGGCACCCAAATTGTGCTGGGCATTGCTGTCCCCCTGCTCGGCCGCCAGACGAAACCACTGCAGCGCAGCCCTGTCGTCCACGGGCATCCCCTTGCCATAACGACACATGTAACCCAAATTGCTCTGGGCACTGGCAACCCCCTGCTCCGCCGCCTTGCGCAACCAGTAAGCCGCCTCCCGGTCATTTTGCGGCACACCCTTGCCACGCCGATATAGAATACCCAACCGGGCCTGAGCCTCGGCCAACCCCTGCAAAGCCGCTTTGTGATACCAAATCGCTGCCGAACTGTAATCCTGCGGTACACTCTCCCCCTGCTCATACAAACGGCCCAGTGCCATCAATGAGGCCGGATCCCCCTGCTCTGCAAACGACGGCAGCGCAGCCGCAGTCGAGAACTCTGCCACCGGAACCGACTCCACACCCCGACTCTCTGCACCATGAACCTCTTTCCAACAGATCGGGAGAGTACAGAAAAATGCCAATAACAACAAAAATATATACATTAAATGACCCTTCACCGTCTGAAACCAGTCCCGCGAGAGATGGCTTGAATTTTGCGTACTCATACTACCGCGTTCCCTCCACTGGAGATCTGACAAAACATGAATGACAGAGACCACGAAGCCCAATTGCTGTTCCTGCTGTATCCACAACAACCCCGTTCGCTGACGGTGGTTATCTGATGTTCGGCCGAACGACAAAATGGATGGGCCGTCATGGCTTTGGCAGTCTGTTGCTGTTGCTGCCGTTACTGGTCGGTGAGCAAATCCTCTCGTTGCAATCCCTGGAACAACAGGCTTATAGGCTGTTTATCCACCTGTATGAGCTGTTTCTGGATTCAAGCAATTTACACGCCAGTTATCTCTATTGGTTGCCGCTGCAATGGGGGTTGTATGGCGGCATTTATCTGTTTCTGAGCCGTTTGTTGCCAAACCTCTCCCGTCCGGCAGGCACTGCCCGTACCATACTATTGGGGGGAGCTGTTTTGCTACTCTATTTCGCACTGATCCTTTTCTTTGGCATTCGCTGGCCATTGATGGGCCCTCTGCTGTTTTTGCTCCTGGGTTATGGGCTGTGGCTGGCCATCCCCCCCGGCGCGAAGCCTGCGGCAACCTGTATCGGCCCCTATCAGCTTGGGGAAACCTTGGGTGAAGGGGCCACGGGAAAAGTCTATCTGGGACGGGATACCCGCACGAACCAGGAGGTGGCCTTGAAGGTCATCTCTCCGCAGTTGCAGCATGGCAGCAACCCGTCGGATGCGGAAAAAAAACGGTTTTTGCGGGGAGCCCGCATTGCCGAACGGCTCCATCACCCCAACATTGTTTGCATTCATGACCAGGGAGAGACGGCCGAGGCCGCCTATGTGGTCATGGAACGGTTGACCGGACACTCCCTGGAACGTTATACCCGCACGACCGATGGGGGCCAGTTGTTGCCACTCTCCTGGGTGATCCTGATTGTGGGCAAGGTGGCCATGGCACTGGATTATGCCCATAAAAATCAGGTGGTCCACCGCGACATCAAGCCGGCCAATATCCTGTTTGACCCGGCAACGGGCCAAATCAAGCTGATGGACTTTTGCACTGCACAGGAGGTAAACCTGGAAAGCGAAACGGCACAGGCAGGAAAGAGTCGCCGGGTGGTCGGTACCCCTTACTACATGTCCCCCGAACAGTTGTTGGGCAGAAACCTGGATGGCCGTTCGGATCTGTTCTCTTTGGGTGTCCTTTTCTATCAGTTGCTCGCCGGATCGTTACCCTTTCCGGCGCAGGAGATGGAGACCCTGCTGACCCAGATTACCCATGACCCCCCGGTGGATCTTGCGCTGTTGCGACCAGATCTGCCCCACTGCCTGCACGCCATCATCAAAAAGGCACTGCAAAAAAAGCTCTCCCAACGCTACCAAACCGGCAGGCAACTGACGGAAGATTTGAAATCATGCGTGGAGGGCCAACTGCTGGCAGGCTGACCTCCCCCTGCTTTTCTTGATCTTGTCCAATGCAGGAAATCCCTTGACCCGAATCAATCCCACCCCGTAGGATGGCGACCAGTTCCCTCCCTGAGGGTGTCCGGGCTGTCGTTGATCATCCCGGACGAACTGGGAAATCCGGTGGACCGCTGCCATGCGGTCAAGTCCGGTGCTGCCCCCGCAACGGTATTCGAGTCAGGGCGTGACACCCCTGATGACCGGCAAAAAGCCACTGGCCCGAGGGCTGGGAAGGCGCACGGTCTGGAGCCCCGATCGCTCCCCTCGACAGCCCGGAAACCGACCCAGGGAATGGCCTGTACATGCTGCGGTGGGCGGCGTGGGCGCGTGCCGGGAGGAGGCCTTCCCGGCTGCCATATCCCATCCTCCCTGTTGTTTCGCTCCCCCTCTTTTCCCCTCGCTGCCTTGCACCCGTATTGAACCAGACGAACGTGCCGATCCGTACCGGGGCACGCATGATAAGACATGCTTGTTTTGATTGGAAAAACCTATGGAAAAAACAATGGGTACCATCTGGATTGTCGGGGCTGGACCCGGAGCCGATGATTTGATTACCGTCCGCGGCCGCAGCCTGCTCACCCAGGCCGGGGCCATCCTCTATGCCGGCTCTCTGGTCAGTCAGGCCCATCTGCGCCACGCACCGGCCGACTGCGTGATCGCCGACTCCAGCGGCATGACCCTGGAAGAGATGGTCCAATGGTTGCTGCAACAGGCCGCCCGCACAGCCACTGTGGTCCGTCTGCAAACGGGTGACCCTTCCCTTTACGGGGCACTGTCGGAGATGGCCCACCCCTTGTTGCAGGCCGGTGTGACCGTCAAATCGGTCCCCGGGGTACCCTCTTTTGCCGCCTCGGCGGCGGTGGCCCTGGAGAGCCTGACCCTGCCGGAGGTGAGCCAAACCGTTATTTTGACCCGGGTGGAGGGACGCACACCGATGCCGGCCGGCGAACAGTTGCGGGATTTGGCACGCCACGGGGCCACCCTGTGCATCCACCTCTCCATAACCCTCTGGCCCAAAATATGTGCCGAGTTGGCCGCCGCCGGTTGGCGTCAGGATGCGCCCGTTCTGGTGGTCCACAAGGCGGAGTGGCCGGGCGAGGAAAAAATAATCCGTGGCACTCTGGCCGACATCGCCCAACAGTGCGAAGCGGCCCAGATCAGCAACCAAAGCATGATTATTATTGGCCATACCCTGAATACCGGCCATGCAGCCCCCCCCATTCGTTCCCAACTCTATCATCCCGCCTTCGGCCACGGGTGCCGAGCGGCTTCACTCTCGGGAGATTCTGAAAATGCGTGAAACTGTATTGATCGTTGGTCACGGCTCACGGGATGACGATGGCAATCAGGAGGTAAAAGATTTTGCCGAATATTGGCACCGCCACCATCCTCAAGAGCGTCTGGAGGTCTGTTTTATTGAACTGGCGGAACCTTTGCTGGCGGAGGGGCTGCGTCGGGCGGCCCGGGATACGGATCGGGTCATCGCGCTGCCCCTTATTTTGAATGCCGCCGGTCATGTCAAGATGGAGATCCCGGATGCGATTCGTGCGGCCAGGGCAGAGATGCCGGCGGTGGAATTTTTGTATGGTCGTCATCTGGGGTGTGAAGAGCCCATCTTGAAGCTGTTGCGGCGGCGATTGCACAGTGCCATGGTCATGCTGGACATGCCGGACCCCAAAAACACCGGAATCATTCTGCTGGGTCGGGGCTCCTCCGACATGTCGGCCAATGCCGAAGTGGCCCGCATGGCCCGTTGGATCTTTGAAACAACCCATCATGACATGGTAGAGTACGCCTTTACGGGGGTTACGGATCCCCGCTTGGAGGGCGTTGTGCAGCGCATGGTACGGTTGGGCATGATGCAGATAGTCATTCTCCCGTATTATCTCTTCACCGGTCGTTTGATCAAACGGATCACCCAGCAGGTGGCGCGTTTGCAGACCCAATATCCTCAGATCGCCTTTGCCCAGGCAGGCTATCTGGGCATCAATGACACCTTGGTCGCCCTGTTGGACCAACGCCTGGAAAAGGTCAGAAGCGGGGGGGAGGCAGGCATGATGGAGTGTGACTGTTGCAAATTCAGCTTGGTCGCGGCAGAACATATGGTTCACCACTGCACCCACAAGCATGCCTCATGAACCGGCCCTTGCTGCCCCCCATTGTGCCAGCCGGAGCGGCCATTGAAGCGGCCTCTTTTCGCCTGATTGAAGCAGAGATTGGCGAACAGGAGATCTACGATGCACAACAGTGGCCGGTGGTACGGCGTTTGATCCATACCAGTGGCGACTTTGCCCTGCATGGGTTGACCGCATTTCACCCGGCGGCGATCACGGAGGGGGTGGCGGCCTTGTCGCGGGGGGCCCCGCTGATTGTGGATGTCGAGATGATTCGGGCCGGCCTGACCAGCAGGCGGTTGACGCCGTTGGGGTTGACCGTTCACCAATGGAATGCCGACCCCCAGGTGATTGCCCAGGCGCAGGCAGAGGGTACCACCCGTTCCGTCCAGGCCATGCGCCATGGTTGGCGCAGCGGTCTGCTGACCGGCAGTGTGGTGGCCATCGGCAACGCGCCTACTGCCTTGCTGGAGCTGATCCGCCTGGTTCGGCAGGAGGGGGTGCGCCCGGCTCTTGTGATCGGGGTGCCGGTGGGATTTATTGCAGCAGCTGAATCCAAAGAGGCGTTGATGACGTTGGCAGAGTGCCCCTGGATCACCATTCGGGGCACCAAGGGGGGCTCGACGCTGGCGGTGGCGGCCCTGCATGCCCTGATGGACCTTGCGCTGGAATCCCGCCCTTGAATCGGGAGAGGCGGCCATTGCAGCGGGGTCAACGCACCGGTTTCACCACGGGGGCTTGTGCAGCTGCGGCCAGTCGTGCCGCCACGCTGGGTTGGTTGTCGGGTCAGGTACCGGCCCAGGTGGAGACCGTGTTGCCCAACGGTCAGGCGGTGTTGTTTGCGGTGGCGACCGGCTGTGTCACTCCGCTGTGGGCGGAGGCGGTGGTCATCAAGGATGCGGGGGATGACCCGGATTGTACCCACGGTGCCCATTTGACGGCCCGTGTCCGGCCTTTGCCGGCGCGGGTGGGAGAGGTGGTGCTGTTGGGGGGGGACGGGGTTGGCGTGGTGACCCGCCCAGGGTTGGGTCTGCCGCTGCAGCAGGCAGCCATCAACCCGATTCCCCGTCGCAACATTGAAGAAAATGCCCGGGCTGCTGCCGGGGATTGGTTGGCGGCTTCCGGTCTGGAGATTGTCATTTCTGTTCCGGGTGGGGCAGCGTTGGCCAAGCGCACCCTCAATCCGCGCCTGGGTATCGAGGGGGGCATCTCCATTCTGGGGACCACGGGGGTTGTTTACCCCTACTCGACGGCGGCCTTCAAGGCGGCCATGCGGCAGACCATTCAAGCGGCAGCGGATCAGGGCGCAGCAACCCTGGTGTTGACCACGGGTCGGCGCAGTGAGCGGTTTGCCATGGCCGCACGGCCTGAGCTGCCGGAGTATGCCTTCATTCAGATGGGTGATTTTGTCGGGGCAGCGTTGGAGCAGGTCAGTCAGGCGGGTATTGCCGACCTGGTGGTGGCCGCCATGGTGGGAAAACTGGCCAAAATGGGCCAGGGCCTGTCCAACACCCATGCCCACAAGGAGGCGGTCGACATGGGTTGGATCGCCCGCTTGGCCCGTCAGGTGGGGGGGCGGGAGGCGGTTTGTCAAGCCATTCAGGGGGGGACGACGGTGCGGCATGCCGCCGAGCTGTTGGCGGCAGAGGGGTTGGAAGCGGCCTTCACCCAGGCGTTGCTGGCGCGCGCCGCCCAGGCCATGCGGCCCCGCCTGCCGGCGACGACCCAACTCTCGCTGTTGGCATTCGATTTTGAAGGCACCCTACTGGCCTCCTGGAAAACAGATTCAGAAAAAAAACCATAGCCTATCCAAAGCGAAACCGCTGCCCTTTGCGTACAAACCCCAAAAATCCATCCTCTTCCGGGCGATAAGGGGGGTGCGGATTGTAATGATACAGCCACATTTTATTGCGCAATGGCAGCGGCAAACCACAAAGCTCCGTGTAATGGGCGTGAACACCGGTCGGTATACTGGAGGTCTCACAATCCTGAAAGACAAACCGCACCCGAGGCAGCCATGCCTCCAACAAATGGCGCAAATTCTGGTCGAGAATACTATCTGTGGTAAAAATACAGGCCTCCCCCCCCACCTGAATGATCAACCCAAAGCTGTACATGGGATGCAACGGATTGTTGACATGCAGGGCACGAAAAGGGGTGAACTGAATCCCTTCCCAGCGGAAAGGCTGCCCGGGAACAACCACTACCGGCACAAAATAGTCAGACAACGTCATCTGCTTTTCGGTGATGCACTCCAATCCCCCCCGCAAACCATGATCCCAGAGGCGATTGGCAAAATCCTCTACCAGAAACAGCGTCGGTCGCGCCACACCCGCCGCAAAATAGCTCTTGAATGCCAACCATTCCAAACCGCCAATATGGTCGGAGTGCAGATGAGAGATAAAAACCGCATCAATATCCATGCGCACCCCCTCATGACGCATCCCCCACTCCGCCAGGGAAAAACGGATGTCGGAGCCGCAATCAATCAACATGTTTTTGCCACTGGCCGCTGTCAACAACAGATTGGACTGGTAATATTCGTCGGTTGTGAAAGCGGACCCGGCCCCCAGGAAGGTGAGTTCCATGCTCATCAAAGGTTTCCCGCCCAGTTATTTGTCTGTAAAAAAGATACTCTCTCCACTCTGTCCCGCCAACAGGCGTGCATAATGAAACCGCAACAAAGGATCTTCCGGCCATTTTGCAAGAGCCTGGGCAAAGGCGGCAAAGGCATGGGAATCTTTCGAGGCCATCAACTGGTAGGCCGATTCATAACAGCGCACCAGAGGGGTATCCCTCGCCTCCTCTGGTAACGGCTGATAGGCATGGATGCCGTTCTCTTTCCCCTTCAGGATCAAATGACCCACCAGACGGCCGCAAAAACCGCTTACCCGGGAGACTGTCTCACCGCTCACGCACACCCGGGTACCCAACTGGTTGTTGATGCTCTCCAACCGGGAGGCGGTATTGATGGGATCCCCCAAAGCCCGATAATCAAAAACCAGCTTGCCACCAAAATTGCCCAACAAAACCCGGCCCGAATTGACGCCAATCCGGGTAAAGCCGAAAGGCAACCCCTGCCGCTGCTTTTCCAAGGCAAATTGTGTGGCAAATCGATCCATCTCCAGCGCACAATTCACTGCCCGCTGGGCATGATCCTCCTGAACAACCGGAGCCGAAAACAGTACGGCGACCGCATCCCCGACAATGCGATCCAACGTTCCTTCATGCTTGAAGGCGATACCCACCATTCCGTCCAGGTACTCGTTCAAGGTATGCACGATCTCTTGCGGCTCCACCGTACATTGCTCCATCATGGCGGTAAAACCTGCCAAGTCGGTCATGACAAAGGAGCAGTCCCGGTACTCGCCACCCAACGCCAAATGGTCTGGATTTTTCAACAAATAGGCCACGCGGTTGGGTGAAACATACTTGGAAAAGGCATTTTGAATCCAGCGGCGATCTTTTTCCGCCTTCAAGTGCAGCGGAATCAGCGCAAAAAAGAGCAGAACAACCACAAAAATACCGATAAAGACCCAGCGGAACTGCTCTTCCAACGCCCCTTTGACATCCGACTCGGGCATAAGGACGCCCACATACCAATCCAACTGAAAGTCCGGGTCCAGGGGACGAAAAAACCCAAGAAACGCTTCACCCTGCACAAAAAAACGGATCACCTGTGCGGAAAACTGCCCCAGCGGGCCAGCAGACTGCCCATTTTTTTGCGTCACACCCAACTGGTTGCGCAAAGTTTCGTAGGAGGTCGCCACCGCCACATCCTGCAAATCATGCAGCCGCAAACGTGCCACCCCGTTGGCCTCCGTCCGCGAGGGGCGCAGCAGTTGACTCTGATGCGGCATCCCGACAACCCGACCCTGGGAATCAAAGATGAAGGCACGACCATGGGCAGCAACCTGCAGCTCACTGAGAAATTCAGAGATGGCACCCAGCACCAGATCAATGCCAACAACGCCCAGCACTCTGCCTTGCTGAACGACAGGATAGGAGACTGTAATGCCCGCCTCGTACTCAACCTTGTCCTGAAACTTGTTTTCCCAGCTGTAAACATCAATCCAGGATTTGCCCTTCATCGCCTCAGCCCCCCGATACCAGGGCCGCAGGCGGGGATCATACGCTTTGAGCGGATCCCAATAGCTGAATTGCAATCGACCGGTTCCGTCCTGTTCGTGCCAGGCTGTCCGCAGCAGGGGAGCCAGCAAACGTCGGCGTGACTCCCGCTCAGCCGGATCTGTTTCAGAGAGCGCGCTGGCCCTGGTCAGCAGTTCCCGGCTGGCAGCAGAGTCATCCAGCCGCTGCACCACACGAGCCCGCAGTTTGCCGTCCGGATCCCTTTTGTTCAACCAATGGTTGCCGGACTGGTCCCCAAAATAGATCAACTTGTAGTGGGGAAAATGGGCCATCTGCTTTTGCGCCATCTGGTAAAAATGTTCAGTAAATTTTTCCGTATTGGCGTTGGCTGCGATCCAGGTGGCATTGTAGTCGGCGGAAAATGCGGCTGAATTGAGGAAATTTTCCGTCTTTTCAATGACCTGTTCGCCAATCTTATCCAGACTTGACTCGGCCCACTGCTCCAACTGGTTGCTGGTGAAATAGAAGGTCCACGACAAAATGGCGACAGCGGGAATCGCCACCAACAGAGGAGCCAGCAATTTCAGCAAACCGCCCAAAGATTTTTGTTCACCCGGTTGACTCATCCGACATCCCTTCCGAACGTGGTGCCCTTGCGGGAAAAAAACAGCAAACGACGGCTATGGCTCTCCCTGGAGTGGCTGGCTTGCCACCACGCCCCTTTGGCTGTCAAGCCATTCCGCAACCCGCTG
The DNA here is from genome assembly GCA_002753505.1 of Magnetococcales bacterium HCHbin5. GTDB lineage: Bacteria > Pseudomonadota > Magnetococcia > Magnetococcales > Magnetaquicoccaceae > Magnetaquicoccus. The sequence goes on along the minus strand of PEAG01000004.1, from coordinate 75,926 downwards.
AATGGCATCCAGTAAAGTCTGCTTCTTGATGGGTTTGGTCAGATGGTCGTTACACCCGACCGCCAAACTTTCCTCTCTCTTGCCGATGGAAGCATGCGCAGTCAGTGCCATGATGATCAAGGGATCTCCCCCTTCCTCCCTCTCCCAGCGACGTATGGCACGAGTGGCCGCATACCCATCCATGTTGGGCATCTGGATATCCATCAGCACCAGGTCAAACAGCTCCTTTTTCACCTGTGCCACCGCCTCCGCCCCATCATTGACAAAGACAAGATGGTGCGGCGATTTTTTTAAATAGGCCTGGATCAGAGCCTGGTTTTCTGGTGCATCCTCTGCAATCAAAATGCGCAGCTCTCTGGTGAACGCCCCGACCACCTGTTCCGATGCGGTAACCAACGGGACCGCAACCGGTGCCAAACGAGATGGCAGGCTGAAAAAAAAGCGGCTCCCCTGCCCCAGTTGGCTCTCCACCCAAATGCGACCCCCCATCAGTTCCACCAACCTTTGGGAAATCGCCAGCCCCAGTCCGGTACCGCCATACCGACGGGTAATACTGGAATCTGCCTGGGTAAACTGCTGAAAAATATTTTCCAGCTGTTCTGGAGCGATGCCGATCCCGGTATCAGAGACGCAAAACAGGAGGCTCTCCGGCTCCTGGGGATGGGGTGCCAACCGCACAGAGACCTCTCCATGCCGGGTAAACTTGATGGCGTTCCCCAACAAGTTGATCAACACCTGTCGCAGCCGTCCGTGGTCTCCCATGACCGCTTCCGGTATACCGGAAGCGAAATCCCCTGACAACATCAACCCCTTTTCCTCAGCGGACCATCGCATAAAATCCATGATCTCCTCGACCGTCTGTCTTGGACAGTACGGCTGTTCGGACAACATGAAACGCCCTGATTCGATGTGGGAAAAGTCCAGCACGTCACTGATCACACCCATCAATGCCTTGCCCGAACGGCTCATGGTCTGCACAATACGGCGTTGCTCTGCATCAAGACCGGTTTCAAGCAACACGTCCGACATGCCCAACACCACATTCATGGGTGTACGGATTTCGTGGCTCATATTGGCCAAAAACTCACCTTTGGCCCTGCTGGCCCGCTCGGCAGCCTCCTTCGCCTCCCGAATCGCATTCTCAACCAGTTTGCTGTCGGTAACATCCATCACCACACCATACATGTGAGCCGGCCGACCCTCTGCATCCCGCACCATATGTCCCAAGGCGTGAATCCAAACGACACGGCCATCACCGGGACGCTTGTACGGGTGAATCATGTCGTATTTCGGCTGGCTTCCATCGCGAGCGGCCAAATAATTGGCCAGTGTCGCCTCCGCAGCAGCCTTGTCAGCCGCTTCAATGTTGACATACCAATCGTTCATGAGGTGGTAACGCAAATCGTCCCGTGGCGGGTCACCAAAAATGGTAACCGTGCGCTCCGACGAGATGTAATATTCATCTCCCTCGCTGAAATCAATACACCAGTGGCCCGCCTTGGCCAACTCCAGGGCCTGGTCGCTGAGAAACTGCGCCTGTATGGCAGACTCTTTGGCCGCCCGGATGGCATCCCGCTCCTTGCGCAAGGCAAGTTCTGCCGCAACCTGTTCCCGCATGCGTTGACGCGCCATCTGATAGTAGAGACCGAGCAAAAACATCCCGACTCCCCAGAAAAAGGCATGCACAAACTTGATATTGCTCAGAACAAGTGCCTCTGTCTCCCGAAAACTTTTCAACGGCACACGCACACCAATGCCACCACGCACATCGCCCACCTTGTACCCCTGAAAGGCATGACATTTCAGGCAACCTTCACGGGTGATCATGGGGCGCATCAGTCGCAGGGAGGCATCCAGACCATCGCCCACCACCTCCATGATCTCCTCTTTTCCAGCCTCGAACAGGTGCAGTGCCCGCTCTTCCCAGGGATCGGGGGTATTGATGGGATTCAGGGGTTTCAGGGAGGTGATCTTGCCCCGAACACCATACAGATCGGAATACTCATTCATGATCTGACGGAGCATGTAGGCGGGATTCATGAGGGTTAACTGTTTACCCGAGGGGGTACGGATGTCACGCTCCGGGATGTGTGCCAGGTTGGGGTTGGGCGGTGTGCGCTCGTCAACAGGGACATAAATGCCACCATGGCGGGTGGCCCACTGCCGGAAGGCAACATCCTTGGAAAAGTTGGCACGAGCCGTGTTGATTGCCAAGGTCATTGTCTGGTTGGTTGCATCCCTGATGCTGTGTTGCAGGGATACAACCGTCACCACACTGATGGCCAACCCGACAATCAAAACCCAAAGCGACAGAAAATCCGGTTTTAACACGCCATTTTCCGCCAGCACTGTGCGAAATATCTGCCTGACCATTGGGATCCTCCCTGCCCTGACGAGTGCATACCCTGCAGCGATAAACTGTAACAAACTGCGGCACGCATGTAAAACCCGAAATACACAGCCACTGTTATAATATCCACTCCAATGCCAAGCAGATGCAACAGCCATACCTGCATTTGCCTCCCTGCCATCCACCTCACCCAACGGCCGGAATTGAACACTTCCGCCATGAATACATCCACCGTACAAAACAAAAAAATGTTTGTTTTTAATACAGGATAACAAAAGAGCGGCAATAGATGCAAAAGCAAATCACACTGTTTTTAGCATGAATATTGCTTGGACATTCCAATGCTTGATGAGGTTTGGGCCTCTGTTGGATAGTCGGACCCAACCTTGATCGGCTCCCAACGGTTTATGGTATGGCATCACGGGAGCGTTCCATGGGGATGTATCAGGGGCATATTCACGATCGTTCGGCTGCCGGTGCCTTTTTATCAAACGGCGTATCCGGGAGACGAAACAGCCGGTGGCTTCTATGGTTGCTGCTCTCCGTTTCACTTGCCCCCGGGCTGTCACAGGGTGTTGAACCCCAGGCCGCCCCGACCCAACCGACAGCCACGCCGCGCAAGACAACCGCCGCTGCGCAGGAGAGCAACGCAACGGGAGCGATAACGACCAGTGGTCAGGGCTATCGGGGCCGTTTTGGCTGGTTTGGAACCGATCCGCAGGAGATCGCTGCCGGAGATGATACGACTTCGGTGCAGTGTTATACGCCGGATGCCGGTTTAACGATTCGCCTGTGGGATGGCCACGGCCAGTGCATTGTCAATCCCGACCCGGACCACTCCTCCAACCGACCGGACAATACCAATCGGGAAGAGACGGATCCCTGATACCTCTCTCTTGGGTATCATTATATTAATTCAGTGCTTTAACGTGGAATGATATGGCCAGGATAAAATTTTTCCTGCTCGTGGTGGGTGTGCTGGTGCTGTTGGCGAGCATGGCCTATCTGGGGCTGGCACTCTCCCAACAAAAGGAGGTGCTGCATGTTGGCCTGGCCGCTCCCATGTCTGGACCGTTCAAGGATGTGGGACTCTCCATGCAACGGGGGGTGGCGTTGGCCATCCAGGATATCAACCAGAGCGGAGAGTTGGAAAAATATGAACTCAAACTGGCCGTATCCGACGACCGGAGTGCGGCCAATGTCAGCACCTACGCAGAAAGAAGTGCCAAAAGATTGATGGCAGTACCCAATCTTGTGGCGGTTGTCGGCCACTATTTCAGTATGGCGACCATTGCGGGTGGCGAAATTTACAAAGCCCATAAAATTCCCTTTATCTCACCCTCCGCCACCCTGCCCGCCTTGACCGCCAACAATGATTGGGCCTTCAGCCTGATGCCCGATGATTTTTATCAGGCCCGTTTTCTGGCCAACTATATCCTGCACGGACTGGATCGGAAAAATGTGGCCATTATCAACGACAAGACCCCCTATGGCCGCTCCCTGAAGGAATATTTCGCGGCAGAAATGGCCGTCAATGAAGTGGTTCCGTCGGTGGCCGTGGAGTTGGATTACCGGCAGGCCAACATTGATCTGCTCAAAAGTCGGCTCAAGGCGTTGTCGGACGCCGATGTGATTTTTCTGGCCATGAACTATGTCAATGCGGCCAGAATGATTAAATTTTTGCGGAAAAATGGGGTGGAAACCGATGTGATCGGGGGTGAAAGCCTGGGTGGCAACCAGTTTATTCGTCATGCAGGCATCTATGCAGAGGATGTCTATGCCGTCACCCCCTACCTGCCCAGCCTGTTTGGCGAGGCTTCCAAAAATTATCAGGTTGATTATCTGCGGGAATTTCAGCAAGAGCCGGACTGGGTCTCCACCTACACCTATGAAGCCACCCGCCTGATCGCCCATGCCATCCGTCAAGCCGGCCCGGAGGGCACCGACCTGCGCAACCTGTTGCGCAAAATGGTGACCCAGCAGGACGCCATGCCCAGCATTGCGGGTGACCTCTATTTCAATGAGCTGGGTTCCAGCCGTCGCAATTTGTGGGTGGGACAGGTGAAACATGGCCGATACATCCCCGCCCGTTTTCAACTGACCCACGTCAAATATCAGGAGCTGGCCAAAATCAGGCAAAAAAATTCCGACATATTCTTCATGGATAACCAGTTCATGAAACGGGCGACGGTGGTCTACACCGGCATACACCTGAACGAGGTGGAGTCGTTTGATCCGGTGGCCGGCCAATTTGTCGCCAACTTTAACCTCTGGTTCCGCTGGGATCCGGGCAAGAATAAAAATCTGGACTTTGAAATGACCTACGGCAAGGTGTTGACCGCCGCCGTCCGGGAAAAATATTTTGACAAGAATACGAATAATAATTTTATCTCTTATATCGTCTCTGCCCGTATGGCCGACTTTTTCCCTTTGCATGACTATCCGTTCGACAGACAGACATTAAAAATCCGCATCAAACCCAAAGCAAAAACCAACGAGGATTTGATCCTGGTCACCGATATTGACGATGACTCTTTCCTGACCAGAAAGCTGGACTTTGGACCCTGGAAGGATATCAATCATATGCAGTTTACCACTCAAAAAGATTTTCTCTGGAGTTATCGAAACCCTAAATTTGACAATAAACTGTTTGTGCTGGATCACTCTCAATACAATTACCAGGTCTTGCTGGAACGCAAATGGGGCAGTTACATGATCACCCTGTTGCCGCTTCTGGTGCTGGTGACCACGGCTTATGTGATTTTCAGCATAGGCTATGACGTACTCTCCACCCGCTACTCCGTGGGAATCACCACCATGTTGAGTGCCATGGCCTATCATAATGTCAACAAATTGGGGGTAGGCTATCTGGTACGCGGGGATATTTTTTTTCTTTCATCCTACGTGTTGTTTTTTCTCACCATCGTTGAAACAGCCTTTGTCAACTATCTGGTGAACATCAAGAGGGTGGATGCCGCCCAAAAGCTGGACCTGGTCGCCATGGCAATCTATCCGCTGTTGGTTCTGGGCGTTGTACTGATTTTATTCCGGGAAAAATTTTGATCACTGTCCACACTTTTTGCAAGTGACCGCTATGTTAAAAAATATGAAATTGTCGGGCCAGCTTACCGTGTTGTTTCTGTTCCTGGGACTCACCACGTTGGCCATGGGGCTGTTTGGCATCCATATGAACCGCCAGTTGGAAAACCGGTTGGCAAAGCTGGATCGGGAAGACATTGCCCTGGCATTGGCCGTTTCGGAGGCCACCCGCCAACAACTGGATCAGACATTGCACATCAACGAGGCGTTTCTGTTTGGTGAAACCGACGATCGGGGCAAGTTTGAGGTGGCCAACGAGGCCTTCGCCAATTCGGGCCGCCGACTGACCAATGTGCTGGTTGAGGCCCGATATTTGGCCCAGAAGGGGATGGAAAACGCCCAATCGGACGCCGACAGACGGCAGTTGGAACAGGTCAAAAGCATTATCAGCGACTTTCAAAAGATACATGCCGACTTTGAACATTTGGCCGGCAATATCATTCGCAACATATACAAATATCGCTTTCTGACCAAAGCCGGCATTATCACCGGCAACGGCAACCAGACACTGGCGGAAGCGGAACAGGAATATTTAAAAAATCTCAGTGCCAACACCTCATCGCTGGATGATGAGACCAAGCGGCTGGGCAACAAATTGAAACAGGCGTTTGATGCCACCCGGGAACTCTCCCGCAACCTGACATCCGAGGCATACAAGGCCCATTATCTACTCTGGGTTGCCTTTGTCCTGATCATGGCCCTTTTTGTTGTGGGTGGTCTCTTCCTGGTCGTTGCCATTCACAGCACCCATCTGCGCCGTTTGCGACAGCAGGTGGACACCCTGCGCAACCTGGCAGAACCGTTTCGCAAAAAGGCCGATTTTTTGCTCAATTCGGCCCAACAGATTGGCAGCACCTTCGTACACCTCACCAGCAATGATGACAGCCGACAGGAGTCCATGCGTGCCTCAAGCGGTGCCCTGACCATCCTGGAGGGCCTGACCGCCAACACCATCCGCATCATGGCAGAGACAAGCGCGCTTTCCAGGGAAACCGAAACAAAAGCCAGAAATGCAGATGGTTTTATCATGAAATTTCGAGAAGTTGCCAATCGTTCGGTCGGTCTGTGCGAGCAGATGCAACGCAACATGCAGGCTCTCAGCAACAGCACCATGCAGGTCAACCTGTTGGCAACCAGTGCCAGTGCCGAGGCCTCCCGTCAGGAGGCCAGCCGGGGTTTTGCCATCTTTACCGATGAGATCAAGGGGCTCAGTCAAAACATTATCCAGCTGATTGACGGGGTGGTCAGCCTGCTGGAGAGTGCCTACCGGGAGATCAAAACGGGGCGGGATGATGTCAAGCAGGCCGCTGAAAACATCCTCTTTGTCACAGAGGGGACAACCCGGCTGACCGGGTGGTCCGGCGAGGTACAGACCGCCTCCCTCAAGCAGGCTGAATTGATCAGCGATCTGCAAGGGGAGCTGGCCATGCTGCGGGATATGGCGACAGCCAACTATCATCTGATCCAGCAGAGCAGCATCTCCAACCATACCCTGTCCGAGCAGACAGAGGCCATCGCCAACCTGATCCAGTCGCTGCTGGTCATGCTGCTGGCGGACGAAAGGCGGGCCGAGTATCGCAAATATTTGCTGCCGGAACAAGGTCAGCAGCCGACACCAACGGCTGCCGGGAAAAAACAGGCCACTGAAAAAACCGGAAAAGAGGAGGAGCAGCCCGCAGCAACCGCCGGATCCGGTGGCTGATCGTGGCAAAACCAGGCTATTTCACCGGAGACTCAATCATTTTTTTGAGCAGTGCCATGCTGGCCTGATGAAATCCCTTGGCACCAAACGGGGAGAGCTGGGCCGTAAATGCGGGCTTTCCTGCCCTTGTCGGCTGGTTTTCCGGCACCTGTGCGCTGCTGTCATCCTCGTCGCCGACAGCATCCTGGTTTTCTTCCGCCTCCTGCTTTGCCCCAACCGCCTCGGCGGAGCCCTGGGCCGAAGCACTCACCGGCTCTGTGGCGGGTTCCTGCTGGATCAACAGCTCATCCTCGTCCTCCTGCTGCCGATGGTTCACGGCGGTTGCATCGCCAAACCCATCGGGGGCAGCCGGATTGGCCTCCCCCGCGCCCACATCACCAAATCCCTCCACCGCCACTGGCCGTTCGGTCGTAGCACGACCGCCGAAACCCTCGACAGCCATGCCCTGCTCATCGCCGCCGCTGCCCCCAAACCCTTCCACCTTGACAGGCCCACCGTTTTCCAGACCCAACCCGATAAAACCAGCCACCTTGATCAGACCATCCCCCAGCAGTTCCATGCCGGGTATTCGTTTTTTGCTGAAAAAGCCATCCTCCCGTTCCTGGCCTGAATGGATAAACATATCCCCGGCTCCATGCTCTCCCGTTCCACTCCCTCCGCCTGTCTCCGCCAAACCGCTGCCGGAGAGTCGACCGCTGGCATTGGAGGGGTTGGCCAGCACCAGGGTGCCTGCTGCGCCCTGCCCATCACCGCTGACCGCCGCAAAGACCGTATCCGTGGGGATAACAGCGACCACCGACAATGAAAGATCGGTCAGCAGCAGTGCATTGACCGCAGAAAGCTGTTCGATCACCGGATTGACAGGGGCTGGTGCGGTGCCACTCGCCGCCGTGATCAAACCACCATAACCGCTGCCAGCCACCGCATCCAATCCGGTCGCAGCGGCCGTGGTCTGCACAACCGTCACCGCTGTCGCCGTGGCAGTGCTGCCCGAACCGCCTGAATCGGCAACCGGTGTTGCCGCCTCTGTTGCACTGCCACCGGTGGTTGGGCTTGCAGGTGCGGGTGCAGGCGCAGGTGTCCCGGAAGAGCTGGGGGGCGAAGCCAGGGCCGCTACCGTTGCGGTTGCGCTACTGGTCGCACTTTCAGCCGTCCCTTGCAGATCGGTATAACTGAGTACAACGGTGATGGTACTGCCCACCTGGGCCTCAGTCAGAACAAAGGTGGAGCCGGTCGCGCCACTGATATTGCTGCCGTTGGCCCTCCACTGATAACTGATGGCACCCAGACCATCCACATCGGCCAGGGTATGGGTGGCGGTCAGGGTTTGACCCTGGGTGGCGGTGCCGCTGATGCTGGCACCGCCGGTATGGCTGTCGTTGACGGCCGTGACGCTCATCTGCAGCTGTATCGCCGTGCTGGATTCTGTCCCGGCATTGTCTTTTGCGACCGCTGTGAAGGCGTTCAGTGTACCATTGGCATCCTGCGCCCCGGTCCAATAGGCGTTGTGGGTGGCGTCCACCGTCTCATTGCTGCCCGCTGCCCAGGGGGTTGCGGCTGCCAAACTGGTACCGATCCACAGTGTCCCGCTGCTGACAGCCTTGATGACAAAGCCGTCCACCGTACCGTCTGCGTCCGCTTCGTTGCCGACCGCCTTCAAATCGGCCAGGGTGATGGTTGCCTGGCTGTCTTCATTGACCGTGCCTGCGGGGGCGGCAAAGGCGGTCAAAGTGGGAACCGCAGCCGTGGCACCGGTGGCAGCACTGATCCGCAGGGTTGCCTGGCCCTGGGTATAGATCTGGTAACCGCCCACCGTGCCACCACTGGTCCAGCCACTGCCCATCACCACACTGTCCCCCGCATTGCCGTTGACCGTCAGGGTATTGCTGCTGTCAGACAGGTTCAGTACATCCAATGCTGTCACCGTCAACAGGTTGTTGCCACTGCCGGTCAGGTCAATGATCTCAATGGCACTCCATCTGCCCCGCAGGGTGGTCAGGTTCATCTGCATGCCGGAGCCCGACAGTGCCAGCGTGTCACTGCCACGCCCCCCATCCACCCATTGAAAGGTCAGATCGGCAACGGTGATGGTATCGTCTCCGGCACCACCATGAAAAATGTCCGCTCCGCCACCACCTGTCATGGTATCGTTGCCGGCACCGGCCACAAACCGCTCCGCACCGGCCGTGCCCCCAGTGAGCGTATCCGCACCGCTGGTGCCGGAAAAGGTCACCGCACCGGTGGCATCGCTGCCAAACAGCAGATAACTGGAGCCCGCACTGTTTCTGGCTCCCGGATCCGCCCCTGTTGCCCCAATGATAAAATCGCCAAAGCCATCCCCATTGACATCCCCGGCCCCGCTGACCGCAATACCGACAAAATCAGAGGCGGCCAGGCCGTTCAGGTAATAGCCGGTAAAGCTGTTTGCCGAGAGGCTGATGGTGCTGAAACCCGACGATTGGCCAAAGATCACATAGGCGGCCCCGGCATTGGCCGCCGTCGGGTCCGCATAACGCGCGCCGATGATGAGATCCGCAAAACCATCGCCGTTGACATCCCCAATCCCCGATACCGAACGGCCCGATTCATCACCAGCCGCCCCGCCATCCAGCCGAAAACCGCTTGTGCTGCTCAAGCTGGAAAGGTTCAGGACCGAACTGAAACCGGCAGCCTTGCCGAAGACCAGATAGCTGGAACCAGCGTCCGCACCGCCACTGGGATCCGCCTTGTAGGCACCGACGAGCAGATCATCATAGCCATCGCCATTGAAATCCCCCGCCGCGCTGACCGAACGGCCCGCCTGATCACCCGGCACCCCCCCGACCACACCATCCAGACGAAAACCGCTGTTGCCATCCAGAGTCGAGAGATTGAGGGTTGCACCGAAGCCCGCCGCTTTGCCAAAGACCACAAAGCTGGCCCCAGCGTAGGTGACGGCCCCCTGGCTCGCCCAGTGGGCCCCAATCACCAGATCGTCATACCCATCGCCGTTAATATCACCGGCATTGCTGACCGAGACACCCGCATAATCACCAGCCGCCGCCCCATCGAGACGGAAGCCGTTGGCACCACTCAAATCGGACAGCTCAAACGTGGCCCCGAAACCCGCCGCTTTGCCGAAGACCACATAGCCCACTCCATGACTGATGGGTTCACCATTCGGATTCGCCTTGTAGGCTCCGATCAGCAGATCGCTGAACCCGTCGCCATTGATGTCTCCCGCCCCACTCACTGACTTCCCTGACATGTCACCCGCTGTCACGCCATTCAAGCGAAAGCCATCGGCACCGGTCAGGCCATTCAGATCCACCGTGGCGGCAAAGGCGGTCGATTGGCCAAACAGCACAAAGCTGGCACCCGCTGCCCCGGAGGCATTGTGGGCACCGATCAGCAGATCATCAAAACCGTCGCCGTTATGATCACCGATGCCACTGACGGAATAACCGGAATAGTCCCCGGCCGCTGCACCATCCAGTCGAAAGCCGTTGGCACCATTCAGACTGCTCAAGCCAAAGGTGGCACCAAAGGCGGTCGATTGGCCGAATACCACAAAAGTGGAACCCGAGTTGGCACCATGGGAGCCGGTGGCATTGCGGGCCCCGACGATCAGATCATCAAAGCCATCGCCGTTGATGTCGCCGGCCGCATGGACGGAGATGCCCGCCAAATCTCCCGCTGTCACCCCATCCAGGCGAAAGCCTGTCGCACCATTCAGGCTGGCCAGATTGATGGCGGTAGCGGCCAGGATGGCCTCATAGTGGGACTGGCCCTCGGGGGAGAAGGGTATTGTGGCATCGATGGTGCCGCTGACCACCTCCAGATCCCAGTCACCGCCTTTGTTTTGCGCCCCGGTCAAATCCTCTGAAGCGGCCACATCCGCGCCGGTCAGTGCGGCCAATCGATGCACAAAGGCGGCCCCTTCTGCCCCGGCTCCCACCGCACAGCCATAGATCAGAATATCGCCCGTCTGGTTGATGGCTTGCCCCCATTGGGCCAACAGCTTCTCGTAATGGTCAAGGTTGGCGGCCGACAGCGTGCTGTTGCCCAAAGAGAGCTGCGCGGTGGTGCCGTGGGACAGGATATGAACGGCATCAAACGAACCCTGCCGGGCCAGGGTGGCGGCAATCTGCTCCACCCCATCCTGGTCAGCATCCAGCACGACCACCAGACGATCGGGGGCAGCGGTGGCCAGCAGGGTTTGATAGGTTTCAACCTGGGGATCGACAAACACAATCTCCCGGCGCAGGGGCTGCTCCGGCAACAGGTGTCCCTGCAGGGCGGTGGCCAACTCTGCAACCGCCTCCAATCCATGCGGGGTACCATCCTGGGGGGGCTCCGCCCCATGGCCGTCAAAAAGAGGATCATCCAACCCGGCTGGCAACAAACCCGCCCCATCGAACAGGATTCTAGGCTCCAACTCCAGGAAAAACCGCCCCTCCGCCGCCAACGGCAGCGGTCGACCCGGCTGGAGGCGTAACAGCGTGGTCAAACCTTTGACAATCGAATCCATCTGCCGAATATCCATGGAACCTTTCTCCTGACTGCCGGACAACGCAACCGCACCACCACTGTCAGCACCATTATGGCACACGATGGCTTGCCGGGTAAAAAAATAATTTTACGACCCGGATATATATGGCACTTTCTTTGCTTTACTCACAACTGACCGATGCGCCCTGGTTCGCCTTTTAACCCGTTGCCAGTAGACTCCATGCCTCCTTCCTCTTTCCAACACTATTGTGCCCTGTGCAACCGCTGTTTTCGCCCGGTTGTCCGGTGGACGAGTGGACGCGGCCTGCCCAAGCGACCGGTTGCTGGCAGGCGCGTTGGTCTGCGGCTGGTTTTGGCGGGAGGCTCCCTGTTGGGTCTGCTGGCCTGCACCATCGCCCCCAACCCCTTGACGACCGAAGAACTGACGGCCGTGTTGCAGGCGGATCAACAGGCGGTACGCGCCGCCCAGGAGCCTGTGTCGCAGCCGATCGATCTGTACGAGGCGGTGGCGCGGGCCATCAAATATAATCTGGACTATCGGGTCCATTTACTGGAAAAAACGGTCGCCCTGACCGAGGTGGATCTCTCCAACTATGACCTGCTGCCGCGCCTGGCCGCCAAGGCCGGCTTTGACAGTCGCAGCAGCGTGGAGGCCGCAAGCGGTTATTCGTTGACGACCGAAACCAGCTCTGCCGGCTATTCCACCTCCCAGGATCGGGACAAACAGTATGCGGATTTGGGCCTGGTCTGGAATGTACTTGACTTTGGTGTCAGCTATTTTCAGGCCAAGCAGGCGGCCGACCGGGTGCTGGTGGCAGAGGAGAACCGGCGCAAACTGGCCCACAGCCAGTTCCAGGAGGTGCAATCCGCCTATTGGCGGGCTGCCAGTGCCCAACAGTTGCAAGGTCGTATCGAGCCGGTACTGAAAGAGGCCAGGGTTGCCCTGGCGGTGGCGCACCAGGTGGAAAAGGAGCGTCTGCGGCCCCAACTGGAGATGATGCGGTTTCAACGGGAGCTGTTGGAGGTGGTGCAACAGTTGGAGACCCTGCGGGAAGAGCTTGCACTGGCCAAAAAAAATCTGGCCCTGTTGATCAATCTGCCCCCGGGCACCGATTTTGAGTTGAACATTCCACCGGAAAACAGCTTGACGGTAACACCGATCCGGGCCACCGTGGCAGAGATGGAGCAGTTGGCCCTGATGAATCGACCGGAATTGCGGATGGAGCTGTACAAATCCCGCATCAGTGCCGCCGAAACCCGCAAGGCCCTGTTGAGAATGTTGCCAGGACTGGAGTTCAAGACAGCCAGCCACTATGACAGCAACTCCTTTGCCATGGACTCCAATTGGCAGGATGCCGGCCTGCAGGTGACCGGCAACCTGATGAAGCTGGTCGCCGGCCCCACCGCCATCCGTTTGGCAGACAACCAGGCCATTCTCAGTCAGCTGCGGCGGGTGGCACTCAACATGGCGATCCTGTCCCAGGTTCATATCAGCTACCGCAAATATCAGGATGCCAATCGCAGACTGGAAAGCTTCAGCAACATAAGCGCGGTGGACCAGCGCATACAGGAAAATCTGGCCCTGGATGCCGGCAGTACCAACCAGAACCGTCTGGAACAGATCCGGGCCGCCACCCGTGCCATCATGTCACAATTGCAGCGCAACAAGGCCTACGCGGAGCTCCAGAATGCCATCGGCATGATTTTTGTCTCCCTTGGGGTGGATCTGCTGCCCACCGCCAGCCAGGAGGCCCCGCTGCCACTCTTGAGCCAATCCATCCGGGAGTCGGTGATGGCATGGCAGGAGGGAATCTCCCTGCCGCCCCGGATGGAGACGCCAGCGGATGGCTTGGCAGCCGGTCGGCTGAATCCGACCGCGGATCAGGCTCTGAATCGGGAGATGGAGAGCCTTTTCACCCCACCCGACCGGAAGAGCGGCAGACACTCACCGGTATTGCCGGCGACACAGGCAGCGCAAAAGCCGACTGTTGCCCCGGATAATATCCCCAAACAAGCGGAGATCGATGCACTGGTTCGTCAGGCGATGGCGGCCATGGACAAACAGTCCGCGGTGGACAGGCAGCCAGCGGCGGACAAGCAGCCAGCGGTCGCCGTGCAACCAACAGTCGCCGTCCAGCCCCCCCCTGTGGCAGCGGTCCGCAACGCCCAACCGGAGCCAGCCGCTCCACCCCCCCCCGCAGCCAGGCAGAACAAGCCGAGCCGGGAGAGTACGGAGGGAGAACAAAGTTTGATCGAGGAGGGGGAGGCAACCGCCCAGCCGGTACCGTCCCGCACGCCCGCCAACTCTCTTTCGGCCGCCGCACCGGCCCCCCCCCCTGCCCCACCGGTACGGCTGGAAGAGGCGGTGCGAACCATGGTCAAGGAGTGGGCGGATGCCTGGGCCCGTCAGGATGCCCAGAGCTTCCTGACCTTCTATTCGGAGCAGTTTTTGCCGGAAAATGGCTGGAATCGGACCCAGTGGATGGAGGCCTACACCACCCTCCTGAACCCCGCAACCAGGGTGCAGGTCAATCTGGCCGAGGTGGCCATCGAGGTGGCGTCCGACAGCCAGGCCACCGCCTTTGTGCGCATCGTTTTCAATACTGCCAACGAAAGATGGGAAAAGCGCAAAACGTTGCAACTCAGAAAAGAGGAGAAATATTGGCGCATTGTGGCTGAAAAAACAGACGACCGACCGACAGCACGACTCTCCGCGCTCTCCCCGGCTGCACAGCCGACGGGGGAACAGCGATGAGAGGGATCGTCTGGAGGATCGCGCTCTGTTGCCTGGGCAGTATCGGCCTGTTGGGGGCCGAGGAGCCCCTCTCTCCGCCCCCAGCAGGGGTAGCGGGAGCCGGGCCGGAGCTGCGGGCCGAACTGCGGGCAAAACAGTTTACCACCCTCTCCAGCGAAATAGGGGCTCGTCTGGTACAGTTGCCCTTTCGGGAAGGGGCCTTTTTCCAGGCGGGAGACACGCTGGGCCTGTTTGATTGTACCGTGCAACAGGCCAAACTGCTGCGGGCCAAGGCCATTGTGGACGCGGAGGCCGACAAGGCCGCCATGCTGGAACGGCTGGACCAACTCAACGTGAGCAGCAAGCTGGAGCTGACCAACGCCAAGGCGGAGGCGGCCAAAGCCCAGGCCGAGTTTGCCATCATCCGGGCCGAGCTGAAAAGCTGTCAGATGATCGCCCCGTTTCCTGGCCAGATTGTCCGGCTGGAGGTGCAGGAGCATCAGTATGTCAAGCCGGGACAGCTGGTGATGGAAATTCATAACCCCGCCACCCTCGAGCTGACGGTCAACATTCCTTCCCGCTGGTTGCAACACTACCACAAGGATGACCGTTTTTTGCTGCGGGTTGACGAAACCGGCAACAGTTATCCCGCCAAAATTGTCGGGTTTGGGGCCCGAATCGATGCGGTCAATCAGCTGGTCAGAATGACCGGTGAAATCATTGGCCATTTTCCAGAGTTAACCCCGGGCATGAGCGGTCAGGTCATTCTCAACTTTAGCCGCTGACCCAGCGAGGCTCACCATGGTTCCCCAGGCCACTGCCGATCCCCAGGCCACCATTGCCGCCCTGCTCAATCTGCAACAAAAGCTGCTGACGGCACCCACCGCAGCCGAATTTGGCTTTTTGGCGGTCAATGCGCTGATCCATCTGCTCCCCTATCGGCAGGCCGCCTTGTGGCAGCTCTCTCCCGGGGGCGAACGGGGAACAATCACCGCCATCTCC
Organism: Magnetococcales bacterium HCHbin5; assembly: GCA_002753505.1. GTDB lineage: Bacteria > Pseudomonadota > Magnetococcia > Magnetococcales > Magnetaquicoccaceae > Magnetaquicoccus. The sequence continues at coordinate 60,548 of PEAG01000004.1, read as the reverse complement.
GGCCTGCCCGTGGTCAACCCGGAGGCTCCCTATATCCAATGGCTTACCAGCCTGCTGCGCCATCTCTCCAGCCAGCATCCCACCCGGACAACCCTCACCGCCGACCAACTGCCGGCGGCCATGGCCGCCTCCTGGCAGGCATGGTTGCCGGAGCATGCCCTCTGGCTGCCCTTGCAGTTGCCGGGCAACAGCCCGTCGACCGCTCCCCCCCACTGGCTGGGTGGACTGTTGCTGGTTCGGGCCGAGCCCTGGTCCGAAGCGGAACAGCAGTTGCTGGCCCATCTCGGATTGACCATGGCTCCGGCCTGGTGGGGATTGTTGACGCGACACCGGCTGCGGGATCGGCTGTGGGCACAGCGGCCGCCCACTGTTGCCCTGTTTGGGCTGCTGTTGGCTGCTCTGTTGCTGTCGATACCGGTGCAACAGTCGGTGTTGGCTCCGGCCGAGGTGGTGGCCTTCCAGCCGGCCGTGATCCGGGCCCCACTGGACGGGGTGGTGGACGCCTTTCATGTTTTGCCCAATCAAAGCGTGCAAGCCGGAGCGGTGTTGCTCAATCTGGACACCACCCAACTGACCAATCGGCTGGAGATCACCCGCAAAGAGTGGGAGGTGGCACAGACAGAGTACCGGCAAGCGGTACAGGGGGCGTTGCAGGAGCCGAAAAGCAAGGCCAAACTGGCTCTGCTGCGAGGCCGGGTGCAGCAGAAGGAGGCCGATTTAAACTATATTCGCGCCCAACTGGAACGGGTCACGGTTGTGGCTCCCCGGGATGGGATCGCGGTCTACAGCGATGAAAACGATTGGGTGGGGCGGCCCGTGCATGTGGGAGAGCGGCTGATGGTGCTGGCGGACCCGGCGCAGGTGGAGTTGGAAATTCGGCTGCCGGTTGCGGACGCAATCCTGTTGCAACCGGGCACCGCCGTCACCCTGTTCCCTGCCACCGATGGTTCCCGGACCCTGGCGGCTCAGCTCCGTTATGCCAGTTATCAGGCCGACCTGACCCCGGAAGGGGTGTTGGCCTATACCCTGCGGGCCCGTTTTGCCGCCGGAGAGCCGCTGCCCCGTCTGGGATTGCGGGGTACCGCCAAACTGATCGGTGCCCCGGTGCGGCTGTTTCATTATCTGCTGCGCCGCCCATGGGCGGCCGCCCGTCAGCTGCTGGGACTGTGACAGGGATGGATCCTCGGGAGCAGCCACTGCCACCACTGCGGGAAGATCTGTCGTTGCATGCGGGACCGCCCGCCCGGGACGGTTCCCCCACCTGGACCCTGCACGACCCTGCCAGCAATCGATTTTTTCGCATAGGCTGGCAGGAGTTCGAGATCCTCTCCCGCTGGTCGTTGCCCAACCCGACCCGGATCGCCGCCGCCATCGGGGCGGAAACCACTTGGCATCCAGAGCCAACGGCTGTGGTGCAACTGTTGGAACGCCTGCAGCAAAGCCACCTGCTGATGCCGGTTTCAACCGCTGATCACAACCGCCTGTTGACCGCGCAGCGCAGCCGTCAGGAGAGCCTCTGGCGATGGCTGCTGCACCATTATCTGTTTTTGCGCATCCCCATCTGGAACCCGGACCGTTTTTTGCGGCGGACGTTACCCCTGGTGGATGGGTTGTTCAGCGGCTGGTTTGTCGCACTGGTATTGCTGGTCGCCCTGACAAGCCTGTTCCTGATTGCGCGCCAATGGGAGCTGTTTACCAGCAGCCTGCCGCAATTTTACACCCCTTTCGGCCTGCTCTGTTATGGGGCCACTCTGCTGGTGAGCAAGGCGGTCCATGAGTTGGGTCATGCCTACGCGGCCCGTCGCTATGGTTGCCGGGTGCCGACCGTTGGCGTGGCCTGGATGGTCATGTGGCCAGTCTTTTATACCGATACCAGCGACGTCTGGACACTGAGCAGCCGTCGCCACCGTCTGGTGGTCGGCGGGGCGGGTATGCTGGCAGAGGTTGCCCTGGCGGCCTTTGCCTCCCTGGCCTGGGTTTTTTTGGCCGATGGCCCGTTGCGGAGTGCCGCCTTTTTGCTGGCCAGTGCCGTTTGGCTGCTGACTTTGGCGGTCAACCTGAATCCGTTGATGCGCTTTGATGGCTATTTTTTGCTGTCGGACTATCTGGAAATCGCGGATCTGCAACAGCGCGCCTTCCGGCTCGGGCGTTGGCAGTTGCGGGAGTGGCTGTTCGGGTGGGGCGTGCCACCACCTGAAGCCTTTTCCCGACCATTGCGGCGTTTTTTGCTCCTCTTTGCCTATGCGGTCTGGTGTTATCGACTGCTGCTGTTCCTGGGTATCGCCCTGCTGGTCTACCACCAATTTTTCAAGCTGCTGGGGCTGTTGCTGTTGAGTCTGGAGATCGGCTGGTTTTTGTTGCGTCCCGTGGCACAAGAGGGGATGATATGGTTCAGGTTGCGAAAACATTTGCTGTGGAACCGAGCGATGCTGAGATCAACCCTGTTGTTGAGCCTGCTGCTGATTGCCCTGGCACTGCCCGCACAGTATAACGCCCCCCAGGCCGCCGGTCTGTTGCAGGCCACGGAACAGATGGTTATCTATGCCCCCGCCGCCGCCCAACTGACCCAACTGGAGGTGGCATCCGGCCAACAGGTGGCCCCGGGTGAACGGTTGCTGACCCTGCACAACCCTGAGCTGCACTACCGGCTGGACAAGACCGCGCGCGAGATTGTCCTGTTGCGTTGGCGGTTGGCCATGCAGAGCATGGAGACGGACCCCATGGAGCAGGAGCCGGTGCTGCAGCAGGATCTGGCCACCGCCCTGACCACCGAGCAGGCTCTGCGGGATGAGGAGAAAAAACTCCACATCCATGCCCCCTTCGCAGGCCAGGTGGTGGATCTGGCCCGTGATCTCCGCCCGGGCGACTGGGTCGCCAAGGATGAGCCCTTGCTGACGGTGATCGGGGGAACCCAGCCGCTGGTCAAAGGATATGTAGCGGCGGCGGATCGGGAGCGGATCCAGGTCGGCGACCGTGGCCTGTTCTATCCGGATCTGCCGCAGACCCCCCCCTTGCCGGGTCGGGTGGTGCGGATGGATCAAACCCCCACCCGGGTACTCGCCTCCCCCTATCTGGCCTCGGTGCAGGGTGGCACCATCCCGGTCCGCACACAGAAGGATGGCAAACAGGTGGTGGAGGGTTCCTATTATCGGCTTGACCTGGAGTTGGAACAGCCGTTTCCGCTGCAGCAGGTGACCCGTGGCATACTCCGGTTGCAGACCGCCCCGGTCAGTCTGTTGTCCCGGTGGTGGCAACTCATACAGGCTGTTTATCAGCAGGAGAGCGGTTTTTGACAAAGGATTTTCCATGGTGAAGCGACGGATTGTCCGGCTGGTGGGGGTGTCGGTTCTGCTCTGTTGGAGTGCAGTCACCGTTCTGGCGGCCGATGGTCCCTCCAAAGAGAGCCGCCATTTGGCCAAACGGGGCAGGATGCCCTTCAAAACCCGCTACCTTTATCCGGGCAGCGGGTTGGCGATGGAGCCGGACTGTCTCTCCCGTCCGGAGCAGCGGATCCTGGCACTCACCTTTGACGACGGACCCGACAAAAGGGATCTGGCCATCGGGGCAGTGCTGGAGCCACGCGCCATTCCAGCAACCTTTTTTTATGTGGGCGAGCGGGCGCGGGCGATGCCGGCCATCGTCGAACAGATGCGGGCGAAAGGATATGAAATTGCCTATCACGCCTATCGGCACCACCTGTTGAGCGGCTTTTCCCGCGCCCGGTTGACGACAGATTTTCAGCAGGGTGTGCAGCTCATGCAGTCGCTCGGCATCACGTTGCAGTGGTTTCGTCCCCCGTATGGCGATTTCAATGACACGGTTGTGCAAACGGCCCAGGCGCATGGGATGGGTACCCTGTTGTGGACCATCGATTCCAGGGACTGGGCCGGTGACAGCGCGACCACCGTGGCCGGCAATGTGGTTCGGCGATTCCATCCGGGTGCCATTCTGCTTTTTCACAGCAGCCGGGCTGCCAGCCTGCGGGCTCTGCCCACCATTTTGCAAGCGGCGGACAAGGCCCACTATCGCTTTGTCTCTCTGGCGGAGTGGCAACAGGTTATCCAGGCCGCCCATTGCGACCAAAGCCCATCAGCGTTGAGATGACAACCACAGGACACGGAGCAGAGCAAAATAATTGCATAGCCAAGGTCAGAAAAAAGGCGCGGCAACGTTAAAGAGAATGAGGGGGAAATGGATCCCTTTCCAACCAAGGAGAAACGACCGTGGAAACATATCTGACAACAGGAAAAAAAACAGGCTTGGTGCTGTGTGCCGCCTTGCTGCTCTGGCCGGTCATCAGCAATGCGCAGACAGTGACCGAACGACGTACGGCCCATTTTACCATGATGGATCGCAATCAGGATGGTGTGCTGGACCGCGCGGAGCTCTCCCAGGCACCTTGGGGCAATCGCCACCCCTACCACATTGAACGCATGATGGCCCGACTGGATGGCAACCAGGATGGTCGCATTGCCAAAGAGGAGTTCATGGCCTTCACGCCGCCCGGCCGCCGTGGCGGTGGCGTGACTCCCTGCCAAACAGCTCCCTGTGCTGGCAACGGTCCGGGTTGGACAGGGGGTGGCCCCTGTTCCCGGTAGTTCCAACAGGAGATGTCGGTTGGCAGCAGCATCCTAGAACGTGGTCACCAACCCGGACCCCAGGCAGAGCGAAACCATGGTGCAGCAAGAGATCGATCCTCTCCCCATCCAGGCGGATGGTCAGCTTATGCAGCGGGTGGCTGCCGGACAGCATGCGGCCTGGAAACAACTGGTAGACCGGGAATTGACCCGAGTCTTGACTTTGGCAAATCGTCTGTTGGGGAACCAGCAGGAGGCCGAGGAGATCACCCAGGAGAGTTTTCTGCGCCTCTGGCAACAGGCACCCCACTGGCGCGCCCAGGCCCGGATTGCCACCTGGCTCTATCGGGTTGCCCATAACCTGGCCATTGATCGCCTGCGTCAGCGTCACCGCCTTCCAGAAGAGATCTGTTGGGAAGAGGAGGAAGATCGGTTGCTGCTGCCAGAGGAGTGTTCACCCCTGGCCCTGCTGGAACAGGCTGAACGTCGGCAACTGTTGGAAACAGCATTGGCGGCCATTCCCATACCCTGCCGCAGTGCGGTCATTCTGGTCAACATGTTGGGACTGCGGGTCAGCGAAGCGGCGCAGGTGATGCAACGCGAGGAAAAGGAGGTCGCCGCCTTGCTGGCCCGTGGTCGAAAACGGTTGCGCGTTTTGCTGGCCCCCTGGCGAAACATTTTGCTTGGAGAGTGAACCATGAAGCCCGATCTGCCCGAACAAACCGACCACCCCATTTCCGAACAGCATCTCGACCAACTTCTGGCCGAGTGGCCGGCCAGCCTGCCTTCCGCCCATCTGCGCAACACGATTCTCTCCCTCCCGGTCGACACGGCGCAGCCCAGGGAGGTTTTCATCCGGTGGCCAGTCACCTCCTGGTGGCATCCGGCGGCCATCCTGGCCTGTTCTGCATTGTTGGGGTTGGGATTGGGTATGCTCTGGGAAACGCAGCACGTCACTCCTTCCCCTGTCGACTGGCAAGAGACCATGATGCTGGTCTATGGCCATTTTGAGGAGGCGCAACCATGATCCAGGACAAACGTCTATTATGGCCTCTGTTGTTGCTTTCGTTGGCCGTCAATCTGTTTTTGGGCGGTATGGTGGCCTCGCGACTGTTGTCATCCGACCCGCCTGCCGGCAGTCCCATGCCGGGCAATCCCCTTCTGCTGGGGCTTTCCCGGCATGATCTGATGCAAAAACCCGAATTGGCCACCATCTGGCAGCAACACCATGCCGAGGTTCAACAAGCCATGCATACGTTGCGTGCAGCCCAGCAACAGGTCAGAGAGTCCCTGCAGGCCCAGCCATGGGATCGATCACGTTTGGAAAAGGCCCTGAGCGATCTGCGCCATGCGGCTGTGCTCGCCCAGGAGCAGTGGCATGGGGTATTGGCTGAAATCGCTGCCTTGCTGCCCGCAAACGAACGAAGCAATCTGGTGGGCGATGGCCATTTTCATCGACCAGGCGGAGGCATGGGGCTTGGCATGGGACGGCACGGGGGCAACAGATCCCCCTGAGTACCCGCTCGTTGCCCGGGTTCCCGGAGAGTCGTCCAGGCTCCCCCCGCTCAATCGGGCAGACTCTCCCCTCCTGATGCAGGTACGGCAGGCTCCAGCGGATCCAGCATGGGTATCATTTCCACCGGTTTTGTGACCGATTGAATCGGATTGGCAACCGCCGAGGGGAGCCGGATGGCCGGCGGCGGACTCTGCTTCTCCTTCAGGGTCTCCAGGTCATGCACGGGAATCTGCTTGAGCAACACCTTGACCTTGCGCCCCAGCGAGACCTCCAGATTCTGGGCCACCAGGGTCTCCAACTCATTGCCCGGCTTGTCCACATAGGCGATACCCATCACCTGCACAGAACCATCTGCCAACAGGTTGACCCGGTACTCCCCCATCATGTTGGAGAGATCTTTCTCCACCTGGGCCTCCAGCACCGTGCGCACGGTGCGCTTGACCGCCATCTCCTCCGCAATACCCCGCAGGGAGTTCAGCAATGGGGTCAACAAAGACATGCCGATCAAGACCGTAATCATACCCTGCCACAACAAACCACGACCGGACATGGCCCGCCCGAAACCATACCAGATGGCCACCAGGGAGACCCCCAAGGTGATGGCTGATATATTGGTGACAAAAAGCATGGCCGCCCCATGGGCCACCCAGGTCTGATGCGTGGCAATGCCAAACCCCACCGTCGCCAAGGGCGGCATGAGCGCGGTGGCAATCGCCACACCGACGATGGCCGTCATATTGGCGTTGATGATGGCATACCCCCCCACCAAGCCGGAAAACAGAGCCACCAGCAGATCAAACAGGTTGGGGCGCGTCCTGGCCAGAATTTCGGAGGTCAAATCATCAATGGGAGAGAGCGATACCAATGCGGTCGCCGTCAGCACCGAGATCAGAACCCCGATCAGCAGCGTCGTACCACCTTTCAACAGCAGTGGCAGGTTGAGAGCGGGAAAGGCGAATCCCACCGCTATGATGGGCCCCATGAGGGGAGAAACCAGCATGGCACCGATGATGACGGAGGGAGAGTTGAGCAGCAATCCCAGGGTGGCCAACCCCAACGACATGATGGTCATGAAGGCAAAGCCGCCCGAAAGGGTACCCTGCCCATGGCAATGGTCCAGAATGCTGGTTTGATCAACCGTTGGAATGATACTACGCAAACGCCCGACCAATATTGTCCACCTCTGCAGCAAGTTATCAAGAGGAACAGTCTATTGATTTTTTCCCGTGTTTGCCATGGTTAACGCAAGGAGCAGCAGGAGATCTTTATTTATCGGACCACCGCCGTTTATCAAACGCTTGGATTCGATCGTTCATAAATTTTCACCCCCACCCGTTCGATATGCTCCCGCAATTTTGTCTGTTCCAGCGTATCGAAAACAGAGAGATCGACGGTATACGGAAGCAGCAGATCATCCATGGCCTCTGCAACCGTCGCGCACAAGTCAAAGGTGAGATTTTCGCCGTAGAGTGTCAAGTCGATGTCCGATCCCGGTTTAAAATTTCCCCTGGCACGGGATCCATACAGAACCGCCTTGTCAATCTCCTGATAACACTCAAAGACGCTGCAAATTTTCTCGATGGTTTCATCTGCCAGCCCGTACCTCATAGGTCAATCTCTTCCCTCTGACTGATGGCTGTGAATGTTTCCGCCATGCCGACAAAGGCCGGATAAAACCGCTCCAGGATCGCCTCGACAACGGCTTGGGCAATATCGAGGTTGTAGGTGTGTGAGGTTTGATTGCGCGCCCTGATCATCTCCATCCACACCTCGCCCTGCTCAATCAAACCCGCTTTGAACGCTGCGCGGGTCGCATCCCTCGAGCCGATCAAATTGCTCAAACCCTTATATTCCAAATAATCTTTCAAGACGTTCCATGCCAGCTCATGGGTAAACTCAAAACTTTGAATCAGCCCCTGTTGCTCCAGCCCGGACAACGCACGCTGCTGCGCCAACTCCACTGCCTCCACCAGGGTTTGTAATGCCTTGTGATAGTTGCTGAATCTCTGCTGCCAGCGCACCTCCTGCATGACCCAAAGCCCCCCACAACAATGGATTGTTTTCCCTGGACACCAAACGACGGCAGCCACCCGGACCGTGACGGTCTCCAGGCAGCTGCCATGGTTTGGAAAAAGCGGAGACGACAGCGCACGCTGACGCCTATGGAACCCCTTGAGCGGAGATACTAACGTACGCTGGGTGGTATTTGGAAGAGAGAATCGTTCATCAGGAAATGGACCCAAATGCTGGCGGCATAACCCAACGCGACCGCAGGCGTCCATTTCAAGTGGGAGAAAAAGGTGTAGATGCCCCGGGCCTGCCCCATCAGGGCCACCCCGGCTGCAGAGCCGATGGAGAGCAGACTGCCCCCCACCCCTGCCGTCAGGGTAACCAGCAACCACTGCCCCATGGACATATCCGGGTTCATGGTCAACACGGCAAACATGACCGGGATATTATCGACAATGGCGGAGAGCAGCCCGACGACCACATTGGCTGTTGTAGCACCCCAACCGCCATACATGGCCGTGGAGACCAGGGTCAGATAACCGAGAAAACCCAACCCGCCGACCGCCAGGACCACGCCGTAGAAAAACATCAGCGTATCCCATTCCGCCCTTGCCAGCTTTGTAAAAAGGTCAAAACCGACCTGGCCCACATCTTGCTCACACCGGTATTTTCGCAGCCGGTGGCCGGTTTTTCCCTCTGTTTTTCCAAATGTTTTCTTGAGATAAAAGCCGAGAAACATGAGATACGAGAGTCCCAGCATCATGCCCATCATGGGAGGCATGTGCAAAAAGTTGTGAAAGCTGACTGCGGTGACAATGGTCATCAGGAACAAAAAGATGGTGCGCTTGCCGCCCCGCAGAATATCCACCACCTCACGGCTGGGTGTCGGTTTCAGGTTGGGAACGGCAAAGTGCATGATGGCAGCGGGCACCAGCCAGTTGATCAGCGAGGGGACGAACAGGGCAAAAAAGGTGCCGAAGGGAACAATCCCTTTTTGCCAAACCATCAGGGTGGTGATGTCACCAAACGGGCTGAAGGCCCCACCGGCATTGGCTCCGACGACCACATTGATGCAGGAGAGGGAGACAAAGGTTGGATTGTCCCGCCCGACGGCCAGAATGACCGCACACATGAGCAGCGCGGTGGTCAGATTGTCGGCCACCGGCGAGATAAAAAAGGCCAACAGGCCCGTCAACCAGAACAGGGTACGATACCCAAAACCGGAGCGCACCAGCCAGGAGCGCAAGGATTCAAAGACCCGTCGCTCCTCCATGGCGTTAATGTAGGTCATGGCCACCAGCAGGAACAGAAACAGCTCTGCATACTCCAGAATATTGTGGCGTACCGCAACCTCTGCCTCATATTTCAGCCCATGCTGGAGATAGACATAGGCGATCAGGGCCCAGATGATGCCAGCCGCCAGCAATACCGGCTTGGATTTGCGCAGATGGGTAAACTCCTCCGCCATCACAAACAGATAGGCCACCGAAAACAGCAGGAGAGAGAGATAACCCACCGTATGGTTGGTCAGGTCCAGGTGTTTCGCAGCCTCCCCCCCACCTGAGGCCAGGAGAGCATCGGGCCACCCCAACCCGCATGCCAGCAACGCAACAACGGCAACGCATATTTTTTTCAAAGCAAATCTCCTGGACGACTGAATCTTGGGTTAGAATGCACCATACACTCCGTTCGCATGGCGTTGGGTGTTGCTGGGAAGCAACCAAAGTGAGTCGTTTGGAAAATAACTTAAACAAGATGTAAAAATCAAGCCCTCCCATCACCCCTCTTGCTGGTCAAAAACAGACAATATTTTCCGGCGGACAAAGCCGGCATCAAAATCGGCCAGGTCACAGACCAGTTCAAAATTTTGCCCCCCATCGCGGAACCACTCTCTGGCCTCTTGTCGTTTGGAGGGATCCTTGTTTGACAAGGCATCGTGCAAGGCCGCTTCCAGCACGGCTATCCACAGTTTTTGTTCGGCATGGTCTGGGAACAGGTGCCCAAACCCACGTGAAGACTCCATGATACACCTCCGTATACTCTGGTTGGTTATCCCTGGATCATGCTGACTCAAGATTGGTCAGGAGGCTTTTTCGGTGGATTCAGCCGCTTCCACAGCGGTGGACTGAATTTTTTTTAATCGCCTCCAGAGAGAAACACGGTCCAAGCCAAGAATCTTGGCGGCCGTGGTTTGATTGTTTCCTGCCTGCTTGCAGACCCAGAGGATATACTGCCGCTCCATCTCTTCCAGGGTAAGCAGGCGATTGTCGCCATCGCTGACAAAGTGTGGTGAACGCTTGACCAGATAGTCGGGCAGATCCGCCTCCATCACTTGAGAGCCGGAGGCAAAAGCCACGGCCCGTTGTACAATATTTTCCAACTCGCGCACATTACCGGGATAGGTATGTTGAGTCAGCACATCCATGGCCGACTTGCTGATGCCGCTCACTGCCCTGTTGGTCAGTTTGGCATGTTTTTCCAAAAAGTGTTGCACCAGGAGGGGAATGTCACCGTGGCGTTCAGAGAGGGGCGGCAGCAAAAAATCGATGACATTCAACCGGTAGTATAAATCGCGCCGAAAACGGCCCTCCTCCACCTCCTGCTGGATTGGCCGGTTGGTAGCGGCCAAAAATCGCACATCCACCGTCACGGTGCTGGTCACACCCAGCCGACGCAGCTCTTTTTCCTGAATGACCCGCAACAGCTTGACCTGCATGGAGAGGGACATTTCGGTGATTTCGTCCAGGAACAGTGTGCCCCCATGGGCGGTTTCCACCAACCCCTTGCGACCCTGCATGGCCCCGGTGAAGGCTTCGCGCCCATGGCCAAAGAGCTCATTGGCCAACAACTCTTCATTGAACGCCCCACAATTGACAGCCACAAAGGGTTGCTGCGACCGGTTGCTGTGATCGTGCAGTATACGGGCCAGGATCTCCTTGCCGGTCCCCGTCTCACCGGTAATCAGGATGGGCAGATCCATCTCGGCAACACGTCTGGCCTGTTCCAGCAGACGCAGCATACCCGGATTACAGGTGATCAGAGGAGATGAACCCTGTTGGGCACTCAGGCTCTGGCGCATACCCTGTTGCATCTGCTTGTGCCGACTGTTTTCGGCAGCCAGTGTAACCGCTTGTCTCAACTCATTCGGACGCACCGGTTTGATCAGGTATTGAAACGCACCCTGTCGAATGGCATCGACCACTGAGGTGACGGAAACCTTGTCAGAGATAAAAATCAACTCGGCAGTGGGTTGCAGACGCAAACATTGGTGCAAAAAATGGCTCTCATCCATGGGATCCAGCCCCATGTCGGCCAGAATGACATCGAACAGAGCGGGATCACCGGCTTGATCATCCAGATGTTTCAAGGCGGCCGCTCCACCAGCGGCTTTGGTTACATGACAGCCCCCCTTGAGCAACACATGTTCAAGATTCTGCAGGGCCACTTTGTCCCGATCCGCCACCAAAATGCGTACTGGATCGGACATGGGATTAATAAACTCCCACGGCTTGCCGGAGTCTCTCCTCCTGGCACTGGATCACAGGAAACCAGAGGGCAAACCGCAATGTGCTGGCATCCAGTTGTTGCACCAGCATGGCCCCCCCATGTTGGCGCATGACGCCTGGCAACAGATAGATGCCGGGGTCGCCATCCTCCTGGGGCACACACAACAGCGAAACATCGTGAGCGCGGGAGGCCGATTCAACAAAGCCATCGCCCACCATCTGCAGGGAAATTTCCACCACCTCCTGACAATCCGATGGCAGCCAAACAAGAGGGCGCAGGCAGGAGGTGGCCAGTGCCGCTCCCATGGCCTGCCTGGAACAACGACAAGCAGTGATAAAACCCGTTTGGGTGGCTGATGGCGTGGACAGCATAATCCAATCGGCAAGGGCCCGTTCCAGGCTGTGGCGGTTGCCCATAATGGTCAAATCCCCCTCCATGGCCACCCTGCTCTCTGTGTGAACCCCCCGTTGCTTTTGCAGTGATGTCATTATGTTATCCAGCAAAGGAACCAGATCGATGGACTCGGCCGGCTCCTGTTGTGGAACGGCATACTCCTGGATGGCCACCAAAATGCGCCTGCCTTGCTCTGCCTGCTGGCTGATTTGCAACAACATTTCCTGTTGAAACGCCACGGAGGCATGCCTCTCTTCCTCCATCAGGATTTGACAAGCGGTGGAAATGTTGGCCATGGGTTGACCGAGGGTTTTAACCAGACGCAACAAAACAGCATCCGTAAAAGCGTGTTGAGCCAAACGCACACGCTCCTCCCTGCCACGCAGCAGCTTCTGCATGGCCAGGTTGATCCCGCCGGTCAAGTCGACAAATTCCTGTGCGGCAGCAAACGGCTCCATTGTTTCCTGTTGCCCTGCGGCAACCTGGGCCAAACCCTCGCGTATCCGCCCAAAGGGCACCACAATGGAGCGAAAACAATAAAAGCCCCATCCGATCAGCAACAGCAGCAGCAACAGGACGGCCAGAACGATCGTGATCTGAAAACCATCCAGCATTTTTAAAACGTTATCCCTTGAATCCAAAGCCAGTTGCTCAGCCAGAAGATTTATTTTTTTTCCCACCGCATGCATGGTCAGCTCCAAGGCTGTCCGTTGCCTGGCATCCTCGTTGGAGAGCATGGGATACTGGAGCAGTTTTTCCCGGTAGTGTACCGACAACTCCGCAATCTCCGCCAACAGATGCGAACCATCCGGTCGACCCGGAATGGCCGGACGGACCAGGCGCACCTGCTGATCCAGCTGATCCAGATAATTCAATGCATTTTCAAAGTCGCTTTTATTGTGGAACATGAAATAATTTTTTTCATAGCGTCGCACCTCCAATACCGTGTTCAAGAAACCCATGACTGTCTGTTCCAGCATCGCCTGTTGCTGGATTTGCCGGGTCTCTTGGGAAAAAAAATAGCCGATGGCCACCAGAACAACCCCCAACGAGGTCAGGCCAACGAACACAAACTGCCGCAACGACTTAATTTTATCCATAACCATGTCCCGATCAGGCAGCTGATGACTGCATTCCCAAATTGCGGAGAGATCAACGGATGGGCAGACCAAACCCGGGTGTGACTCATTCGACACGATATTCTCCTTGCAATAACGCAGCCAAGCATTACTAAATATTTGTTTATAAAAATATTTTTAATACAATGGCCGGCAAGCTCCACCATGAGGATTCTGCGACTGTTGCGTTTTTGAATCGGTTCCATTGTCATAACGAAACAGATGTCGATCTGTTTGTCAGTCTGCCGCAAAAGCCTCTCCATTGCAAGCGGAACCGTTTCCGGACGAACAGTAAAATATTTTTATTTATTTTAATCTGTTAACCTTTTTCTTCCCCCCAACCATCCACTGGAACGCCTGCAAAAAAACCGCCTTGCAAGGCGGTTACAGGCTTCTCAGGACCATTAAAAAAACGCAACATCCGTGCTTCCTGATCGTTTTATTTTTGCAACACATCCCTGCCAATATCCGAAACTCTCTTAGTAAAAATATTGATATTGTTATAATTTTTTTATAGCACTCCAGATGGCTCACATATTGCTTTATTGTGAACGGGACAATGTTTGCAACGTGGTCATTCAGCGATGGCCAACCATGGTGGCAACCAGGAAAATTGAGATGATGCACTATAACAAATCCAGAGTGCTGATTACCGGGGGCATGGGCTTTATCGGCTCCCGTCTGGCACGTCGCCTGGTGCATTTGGGGGCCAAGGTGACAATCGTGGACAACCTGCTCCCCCTGCACGGCTCCAACCCGTTCAACATCCAGGATTTTGAGTCTGCAGTCTCCATCAACATCTGCGATGTGCGTGAGCAGCAGGCGATGAACCGTTTTATCAAAAAAAATGATTTTTTGTTCAATTTGGCGGCCCAGACCAGCCACACCGGTTCCATGACCGACCCGACCACGGACATGGCCATCAACGTCTCAGCCCAATTGGGGTTGCTGGAGTCCTGTCGCAAATGGAATCCCAGGATCAGAGTCGTCTATGCCAGTACCCGTCAAGTGTATGGAAAACCCCAATATCTGCCTGTGGATGAAAATCATCCCATCCAGCCGACGGACATCAACGGCATCCACAAGGCGACCAGCGAATCCTATTACGCCCTCTATCACACCATCTACGGTCTCCATACCTGCGTGCTGCGCTTGACCAACACCTATGGGCCGGGCATGCGCATCCAGGATGCACAGCAATGTTTTCTGGGGCTCTGGTTTCGATTGTTGATGGAACAAAAACCAATCCCGATTTTTGGCGATGGAGAACAACGACGTGATTTCAATTATGTGGAAGATTGCGTGGATGCGCTGCTGCTGGCGGGAAGCCGCGACAAAGCCAACGGCAAGGTCTACAACCTGGGAAGCCGGGAGGTGATCAGCCTGAACAGACTGGCCGCAACAATGGTCAAGCTGAGCGGCAGGGGCTCCTATGAGTGCATCCCCTTTCCAGACGAGAGAAAACAGATTGATATTGGAGACTATTATGGCGACTTTTCCCGCATCTCCCGCGAATTAAAATGGCAACCCAAGGTGACCTTGGATGCAGGACTGACCAAAACAATGGCCTATTATCAGAGACATTTCCGACACTATCTGATGCGCCACAGCGTGCCGGACGACAGGGTGACAGAATTATGATATGCATGAATAATTTCAAAGCCGAACCCCCGCAGCTCCGGCAGGCCATGCTGGCGGCTGTTGGTCGGGTGATGGATTCCGGCCGCTATATATTGGGTCAGGAGCTCCACCGCTTTGAGCAACTCTGGGCAACCCGGTGTGCTGTCCCATTCGGGGTGGGGGTGGGTGACGGACTGCATGCCATCGAAATTGCCTTGCGTGCCCTGGATATTGGCCCCGGCGATGAGGTGATCACAACCCCGATGACCGCATTTGCCACCGTTCTGGCCATTCTCAAGGCCGGAGCCCAACCCGTGCTGGCAGATATTGAAGCCGATACCGCCCTGCTCTCCCTGGAGAGCGTGCGCCGTTGCCTCTCTCCCCGCACCAGGGCGGTACTGTTGGTCCATCTCTACGGGCAGGTAAACCGCATGCAGGCTTGGCTGGATCTCTGCAAAGCTCACCATATCACACTGATAGAGGATTGTGCCCAGGCCCATCTGGCCCATTGGCAAGGTCGCCCGGTGGGTTCGTTTGGCCGTGTCGGTGCCTTCAGTTTTTACCCCACCAAAAATCTGGGGGCCATCGGCGATGCGGGCATGCTGGTGACAACCGACGCATCCCTTGCCAACAGAGCAAGCCAGCTGCGCAATTATGGCCAGGAGGAGACGGGACACTTTACCGAGTTGGGCACCAACAGCCGACTGGACGAAATGCAGGCGGCCATTCTGTCCGAACGACTGCATTGGCTGCCCGCCTTTACCGAGGCCCGGCGCACCATCGCCCAAGCCTATCGGGCAGGCATTCACCATGCCGCCATTCAGATGCTGTCTGAACCGGCCGACCCGGCCTCTCATGTCTATCACCTGTTTGTCGTCACCTGCGAAAACCGTGGCGCATTGCAGGCCCATCTCACCAGGCAGGGCATCCAATCCATCATCCACTATCCCATCCCGATCCATCGGCAGGCATCATGCGGTGATCTGCCGCGTGATCCCCTCGGCCTCTCCAACAGCGAACGCCATGCAGAAAGGTGCCTCTCGTTGCCGTGCCACCCCATGATGGAACCAGAGGAGATCGATGCGGTGATCAAAGCGGTAAACTCTTTTTAATATCCATATGGTAAATCATCATGAACCGACAACAGCGACGCCAGGCCAAAAAAATCAGCCGGATCAAGGCACGCCCTTCACACCCTTTTCATACCTCGACAGAGGGCAATGACTGGTGCGTCAAGGGGCTTGAATATTACAATCAGGGCGAGTTGGAACTCTCCGTCGCCTGCTATCGCCGCGTCACCGACTCCATGCCGGAGTATCCCCTGGCTCTCAGCAATTTGGCCTCCCTGTTCAACAGTTTGGGCAGACATGAGGAGGCTGTGGTCTGTTGCCAAGACTCTCTCAAGGCCAGACCCGATTATTTGTCGGCCTATGTCAATATGGGGGATGCACTGCTTTTCCTGGGCCGCAAAGAGGAAGCGGAAGCGACAGCCCGCAACTGTGTCTCATTGCACAACGACTCCCCGGAGGCCCACTGTATTCTGGCCAATATTCTGGTCAGCATGGGAAAAATGGATGAGGCTGAGTCCCACTACCTGAAGGCATTAAATATTCAGCCGGATTTTGTCAAAGCTCTCATCGGCCTGGGCAATGTCATGACCGAGACGGCACGCCTGGACGAAGCGGCCCTGATCTACCGGACAGCGTTAACCCTGAAACCGGATGCCGCAAGCGCACTCAACAACCTGGGCAATGTGTTGACCTCCCTTGGCCGGTTGCATGAGGCCAAGGAGGTTATTCTCTCAGCCTTGTCATACACCCCCAACGACATGCAGGCCAGGCTCAACCTGGGCCTGCTCTATCTCACCCTGGGGGAGATAGAGGCGTCGGTGGCGTGTTATCGCAAGGCGTTGGAATACAAGCCAGATTATGTGGACATCATCCACAATTTGTTGTTCACCCAGAATTATCTGGGCGATGAGTCGCTGGAGACGGCGATCGATGATGCCAAAGGATATGGCAGGCTGGTCTCCGCTGCCATCACCCCATTCCGCCACCATCCCGACCGGAAAGATATCCATCGCCGTTTGCGAATCGGGTTGGTATCCGGTGATTTATTGAAACATCCGGTGGGATTTTTTCTCGATGGTGTCATCCCCTCGTTGGACCCGGCACAGGTGGAGTTGTTTGTTTATTCCAACTATTTCCAGGAAGATGAACTGACCTGGCAGCTCAAAGCCGTCGTTCCCCACTGGCTGATGGTGATGGGCATGACGGACGAAGCTCTGGCCGAACGGATCCGGGCAGATAACATCGATATACTCATGGATCTTTCCGGCCATACAGCCCGCAACCGCCTGGCCATGTTTGCCTGGAAACCGGCCCCGGTGCAGGTCACCTGGTTGGGCTATTTTGCCACCACCGGCCTGCCGGCGATGGACTATATCCTGGGGGATCCCTTCAATCTGCCGCCAGAAGAGGCCCACCATTTTACCGAAACCCCCTGGCCCCTGCCCGACTGTTATCTCTGCTTCACCCCGCCTGACCTGCCCCTGACCCCCAATCCACTGCCCGCCCGCAGCAATGGCTGGGTCACGTTCGGTTGCTTTAACAATACCAACAAGATAAACAATGAGGTGCTCACCTGTTGGGCCAGAATACTCCATGCGGTGCCCGACAGCCGTCTGTCTCTGAAAAGTGTAAACTTTTCGGATCCGATCATGCGTCAAAATTTGCTGGATCCATTTGCCTACCATGGTATCGGGCCGGAACGGTTGATCCTGGAAGGGGCCTCCGCACGGGATCTCTACTTTGAATCCTACCACCGGGTGGATATTGCCCTGGACCCCTTTCCCTATCCGGGCGTTACCACCAGTGTGGAAGGATTGTGGATGGGTGTCCCTTTTATCACCTTGCGTGGTCATCGTTATATCTCCCATCAGGGAGAGAGCATTCTTTCCAACGCCGGGTTGACCGATTGGATTGCCTACGATGTGGACGATTATGTGGCCAAGGCGGTTCAGTTTGCCCATGACCTGCCCCGGCTGGCCATCTTGCGCACCGGATTGCGCAGGCGGGTGTTGCAGACACCGCTGTTTGATACCGCCCGCTTTGCCAACCATTTGCTCCGGGCTTGGCAGGAGATGTGGCGTATCTGGTGCGAACAAGGCCCATGACGGCAGCCGATTTTTATATCGTTTCACTGGACCCATTTTGTGATACCATGTACCGGGTTTGTAGGCTTTAGAGGAGGGGCCATGGCATCGATTCCGAGAAAAAAACAGCAACCGTCCATTGAAGAGCTGCGCACCCTGGCCCAACAGGGGGACGCGGTGGCGCAAAGCCGCCTGGCACTCTGCTACAGTGATGGCACCGGAGTCAGCCAGGATTATGCCGAGGCCCTTGACTGGGGCCGCAAAGCGGCTGAACAGGGCGTGCTGGAGGCCCAACTGTTTCTCGGTGATCTCTATAGCGATGGAGAGGGGATCCCCCCCGACGGAGAACAGGCACTCTTCTGGTACCGCAAGGCGGCTGAACAGGGCGACGCGGAACATCAACTGTTTCTTGGCCACATCTATTTTAACGGCCAAGGGATTCCCCAAAATTTTTCAGAAGCAGCGGTTTGGTATCGCAAGGCGGCCGAACAGGGCGAGGCCAACGCCCAGTTCAGCTTGGCCCAGCTCTACAATGAGGGCCAAGGTCTCCCCAAAGAGCCACAGGAAGCGGCCCTTTGGTATGCAAAGGCGGCCCAGCAGGGCCATGCGGGTGCCCAGTCGGCCCTGGATCTGCTGCGAGCTGGCGGCACGGATCTGTTCCAGACCAATGCCGAACGGGTCGCCTGGTATCGCAGGGAGGCCGAACAGGGCAACGCAGCCGCCCAGGTCCAACTGGGTCTGTTGTATGCCCTGGGGCGAGGGGTGCTTAAAAGCGAGGAGGAGGCGGTCTACTGGTATTACAAAGCCGCCGAGCAGAAAGATCCCGACGCCCAATACAACCTGGGCCTTGCCTACAGCAAGGGGCTTGGCCTGCCCCAGGACAAATGGGAAGCGGCCTCCTGGTACCGGAAAGCGGCTGAACAGGGCCACCCGGAGGCCCAGTACACCTTGGGCTCCCTCTATCGCAAGGGAACCGGGGTACCACGGGATGATCAACAGGCCGTATTCTGGTATCGCAAGGCGGCTGAACAGGGACATGACAGTGCCCAGAGCAGCCTGGCCGCCCGCTATGCGGAGGGTCAGGGAGTAGAGCAGAGCAGTGAACAGGCCGCGTTCTGGTATCGCAAAGCGGCTGAACAGGGCAACGCCAATGCCCAGAACAATCTTGGCAACCTCTATCGCGGCGGCAAGGGGGTCGCGAAGGGGGATCAGGAGGCGGCCTTCTGGTTTCGGCAGGCGGCCGAGCAGGGCCATGCCATTGCGCAATACAATCTCGGCAACTGCTATGCGACCGGCACCGGGGTGACCCAGGATGACAAGGAGGGGTTTGCTTGGTATCGCAAGGCCGCCTCACAAGGCCATCGAGGGGCCCAATTCAGCGTTGGTTTCCACTACTATCATGGTCGGGGCGTCTCTCAGGACTACAAAGAGGCGGTGCCCTGGTTGCGCAAGTCCGCCGAACAGGGCACGCCCCAGGCACAATATTACCTGGGGTTGGCCCATGCCCATGGCCACGGTCTGCCCCAGGATCCGACAGAGGCTGCCCGTTGTTACCGACAGGCGGCAGAGCAGGGCTATCTGGATGCCCAGTATCAGCTGGCCCTGCTCTACTGGAGCGGAACCGGGGTCAAACAGGATGACAAGCAGGCCCTCCTGCTCTGCCGACATGCGGCCAAACAGGGCCACATCATGGCCCAGAACAGCCTGGGCAGCCGTCTGCTCACGGGTCAGGGCATCCCGCAGGACCAGAAAGAGGCCCTCTTGTGGTACCGGAAAGCGGCCGGTCAGGGCGATTCCCAGGCCCAGAACAGCCTGGGCACGCTCTACCGGGATGGCCTGGGTGTCGACCAATCCTATCCCGAAGCGATGCTCTGGTTTCGCAAGGCGGCTGAACAGGGCAACCGGGAGGCCCAAAACAACCTGGGCAACCTCTATGCCTACGGGGACGGGGTGGCGCAGGATGAACAGGAGGCACTGCGCTGGTATCTGCTGGCAGCCGAACAGGGGGATGCCGAAGCCCAGAACAACCTGGGTATCCTGTATGAAGATGCCCAGGGCCGCCTCGCCGATCCGGTGATCGCACTGGGTTGGTATACCCTCTCCGCCATGCATGGCTACAAGGCGGCCATCAAGGATCGGGATCGATTGACCCAGCAGATGACCCGCACCCAGATGGCGGAGTCACAACGCTTTGTGCGGGCCTGGGTGGAAAAACAATCCAACAAATGACGCTTGACTCAACAGATACCCTCTGTACCGTGCATGGGAGGAGTACTCATGAATCGCTTCGCCGTTTACATGGTCGTTCTGCTGGCTCCGTTGACACTCCTGCTCGCCTCAACGGGCTGGACAACGGAGACGCCACCCGCCATTCTGAAAGGCCCCCCCTTTTCCAACCCGGACGACATCACCCCCAAGCCAGCCGCGTGGCAACAACAGCCCGTCCGCTATCGACCACAGGATGCGGGGCTGGACGTCACCCTGCTGCTGGACCAGAACATATATCCCGGCCTGCTGCCATTGGTGCAGGAGTTCGCCCGGGCCAAACAGTGGAATGTGGCGGTCCACGAAGGCACCTGCGGCCCGGCCGCCGAGGGAATTTTGCGCAAAGAGGTGGATATTGGCGGTTCTTGTTGTCCGACGGCCAAGGAGGATCGGCTGCCGGGTTTGCGTTGGCATACGGTGGGTATTTCGCCCATGGCCATGTTGGTCAATGCCGCTGACCCCATCGACAATTTAACCTCCGATCAGGTGCGGGATATTTTTCAGGGCAAGCTGACCCGTTGGGCACAAATACCGACCATAGGCGATAAAATTTCCGCAGCGACGCTGATCCGCCCCATCACCCGACTCCATTGCAAATTCAGACCGGGCCATTGGCGGCTCATTCTGGACAACGAAGAGCTGTTCGGACCCCGCGTCAGCGAGGTGGGCACCATCATGGATGTGGCAGCCAGCGTCGGCCGAACCCGCGGTGCCCTCGGCTATGTGGAAAATTGGCAAATCGTTGCCGATCCCAAATACAGGGAGACCGTCAAAGCCATTCAAATCAACGGCCAGGATCCCCGGAATCACAACGCTGTTGCAACCGGTTTGTACCCCTTTTACTGGGTCTATAATGTCTCCACCTGGAGCGCGGATAATACCGTCAACCCTAAAGCCCAACAGCTGGTGCAATACCTGATCGATCATGCGGATCGCATCGACCCCGCCCTGCACTTGGTTCCCGCGGCTGAGTTAAAGAAGAAAGGCTGGAAATTCAAGGACGATGAGTTGGTCGGTGAGCCTTGATGAGAGATCGTGAGCCTTTGCCGCGCAGGTGGGGAAGACGCTTGTGGCGACGCACCTCGTTGACCGTCAAGGCGGTCTGTCTCGCTGCCCTCCTTGGAGGTGCATTCTGGCTGATCGCGGATTACTGGCAGACAGTACATGTCGAGGCCATTTTCAACCAAAAATTGTTGGCTGAACTCGACGTACAAGCCCAACGCGACCGCATACTGTTTGATGAATATATTCGCCAACAAGAGCAATCGGTCCGGTTGATCTCTTTCCTTACCCCCTTTATCCACCATGTGGAACAGATGCTGCCGAACTGGGAAGCAAACCCCGCCCAACAGGGTCAATGGTGGAAAGACAAGAGTCAATGGGCGGGAGAAAATCGCCCCCCCTGGTTGCCGCCCCGTTCCGTGATGCGGGGCCTGGTGGCCGCCCCTTACATGTTGTTGCTGGATGGTCAAAAAAATGTGCGCGAGAGCTTTCTGCGGGAAGCGGGCTTGCCACCCCTGCCGGAAACCCTGGTGCGGAAAAGCCTGCCCGATCTGTTGATGGCTCCTGATCGCACCCACATCCTGGCTGATTCCAACGGCGTTGTCTACCTGATCACGGAGACCGGCCTTCTTGACCAGAGGGGCCAGGCCAGACCGAATGCCTTTCTGGTTTTGGTTGCTCCGCTGGATAATGATTTTCTCACCATCTTTCACTCCCGATTGGAGACCAGCAGTGCCGTCGCCTTTATCCACGGTGAGAGTGACCGGGTCTTTGCCAGCAGCCTGCCGGGTCAAATTCCGGTGGGAACAACATTGGCTCAACTGGAACAGGAGTACGTAATCTTCGGGAAAAGATTTCTGGATTACAGTTTTGCCATCAATGTCCCCATCCATTTTGCCACCCTGGTTCCCAGGACAGAGATCCAGAAAATCAGCGATCCTATTTTACAGGCAGAACGCAAACAACGAACCATCGGTTTTGGTGTACTCTCGCTGCTTTTTCTGTCGTTGGTCTTGATGATCACCAGAGGCATCCATCGTTTTACCAGAAAAATCATTGAAACCGCTGTGAATGAGCTGGAGTTGGAGGAGCAACGTTTTGAAGCGGGTGATCAACTGTTGATCCTGGCCGAGCGGTTTCAGTGGATGACCCAGGAGATCATCCGGGCCCGGCAACAAGAGAACAAACGTCAGCTGGAGTTGCAAAACACCAATGATGCCCTGCATCAATCCCTGGTCATGATCAAGCGGGCCCAATCGCGCCTGGTCGAGGCTGAAAAGATGGCCTCTCTGGGCAGTCTGGTGGCAGGGGTGGCCCATGAAATCAACACCCCCGTCGGCACCGGTCTGACCGCTGCCTCTTTTTTGGCGCAAAAGGCGCAGGAGTGCGCCGACCATTTTGCCAACAACAGCCTGCGCAAATCGGAGCTGGAAAGATTTTTCCAGGATGTGTTGGAGTCCACCCAGATGATTCTCCAGAATTTGCAACGTGCGGCTGAGTTGGTCCGCAGTTTCAAGCAGGTGGCGGTTGACCGGGCCAACGAGGAGCAGCGCACCTTCCGCATGCAGGAATATATTCACCATGTCCTGCTCAGCCTGCGCCCACGCCTGAAACAGACCCAGCATGAGATCCAGGTGGTGTGTCCCACAACACTGGAGATAACCAGCTATCCAGGGGCCTTCTCCCAAATTATCAGCAACTTTATTGTCAACTCCCTGATGCACGGCTTTCAGCCCCATGAAAAGGGAAAAATTGTTATCGAAGTGGTGGAAAGAGAGGGTGACATATGCCTGCGATACTCCGATAATGGCCACGGGATGGAGGAGAGTGACCGCCTGCGTATTTTTGAGCCTTTCTTTACCACCGCCCGCAATCGTGGCGGCAGCGGTTTGGGCATGCACATTGTCTTCAACCTGGTCACGCAAACTTTGAAGGGAACCATCCTGTGCCAGAGCAGCCCCGGGCAGGGGACAACATACGAGATTGATATTCCGAAGTAATATCGAGCAACCGAGGCGCGACCTATCATGCAGGATAACGAATCCATTCTGTTTCTGGCGGAGGAGAGTGAGCCGGTGCCCACTCCGTCCAACCCGCGCAATCGTACGCCATGGAAAATCATCGTCATCGACGATGACACGGATGTTCATACCTTGACCCATATGGTGCTGCGGGATTTTCAATTTGAGGGACGGGGCTTGCAATTTTTCTTTGGCCGCTCGGGTGCAGAGGCCAAGCGGTTGATGGCGGAGCATCCTGACACCGCTGTTCTGTTGCTGGATGTGGTGATGGAGCGAGAGGAGTCCGGCCTGGAGGCGGTCGATTTTGTGCGCAACCAGTTAAAAAATCAATTTGTACGCATCATCCTGCGTACCGGACAGCCGGGGCGTGCCCCCGAACAGCAGGTCATCACCGCCTATGACATCAACGACTACAAAGAAAAAACGGAGTTGACGGCGCAAAAGCTGACCACAACCATCACCGCCTCGCTGCGTTCCTATCGGGATCTTAAAATTATTGAGGAAAATCGGCGGGGTCTGGAAAAAATCATTCAAGCCACCCACAGTCTGTTCAAACCGCAATCTTTGAAAGATTTGGCCACCGGGGTTCTGATCCAGTTGGTTGCGCTGTTGGAACTGGAAGAGGGGGCCTTTTATGTCCAACCAGGGGGGTTTGCCGCCACCAACACCCCCATCGCCAAAAACAGACTGATCCTGTATGCCGGCACAGGGCCCTATGAGCAAAAAATAGGTCAAACGGTTCAAGAAGCCTCTGATGCACGCGGCATTGACATGGTGGAGCGGGCCATCCTGGCCGGGAAAAGTTTGTGTGAGCAAAATTGCTATGTCGGTTTTTTCCGCACCCAGTGCGACTCGCTTAACCTGGTCTTCCTGCAAGGCAACCAACCCCTGGATGAGGTGGATCAACGGTTGATCGAAACCTTTTCCGTCAACGTCTCCCTGGCTTTTGAGCATCTGTACGCCAATCAGGCGCAACTGGAGGGGCAGCAGGCCTTTCTCTTTTCGTTGGGTGCCCTGGTCGATGCCCACTCCGACCGGGCGGAAAATCATCTGCGTCGGGTGGCCGACGGGGCACGGTTGTTGGCCCAAAAGGCGGGCCTGGAGGAGGCCGAGGAGTCGTTGTTATGGTTGGCAGCCCCGTTGCATGACCTGGGCAAGATTGCCATTCCCGATATGATTCTCACCAAGTCGGAAAAGCTGACTCCGGAGGAGTGGAAACTCATGCAGGCCCATACCGATCTGGGGGCACGGTTGTTGAGAAACAATACCCATCGCGTACTGCGGGTTGGTGCCACCATCGCGGAAATGCACCATGAGCGGTGGGACGGCAAGGGCTATCCCAGGGGATTGGCAGGGGAGGAGATTCCCATTTTTGCCCGCATCACCAGCCTGGTCGATGTGTTTGATACCCTCTGTCACGACCGCTATTACGAAAAGGCCTGGGAAATGTCTCGCGCTGCCGAATTTATTCAGGCGGGTCGTGGCACCCTGTTTGATCCCCGGCTGGTCGATCTTTTCCTGGCCCATTTGGCCGAATTTCAAGCCATTCAGGCGGCCTTGCCTGATACCATCGAAAGTGTTCTCCCATGACAAGCAACGCCCAGGCATCCGTCGACAATCCGTTTCCCGCTCTCTTTGTGGAGAGCCAGTGGTTGGAAGAGCATTTGCAGGATTCCAGCTTTCGTATCATTCAGATTGGGGGAGAGCGGTATTATCCGCAGATGCATATCCCGGGAGCCGCCCTCCTCTCTTTTCGGGATCTGGTCACCCTGCGGAACACTGTACCGGGGATGCGGGCCGATCCTGAGCTGCTGGCCGAGCTGCTGGGCCGTATGGGCATCACGCTGCAAACCCCGGTGCTGTTTTATGATGTCGGCAGCGGCATGGATGCTGCCCGTGGGGTTTGGACCCTGGCCTCCCTGGGCCATTCGGCACTGGCTCAATTGGACGGCGGGTTGGGGGTCTGGTATCGGGAAAAAAGGGTGATGGATAGTCTGGCGACCCCTTTTCCCGCCTGCTCCTTTTTGCCTCAGCCCACCCTGGAATGGGAGGCCACCGCCGATGAAGTGCTGGCGGTGGCCAGCACCGAGGGTGCCACACTGTTGCTGGACACCCGCACCCCGGAGGAGTATCAGGGGTTGACCGCGCGCGAGCCCAGGGGCCATATTGCCGGTGCGCGCCTGTTCAACTGGCTGGATGCGCTGCTCGGTACCCATGATCCACGTCTGAAGCCCCCGGCGGAGTTGTTGTCCCTGTTTGCCCGCCTGGGCATCGAGGATCGTCAGCAAGAGATTATCCTGTACTGTGAAACAGCCCATCGGGCGGCCCATACCTGGTTGTTGTTGCGCCATTTGGGGTTTCACAAGGTCCGTTTGTATGATGGTTCCATCGCGGAGTGGCGTTACCTGGGCCATCCGGTTGTTGCCGGCAATGCCCCGTATGCGCCGGCATGAGTGTGGTGTTCTTTTAAACAATTGCAGGGGTCTGGGGACCGTCACGGTCCCCAGTGGGGTGCAGGGGCAAAGCCCCTGCATGTAACAGGGCGCGTTTTCCCAAAGCACATTTTCGCAGAAAATGTGCGCAACGCGCCCAAAACCGCCCCGCAGGGGCGACCTTGGGAGGGCGGCAGCCCGACTCGCACGGTTATGTTGTGGAAAATGCTTGGATAAGAAAGCAGAAGGTTCGGATATTCAAGTTTTTGTTTGGGATAGGGCGTTGTGGAAAATGCTTGGATAAGAAACCCGACCATTCAGACATTCAGCTTTTTGTTCGATACAAGGCCAGGAACGGTTTTTTTCCCAAACTGTTTCCCGTTTTGCCCGCTCTCGGTCGGGCTGCCGCCCTCCAGGAGTGCCCCTGCGGGGCGTTTTGGGCGCGCTGCGCCCATTTGCTGCGCAAATGGGCTTTTGGGAAAGCGCGCCCGTTCATGCAGGGGCTTTGCCCCTGCACCCCACCGGGGAGCGTGACGCTCCCCGGACCCCGGCAATTGTTTTAACAGATTGAAAAAAGCATGGGTAAGGTCATCCTGTTGGCGTATATGGGGCTTTGCCCCTGCACCCCACCGGGGAGCGTGACGCTCCCCGAACCCCTGCAATTGTTTTAACAGATTGAATATAAGGCAATGCCCCCATCTCCAGAGTCAGGAAGACAACCATGTTTGATACCCTTTCAGACCGTTTTGATGCTGTTTTCAAAAAATTACGGGGCCGTGGCACCCTGAACGAATCCAATATCCAGGAGGCCATGCGGGAGGTGCGCATGGCTCTGCTGGAGGCAGACGTTCACCTCAGCGTGGTCAAGACATTCATTGCCAATGTCAGCAAAAAGGCGGTTGGTCGCGAGGTTTTGGACACCTTGACACCAGGCCAGCAGGTGATCCAAGTGGTCCACGAGGAGTTGATTCTCCTGATGGGAGAGACCAATTCCCGCCTCAATCTGGCCACCCAACCGCCGGCAGTGGTGATGATGGTGGGCCTGCAGGGGGCGGGAAAAACCACCACCACAGCCAAACTGGCAGGCTGGTTGCGGGAAAAAGAGCACAAAAAATGTCTGCTGGCCTCACTGGACGTCTATCGACCGGCCGCCATGGAACAGTTGGCCACGGTGGGGCAACAGGTCAAAGTCACCACCCTGCCGATCCAAAAGGGTCAACAACCGTTGGATATTGCCCGCCGTGCGCTGGATGCGGCCCGCAACGGTGGTTATGACGTACTGTTTCTGGATACCGCCGGACGGCTCCACATCAACGAAGCGTTGATGCAAGAGTTGAAGAGCATCCGGGACCATATCCATCCGGTGGAAACCTTGCTGGTCGCAGACTCCATGACCGGTCAGGATGCGGTGACCGTCTCCCGCAGCTTTAACGAGCAGTTGGACATAACAGGCATTATCCTGACCAAAACCGACGGCGACGCCCGTGGCGGTGCCGCACTCTCCATTCGCCATGTGACGGGAAAGCCGATCAAATTTTTGGGGACGGGCGAGGCCCTGGACAAACTGGAGGCCTTCCATCCGGAGCGGTTGGCCTCCCGCATTCTGGGAATGGGAGATGTTCTGACCCTGGTCGAAACCGCCATGGCAACGGTGGATCTGGCCGAGACCGCCAAACTGCAACAAAAGTTGCAAAGTTCCTCCATGACCCTGGAGGATTTTCTGCAGCAGATGGGCCAGATCAAAAAGATGGGTCCGTTGGGCGACCTGATGGGTATGATCCCCGGAGTCAAACAGGCACTCAAGGGGCGGGAGATGGAGTTGGGAGATGCCCAGTTCAAAAAAACGGAGGCCATCATTCTCTCCATGACCGTGCAGGAGCGGCGCAAACACATGCTGCTCAATGCCTCACGCAAACGTCGCATCGCCAAGGGTTCCGGGACAACGGTCCAGGATGTCAATCAACTGCTCAAGCAGTTTGTGCAGGCCCAAACCCTGATGAAACGGTTTGGCAAATTGGGACAAAAAGGGATGATGCGGGGCGGTCTGCCCACCCTCCCCCGGCGTCCCTTTTGAAGCCGACCGGCCATGTGTCGCCAAAAGCTTGCCAATTGCCCATAGATAAGTCATGCTGTCGGTCAACAGAGTGTTGCGGGTTGCCCAACAGCATGGAGGGATGGGGTGGACCGTCTTGACATGGAGGGGGGATCCAATACGGTCAATCACCAATAGTATGGGAGGAATAGATGTCCAATCCGATTCGTGTTGCAGTCACCGGAGCAGCCGGTCAAATTGCCTACAGCGTGTTGTTTCGCATTGCCTCTGGTCAACTGTTTGGTAAAGATCGCCCAGTCCATCTCAATTTGTTGGAAATTCCCCAGGCGATGGGAACCTTGTCCGGTGTCGTCATGGAGCTGGAAGATTGTGCCTTTCCCACCCTGGCAGGGGTTACCGTCACCGATCAGGCCGCTGTCGCCTTTGATGGCATCCAGTGGGCCTTCATGATCGGCTCCCGCCCCCGTGGAGCCGGCATGGAACGGTCTGATCTGATTCGGATCAACGGTCCCATTTTTGTCGGTCAGGGCGAGGCTCTGAATCGCAGTGCAGACAATGTGCGGGTGCTGGTGGTGGGCAACCCCTGCAACACCAACTGCCTGATTGCCATGAACAACAGCGATGTGCCGCCAGAGCGTTTTTCCTCCATGATGCGCCTGGACCAGAACCGCGCCAAGGCCCTGCTGGCCGGCAAAGCCGGAACCCCCGTTGCCGCCGTCTCCCATCTGGCGGTGTGGGGCAACCATTCCAATCGCCAGTATCCCGATTTTGAAAATGCCCAGATCAATGGCCAACCGGTCACGGCGGTGATCACCGATCTTCCCTGGTTGCAGGAGACCTTTGTCAATACCGTGCAGGAGCGGGGAGCCGCCGTGATCAAGGCCCGTGGCTCCTCCAGTGCGGCCTCGGCTGCCAATGCCGTACTGGATCATGCCGCCGCCATGATGGAGCCCACCCGCGCCGGCGATTGGTTTTCGGCCGCTGTCCGTTCGGATGGCTCTTATGGCGTTGACCCGGGCCTGGTCTTTGGCTTTCCCCTCCGCACCCATGCCGACGGGAGCCAGGAAATTGTGCAGGGACTCTCCCTGTCAACCTGGGCACGGGGCAAGTTTGACCATGTGTTGAACGAGTTGCGAACCGAACGTGAAGTTGTGAAAGATTTGCTGAAAAAATCATAATTTCGATCTCTTGCCGGAGAACAGCATGAAGTTTATCATATTCCTGGGCGATGGGATGAGCGATCAGCCCATGGCGGAACTGGAGGGGCGCACCCCCTTGATGGTGGCACAGACTCCCAACCTGGATCGCATGGTACGGGATGGGGTGGGTGGCTGGTCGCTCAACACCCCTGCGGGTTACTATCCCGGCAGCGACATCGCCAACCTGGGTGTGCTGGGATATGATGTCACCCAAAGCTATACCGGTCGGAGCCCGCTGGAAGCAGCGGCCATGGGGGTTGAGCTGGGAGACCGGGATGTTGCCTTCCGTTGCAACCTGGTCTCCCTGTCGACCGGCTTTACCCACATGGAAGATTTTTCAGCCGGCCACATTGCGACCGCGCAGGCGGCTGAAATTATTGCCCACCTGAACAAAACATTGGCGTCGGCGCAGTTTCAATTTTATCCCGGCGTCAGTTATCGGCACTTGCTGGTTTGGCGCGATGGCAGCGATGCCGTGCAATGCGTCGCCCCTCATGACATTGCCGACTTGGCGATTCAGCCGCACCTGCCCACGGGTCCGGCGGCGGCCCCCATTGTACAACTGATGCAGGCCTCCTGGTCGCAGCTTGCGGACCATCCGGTCAATCAGGCCCGCCGCAGCCGGGGTGAGAAGCCTGCCAACAGCATCTGGTTATGGGGGCAGGGCAAAAAGCCGGAGCTGGAACCCTTCCAGGCCCGCTTCGCGCTCTCCGGTGGCATGATCTCTGCGGTGGATTTGATGCGGGGCATCGCCAAACATATCGGTTTTGAGGTTATCCATGTGCCGGGGGCCACCGGCTGGATCGACACCGACTATGAGGGCAAGGCCCAGGCCTGTATTGAAGGATTAAAACGGCACGACCTGATTTTTGTCCATGTAGAGTCCCCGGACGAAGCGGGCCACGCGGGCCGGCTGGACTACAAGATCCAGGCCATCGAGGATTTTGATCGGCGTCTGGTCGGCCCGGTGTTGACCGCCATGGCGGCCCAGGGAAATTTTCGCGCCGTCGCCCTGCCGGACCACCCCACCCCCGTTGCCAGCCGCACCCACACCTCAGAGCGGGTACCATTCGCGCTCTACGGCACCGGCATTGCGCCAGACAACAACACCGCCTACGACGAACGACTGCTGGAAACCGCTTCCCTCACCTTTGATCCCGGTACCCGCCTGATCCGCACGTTGATCGGGTTGGATTAAGAAGACCGTTCACTTCGCTGCTACTCCACCGTTTTCCCTCACCCGCCCGCAGGAGAGAGGGTGAGGGAAAACGGTCGGACCGTATTCTCAAGCCGTTTTGGCAAGCTTGCTGCGTTCCACGATCAGCTTGCGCACCTGGCGCATCGGCCGATCCAATGTCTCCGGGGCGACGCTGAGCAGATAGTTGTCCAACCCGCCTGTATTGTCGATGGTACGCAAGAGAGTCGTCGGCAGAGAGGTGCGGAAAAACCGATCCAACACCATGCTGTACAGGGCGTGATCCTGCATGTTGGGCATCCAGAGATGCTTGGTCTTGCGGTGCGAGTGGGAGACACAGTTGCCTGTTTGAGGGGCTTTGACACCCAGGGTGGATTTCCTGGCCATGAGATGCTCTTCCTTTAAATTCAGGGATGATTGTGCTGGATGATTCACTAAAAACGCGCTATCTTATACTTGACTGTGGATGCACGTCAAGCAGGTGATTTTCAAGGCAGGCCAGCCGGTGTTCCATTGGGGGGGCGCGGCGGATTGGTATTGATACCTTTTCCGTTGGAGATTGAATAGATGAATAAAATTGACCCAACGAAGAGCATGACTCAGTTGATCCACGAATATCCCCACCTTGCCCACATCCTGTGGCAACAGGGGATTGAGTGCGCAGAGTGCATGGCTTCCCAGGTGGACACGTTGCTGGATGTGGCCCGCATGTACAAGCTTGACATCAACCACCTCATCGAACAGGTTTATGCGATGGGAAAATCAACCGATATAAAGATCTCACCTGATCATGAGAGTCCGCTTTTGTGAACGGGTCTGTTTTTGCTGTGTGTATCAAGGTATAGAAGAATAGCCATGGGTTTAAGGTGTTTTTTTTCCAGGAAATGGATTGGTATCGGTCTCTCCACGGGATTGGTCGTCGTCCTGCTGACATCGTTTTTGGGGGGATGCATTGCCCCCGGGGCGGGGGATCCAGCGGATGGAGAGTCTCTGCCCCCATTGGTGGCCGGTGAGAATGGGGTTTTGACGGTAGCTCCTGTCATCGCCACCACCACTCCAGGCAATGGCGATCCCTTTGGGGCCGAAGTCAAACAGGGTAAAGCCTATTACTATTACATACTGGGACATATCCTGCTGCGGGAACGCAACTGGCATGACGCGGAAAGGGCCTTGACCGAGGTGGCCAAGGCGGATCCCCAATCGGTCGAAACCCGCATGCTGGTGGCCCACTTGGCCACCCAACGGGGTGACCTGACCAAAGCCATCCATTTTGCGGAAGAGGCGATTGCGCTGGAACCCAAAGAGGAAAAATCGCGCCAACTGTTGGCGGGACTGCTGACGGCAACCAAATCCTACGACAAGGCAGCCGAGCAGTACGAGGAAATTTTGTTGCTCAACCCTGACCAGCAGGCTGCCCGTCTTCAACTGGCGCAGATCTATGGCCAGTCGAACAAGATTGAGCAGACCCGCAAGGCCCTCACTCCCCTGTTCAACAAACCCAATCAGGCCTGGAAAGCCTACCTGGCGTTGGGACGGGCTTACGCCAATCTGCCTGACATGGAGAAGGCAGCCGCCCAGTTTCGCAAGGCCTATCAGTTGGACCCGGACAAACTGGAATCCGTGCTGGCATTGGGGGCGGTATTGCAGGAATTGAAGCGACCCAAGGATGCCGAGGCGGTCTATCGGAGCTTTTTGGTCACCCATCCAGACAGCAAGGAGATTCATAGCCGGATGGGGCGACTCTACCTGAACCAGGATGATCAGCAGGCCGCCCTGGCCGAGTTTCAGACCATCACACAGATCGCTCCGGACAGCGTTCCGGCCCGTATCACCTCTGCGCTGATTCTGTTGAGTCAAAGACGGCTCGAAGAGGCACTGCAGGAGTTGCGTCTGGCGGAAGCCACCCGCCAGGACGACGGACGGGTATCCTACTATCTGGGGCAGGTTCTGGAGTTGCTGGACCGCAGCAAAGAGGCAGAAACGGCCTACCTGAAGGTGAACCCCAAGGAGACATTTTACGCAGATACCCAGTTGCGTCTGGCCTTCCTGGAGGCGGAAGGCGGTCGGAGAGCGGCAGGAATTCAGCGCATTCGCGCCCTGCTGGCAACGGATGCCACGCCATTGGTCACCCGCACCGAACAACCGCCCTATCTGGTTACCAACGATCCCAAGGTACAGACAACCTTGTGGGTTGCGCTGAGCGTACTGCTCATGCAGGAGGAAAAATATGCGGAGGTTGTGGAGACAACCTCCCAGGGGTTGACCCTGGATCCAGACCACGGTCGCCTGCGTTTTAATCGTGCCATTGCCCTGGACAAGCTGAACCGGTGGCCGGAGGCTGAGGCGGATCTCCTGTTGTACATCAAGCAGAATCCCAGCGATGCCAATGCGTTAAACTATCTGGGATACAGTTGGACGGAACGCAACGAACGTCTGGAAGAGGCGATCAAGCTGCTGGAAAAGGCTTTGCAATTATCCCCCGGAGACGGTTTTATCACCGACAGTATGGGATGGGCCCTGTTCCGGTTGAACCGGCTGGACGAATCGCTGCTGCGGATGCGGGAAGCGGTTCGGCTGGAGCCCAAAGATCCCACCATTCACGAACATTTGGGTGATGTACTGCATGCCATGGGAAAAACAGCCGAGGCCGTCGAGGTTTGGAAAAAAGCACTGGCTTTGGACCCCAAGAACAACAACCTGCAAAAAAAGATTGCCGCAGATGACCGTCCCTCCCCGCCCTGAGTGGCACTCCTGCACAGACGGACGGTTCAACCAGGTGCGTCCCTGGTTGGGGCTCTCCCTCTCGCTGCTCACCCTCCTGGTGGCCGGTTGCGCCACCGTTCCACCGCCCGCAAAGGTGGCTGTCCAGGTCGATCCCCGTATCACCATGGAGCGGTTCAACAGGGACCAGCAAGGGCGGCGGGAACGACTGCGCCATTGGCAGGTGGCCGGGGTATTGGAGGTCAGCGGCGACAAAGGCAGCAGACGCTACCGCACAGAGATCAAGGGCGAAATGGCTCAGCAGGCCCAGGTTACCCTCTTTGGTCTCATGCAACAGATCGTCGCGGTGCTGTTTGCAGGCCCGGAAGAGATTCGTCTGGTGGATGCGGAACAACGACATATTACCGAGGTACCCGCCAGCGCAGCAGGGTTATACCATTTGATTGGCATTGGCCTGCAACCGGAGGTACTGTTTGAATCCATGATTGCCGTGGCGGATGCGCTGACTGAGCCGGATGCTGCGCTGCCCAATGGGTGGTGGACACGGCAAGGGGAACAACTGCTTTTGAACCCCGAAACCGGTCTGATCGAAGAGCGATCGGGGGAGACAGAGAGCGGCGGCAGCTACCGCGTCATCTACCAGTGGCCCGACTCTCCTGACGACCCGCTGCTGCCTATGCCCACGCAGGTTCGCGTTCAGTTGCTGCCCGGAGAGACCCGGATCCACTACAAGGCACGGCAGTGGCATACCGTGGAGCAGCCCTTTGCTGCCGACTGGTTTTCCCCCCTGCAACTGTATCCTGACTTTACCATTGAGCGGCCTTTCCGGGACAGGCCAGCGCAGCCGTGAACTACCGCTTTTCGGCACCGGCCAAGATTAATCTGGCCTTGCGCATTGTCGGCCAGCGGCAGGATGGCTACCATCTGCTCTGGACGGTAATGACCTTTTTCCCTCTGTATGATCAGCTGGAGATCACCGTTCCCGCTGCCGATCTGCAGCTGCACTGTGAGCCACCAGTCACCGCAGATCCGACCACCAACCTGGTGTGGCGAGCAGCACGACGGTTGCAGGAGGTGAGCGGAACCCGACAAGGTGCCCGGCTGCATCTGACCAAACAGATTCCCCATGGAGCCGGTCTGGGCGGCGGCTCCTCCGATGCCGCAACCACCCTGCTGGCCCTTAACCGACTGTGGCATCTGCATCTCTCCCGGTCGCAATTGATAGAGATCGGGGCCCGGTTGGGAGCCGACATACCCATTTTCCTGGGGGGCGAGGCAGCGTTGGCAGAGGGGATCGGGGAACGACTCACCCCCCTGCCCCACTTGGCCACGGCAGCACTTGTAGTGGTCAACCCGGGTTATACGCTGTCAACAGCGGCTGTCTTTCAACACTGGCACCGTCAACAGGCGGAACAGACCTCCAGGAGTGCCGAACCCCCGTTGTCCCGATGGCAGCAAGAGGGGGTGTGGCCTGTGCTTGGCAACGATTTGGAATCGACCGCGATGCAGATGGTGCCCGCCATCGGTTTGATCCCCCAGGCATTGCGCCAACTGGGTGCCCGGGCCACCCTGATGTCCGGCAGCGGCTCTTCCCTGTTCGGCCTTTTTGCCGGATTGGAGGAGGCAGAGCAGGCCGCCGATACCCTGCGCACCCGCCATCCGGAGTGGCAAATTTTCAGCGGGCAAACTTTTAACAGACATCCCTTTTCCGACGAGTAAAAATCTGGTATAAGGGCAGCCTTGAGATGATGGGCCGTCGCCAAGCGGTAAGGCCCCGGATTTTGATTCCGGTATCCCCAGGTTCGAATCCTGGCGGCCCAGCCACCCTCTACCCAACCTCCCCCTCTATGCGTCCAGCCGGTTTGCCCGCTTGATCTCCAAGCTGTTACGAGTCCGAAAAACTTCCGACATCTCGAAAAAACGGGGCATGGGGATCGTGCAACAACAGCGCAAGTCTGTTCGCATCTTGTCAAAACCGGTTATTTTATAAAACATTACATTTCTGAAAAAAATCGGACAAATATTACGATTTGAACACCTTGTTGATCGAAAAAAACAAATTTAAAACGATCAACCAGATCTCTTGACATGATAAATTAAATTAGTTTATCGTATTCCTGTGGGTCTTGATCATCGTTTTGTCCATCGGTGATTCTGCCCGTCCAAAATGATTACTAGGTATTACAGGTCCAAGGGCACCCCCCCTAGTGGGTCCAGGGCAAAGCCATGGTATGGAACGCGCTTCACCAAAGCAAATTCCCGCAGGAAATTTGCGCAGCGCGCACAACGCCTACCCCGCAGGGACAGACTCCTGGATGGCGGTAGCCCGATAGACAAGCTGGCGTCTGGAAACCACGTTTTTGGTGTTTTGCCAGCCATCAACAACCATTAAGAAGGTGTGTGGATTGGCGCAAAAAGCCGCGCCAATCCACACGCCAGGCTTCAAAGGCGCGCCGGCTTATCGTGACAGGCGCACCAAAAGCAAAGTCCCAGGGCTTCGCCCTGGACCCCATGACATAATGGCCGAAACGATGATCAAGGCCTTCCTGCGGTTGAGATGGAAATGGTTTTAGCGTGTTTTGGTCTGCTGGCGCGGTTCCGTTAGGCCATCAGGATGCTTGGTATATTCTGACGACTCAGATACCGTTCCCGTCCTCTTTATCTGATACCTATATTTCTTTACCCAGTCAATCCGGGAGGCAAGCTGCTTTTTACGGGTGGGTAAGGAAGAGTGGCAATAAATATAAAATATTAATTGTTCTTAGGGGCCATTCAAAACAGTTTGAAATCTAATATGTTCCCTCTTTAAAACCAATAAGGGGTTTTCTTGCCATGAACAATGACTATCCGGAAGAGTTGATGCAGTTTCTCTCCGAATCCCCGCTTGGGCAGGGAGAGACAGAGGGTGAGCCTCCGGTCGACCTGCTTTGGGCCTTAAAGTGGGGATTGGTTTCCCCGTCCCATCCATCAGATATTGGAACCACCGCCGAGGCTGGCCGGGGGGGGGAAACTGCCGTACAACCTGCCAGACTGCAACTTCTGGAGGAGATAGTCCAGTCTTTTCGGAGAACAAAAAGCCCTTATAACATCATGGTATCCGCTGAATATGGCACCGGAAAAACCTCTTTGCTGCGGCGATTGAAAAACAGGCTGGATATGGCAGAAGAGGAGGGACAGTTCCAAACCCTGTGGCTTGACATGCCCTCCCTGACCGGTACAACACCTGCGTTGACACATGCCCTGGTCATGGCCGCCATCGTAAACAAACTGGCCGGTGAGGGATACGGCACAGTTAACCCGGAGTGGCAAACCCATGTCAGAGAGATATGGGAACTCGACAAGGCCATGTACGCCCACACCAACGGCCAATCCAGCCCCTGTGCCTTCGATACTGCCAAGAAGCCCCCCCCGGACAATACTCAAAAAGAGTGTCGAGAGGAGCCTCGCCGCAGCAGCCTGCCCGGAGCCACCACGCCAGAACGGGTTTTGCAAGCGGTCCAACTGGAACAGGGCATAAAAGAACTTTTGAAGGGCAACTTCCCCCATCCCCGTCATTTGGTGGTATTCCTGGACGACCTGGACCGCTGCCAGAAGTTTGTACCTTATCATGTCATCCGTCTATTGCTGCGGTTCGGTGGGGTGGAACGGGTCCACTTTGTGCTGGCTTGCGACGAGGAAATCATGGCCGTCGGGGCCAAACAGTGGATGGAGTGTCACGGCCATGGATTCGGGGACAAGGCTGGCAGCGAAACAAGAAACGGCACACAAACCGCCTATTCCCCCGCCTCTGCCTTGCGTAAGTATATCGCCCTGCAAGTCAATTTGCCAGGAATGGGAGACGCTGTTGCGAATGCACAACAAGACCTCGTGGACCAGATCGAACGTGATGCACCAAGCCATGCACAAAATATTCGACGGTTACTCCATGCGTACGCGGACAGGTATGTCTCCAACCATCCAGACTGCCCACCCTCTCTCAGGGAGGAACTGCAATCGTACGATCCTGGAAGAAACAGCTCCGGATTAGTGAAACTTCTTGGAAATAACTATTTTACGCTGTTTCTAGCTGTCATGTTAGGGCACATCACCGAAGAAGACTTGAAAAACAAATCCTCCGACAGGAGACATGATAACCTGCGACAGGAATCATAACGGAGTAAAGAAATGCCACAAGAACCACTCGCAGACACTGAAAAAAACACTGGACCTGTCCAGGATCAGGCGAAAAAACAGGTTGAAGACAGCTCCGACAACACTTCCACACCAGGCAAATACCTTGGGGGAAAGCCATCTCGTACTTATGAGCTTATTGAAAAAATTTTGGTTTGGAATAAACAAGAAAAGGGATGGGCTGTTGCTCCTGAGATCAGCAAAGTAGCCCCCTATCTTACTTTGCGTCAGGTCAAGAGTTGGTTCCGCCATGTACTAATGGGTTCCTCTCAGGAGGGGTTCTTGACAGAACTGCGAGAACAAAATTTTCCCTGGTTGAATGAACTGGAGAGAAAGAACAAGTTGGGATTTGAGCAGTTACGCCTCATAAGCCATCACATGACCAAGCTGGTTCAGGTGAATCTTTTTGGCGTGGCAGACCGCTATTTTGTGGATCAACTGGACGGGATTCTCAAAGCAAACGGCATGCCTTATAGTGCTTATGACGTTTGGCCGCGCAAACCCAAGGAACAACATTTCCTGCTCTTTCTCCTGACAACCCCGGATCCGCTTGCCAAACCTCACGGCGATTCCCCAACCGACAGCATCCAGGATATTCTGCTCGCTGGACCCTATCCCGATTCTCCGGTCAACAAAGTCCAGAATGAAGCTCGGACGAATGAGTGGGAGGGTGCTTTCGATGCATTCTGCAAGAAGCATTTCGGCAGGAAATTTACTGGGGATCCCGATGAAAAAATCTCCCAGTTGGATGACAGTATACGGGAAGACTCCGAGAACAAATTGCGCGCGCGTGACATTCTGGAGGAGTATGGCCAACACATATTTCCGAACCACCTGAGGGTCATGAGCAAGACCAACAAGGTTGCTATCTCTCTCGCCAACCTGGGCATACTCCTGGATGGTTTGCGGGGTGAAGAACCCCTGGCGGCAGCTTTTTTTGAAGCGGCATTGCACCGGGGAGGCACAGTCGTGGTCTGTAACTCCTATGCCGAATTCCTCCTGGGCTGTTTAGCCGACGACAACAAGCTCCAGGATCTTGCCAAACACCCCTCGTTTGCAGGCAATACCAGAAAGATCGCCGAAGAACGGATCAAGGCACTTTCTGGAGATGCCAGTCAGTCGGATCCGCTCCAAGAATTTCGTCGTCAGATAAACCTGCTTCGTGTTCGTATTCCACCCGACAAGGGGGCAGAACACATTCCAGCAATCCGAGAGACGGTACAACGACTGGCACCTTATATCATGCAGGATCTCTACGAAGAAAGTAGCAGTAAGCAGATCATTCTGCGCCTGGACGCCTCTCTGGACCAGATGTTGCGGGATCCTACCCTCCTCAATGAGCGCACCGCCATTCTGTTGCCCTTCTGGAGAGTCGCAGAGTTTGATGAAGGGTGCCCAAAATATCGACAAGATCTTAAACAAAAAGACGGTTTTCTACAGATCGTCAAATTGATTGCCAATAACGCGGTGGGCCAATCCGCAATCAGGGCTCTCGGCGAGATAGCCGGAGTGAGGCTGAGTCGTCATCTGTTGGGGTTTAAGGCATTCATACTGTCGAATCAATCCTATTCATCGCAAATCTTTACCCAAGTCATGGTGGCATTAGCCAGATACGATCTGGCTAATCGAGTGGAAAGACTTGCCTTGTGTGCCCTGGCAGCCTTAAGCCTGATCGTCGAGAGTCAGGAGGGTGCTGTGATTTCAAAGTGGGTTGAGAGAGTAACTCGGGTGTGGGAAAAATTTGGTCTGGGACCATGTCCAAACAACGCGGACAAAATGGCAGAGAGTCTGATAGCCAAGTTTCATGATGAGTCATCGTTGGTGAAGGACTTTTTAAGCTGGTTGCACAGCCAAGAAGAGCTGAATGAACCCAAACTTTTCTTGGCCATCTTTGGCAGTGACTTCGAGCCGATAACAACCTGCGAAAGCTTTACCGATGCCATGAACTGGCCGAGAGAACTCTGGAAAAAAATGGACAGCGATGCCCGCCTCATCTGTGGTCTGCCTCCACTTGAGCCTGGACAAACAGGGGAGCAAAACTCACCACCGGGAGAACCAACATGACTTCCACGTCAGCGGTAAACATGTCGGGTCTTGAACAACGCCTGCTTGATGAATTGTGTATCCGTGCGCCCAAGAGCAATGAAGAGAAAGACTATCTCCGCATTTTCTCACGCAATATTTTGCTCTCTGGACCGGCAGGCAGTGGTAAAACCACTCTGGCGAAAAAGATTTGTGAAGCGTTGAAAGAACAGTATGAGGTGATCCATTTTTCCCCGCTGCTTTACGGTGGGGTCAAACAGGCCCCAGAAAAATTGCTCGCCAGTTTCTTGTATGACCTGCTAAGCAGTTATGGGGATGGCTCAGGGGGAGTACGATGGAAGAGAGCCAAGGCACACTTGGCGGTGGTTGCGGAACAAATTATGGTTGGTTTGGGAGGCACGTTCTCGACAACATCATCTGATTCTGCTCCGGCTTACCGGACAACGCTTAAGGAATCAGTGGATGTCAAAACATCAATAAAGAATATATTCAATCTCTATCAGGCGATGAAAGAGGGCGCAGTGTGGGCGATCAACGACAAGTTGCTTGCCCCAGAAGCCGCGCCGACAGAACTCAGTGAGCGCATACTCCAACCTGAGCACCCTCTGTTTCTGCGCCTCCTGATCTGGTGTTTGTATGGTCAGATTGCCAATATGCAGCATTTTAAAACTTTGGGCTGCCCTCCCCTTAATCGGGAGCACCCTCGCAAACTGGGTGTTCTGGTGGTTGTGGATGATCTCGACCGATGCCGCCCGGAACAAGCCATTGCCATACTGGATGGTCTATTCCGCTACTTTCTCTTTCTGGACCAGGGCGTTGACGAGCGGCTGCATCAAACGGTCGCCAAGCTCGCCCAGGGAGATGAGCCAATCCAGAGGGAACAGAAGGAGTTGAAGGGCAAAGCCACGCATCTCTCGTCCAGGGAAAACTCCCCGCTTATACCCATGTGCAGTTTATGGCTACTGGACGGAGCTGTAATGGAGCAGATGTTCCGTAAAGAATACAAAGACATTCCAGATTATTCCATAGACACCTACCTGCTTCAGGCTTTTCAGACGCGGGTCAATATGCCCCTATTGACCAGCACCGACCAGGAAGCTTCCCTCCTTTGGCAAAAAGCTTTGGCCCCCCATGAGGTCGATCCGACCTGTGCGACGCCACCCCCCAAAGAAGAGCGCAAGTCCGATCCAGCACTACCGACAAGACAGCCATGCCCAACAAAACGAGCCTGCCCAGAAGACACCGAACCCCTGCCACTGCCAACATGGGCCACCCGTAGCGACTTGCAATGCGCCCTGAGCAGATGCCTGAACTACAACATGCTAAAAAACATCCGCCTTTATGAACGACTCATCGACCATTGTCGAACCTACTGGATTTGCTATCGCTCAAAAGAGGACAATCCCCCGCAAGCCGAACTCATCTACGAGGCACGGGCACTCCTACTGGGGCTGGCCTTTTTTGAATTTCGCAACCAAGTGGTACTGCACACCGCTTGGTGGCCCCCCTTTATCAATGCCCTCAACAATCCCGCCTATACCGCCATGGCAACCGCCGGCCATCATGTCTTTAGGTTTGCCTCCGATCACAACCTGCTGACCTTGCTCACCGACCTGGGAGCCATCCGTTACCAGATCGAGACCCATCCTCACTGCTGGGAATCGATCCCTGCCGGTCAGGAACGCCTACGGTCGATATCAATCAACCTGCTCAGGTACGGTTTTTGATTCTGCTCGCCCCAAGGAACCGCCATCATGAACGTATCACACAGCAGGTCGCAGAGGCGTCATCGGCTCGTGCGTCGCCCGACCGCTTACACGCAGGGGCCCCAACGGGGGACAGTAGTGTCCCCCGTTGGGGCCCCTGGCAGTCAATCCCGTTTCCCCTTGTCATTAGGGGGCCGGGAAGCGGTCGGGATCATCGCCTGATCATCCTCGAACAGTATCCGCTGTGCCGGTCCCTCCATGTCATCAAACTGGCCATGGCGAATCGACCAGATCAACAGGGCCAACGCACCCGTCCCCAACAACAGAGCCAGGGGCAATAACAGATAGATCGCATCCATTTCAACTCTTCCCTGCCATCGCAGCGTACCCGGCAGCCTCCGGCCCTTCCCATTGGCGCAGACGCAACGCATTGCCCACCACCACCAGACTGGAGAGCGGCATGGCAATGGCCGCAACAATCGGAGCCACCAAACCACTCATGGCCAAAGGGATGGCCAGTAGATTATAACAGATGGAAAACATATA
Source organism: Magnetococcales bacterium HCHbin5 (assembly GCA_002753505.1). Taxonomy (GTDB): domain Bacteria; phylum Pseudomonadota; class Magnetococcia; order Magnetococcales; family Magnetaquicoccaceae; genus Magnetaquicoccus. The sequence goes on along the minus strand of PEAG01000004.1, from coordinate 19,300 downwards.
ATTCTGACGAATAATCCGTACCGTCCGCCGTGCCAACAGGAATACCCGTACCACAGAGTATAAATCCCGGTTCAGCAAAATGACATCCGCCACCGAGACCGCCAAATCCGCCGCGTTGGCCACCACCAGCGCGACATCGGCCCGCGCCAAGGCCGGGGCATCATTCACCCCATCCCCCACCATGGCCGTCATCTCCCCCGCCTGCTGCAACTGGGCAATGACCTGCTCTTTGCCCTCCGGCAATACATCACTGATCACCCGCTCGACACCGATCAAACGACCCATATGGGCCACAACCCCCTGGCGATCCCCCGACAACAGCAGGGTTGACAACCCCATCTGCGCCAAGGCTGCCACCACCTCTGCCGCATTGGCCTTGGGGGTATCCCCCAACCCGATCCAACCCAGCAACCGCCCCGCCTCCCCGCACGCCGTCCAGGTGAGGGGATGATCGGGATCCTCCTGCGGCACAGGCAACGGCCCCGCTCCCCCACCCAGGACAAACTCCGCCCGGCCCACCCGCAACAGTTGCCCTTGCCGGTAGGCCTCCAGCCCCAAACCCGGCACATTCCTGACCTGCTCCAGTTGCTCCGCCGTACCCCAATCCCGTTCCTGAAAGGCTCGAAAAATGGCCCGCCCCAAGGGATGCTCGGAATACTGTTCCACCGCCGCCGCCGTGGATAACAGATGCCTCTCGTCCATTCCCGCCACCGGCAGGAGGCACTCCACCCGGGGAACCCCCATTGTCACAACACCCGTTTTGTCCAAAACCGTGCAGGTGACTTTTTGCAGCCGTTCCAGGGTCTCGCCATTTTTGACCAGGATGCCCTGACGGGCTGCGGCCCCCATGGCCACCGTCATGGCGACCGGGGCCGCCAATCCCAGGGCGCAAGGACAGGTGATGATGAGAACAGCAACGGCATTTTCCAACGCCTGGGCGGGATCCCACCACAACCAGAAGGCCAGGGTAATGGCCGCCAAAGATAAAACAACAGCCACGAAACGGGCCGCAACCCGATCCGCCATCCCCTGAATGGGAGGACGCTCCCCCTGGGCTCTTTCCACCAGGCGCAGAATGCGGACCAGAGCGGTGTCATCTCCCACCCGGACGGCGGTCAGAGTAATGGCACCATCCAGGTTCAAGCTGCCGCCGATCAAGGCATCTCCCGCTTTTTTGCTCACCGGCAGCGATTCGCCGGTAAGCAGCGATTCATCGACACTGGTACAGCCGCTGACGAGGGTTCCATCCACCGGGATACGTTCTCCCGGCTTGACCAATACCTGTTCCCCCAACCGCACCTCACGCACCGGGATGGTGTATTGCACCCCCTCCCGCAGGACCAATGCCTGACGTGGCTCCAGGTTGAGCAACCGCTCCATGGCGGCCGCCGCCTTGCTGCGGGCCACCGACTCCAAAAATCGCCCGGTCAGCAACACGAACAGAAACATGGTCACCGAATCAAAATAGACCTCGCCACTCTGACGCAAGGTCACCACCACGCTGTAGCCGTACGTGACCCAGGCCCCCAGGGCAATGGGCAGATCCATGTTCAGGTGTCCCATGCGCAGACCGTTCCAGGCCCCACGCACGAAAACCCCGCCGCTGAAAAGGATGACGGGGGTGGCCAGCAGCAGGGAGATCCAGTGAAAAAACTGCTTGGCATCCCGTTCCATGCCCTGGAAATAGCCGGCATACAGGGCAACAGCGATAAACATGACGTTGGCCGCCCCGAAGGCCGCCACCCCCAGTCTGGCCAGCAAAGCCTTGTCTTTCCGACTGCGGCCCTGTTCGCTTTGGCTGGGGTCATAGGGTTCGGCCTGATAGCCGATGCGACGAACGGTGCCGATAATGTCTGACAGGGAGAGCCGGCTGGGATCCCAACGCACCTGGGCACGATGGGTGGCAAAGTTGATCCATACCTCCTCCACACCGGGCAACTGGCGCAGGATCTGCTCATTCAGCCAAATACAGGCCGCGCAATGGATGCCATCCACCATCAGGCAGACCTCATGGGAACCCTCCCGTTGCCGTACCACCCGGCTTTGGTAGAGGGGATCATCAAAGGCTTGCAGGGCAACCGAATCCGTGCCCTGGGGCTGCATACCCACGGAATCCCCGGTGCGGCGTTGATAATAATCGGCCAACCCCATGCCCTGAATCAGTTGCCACGCCCCCAGGCAACCCCCACAGCAAAAGAGCAATCCCTCCTTTGTAGGGGCCATATCCGGGGGTACAGGCAGTCCGCAATGGTAACAACTCATCTATCCTCTTCCAGGATTTTGCGGGCCTCTTTTTCAAAGCGTTGTTTGTTGCCAGGTAAAAAGGCCCATACCAGAATGCCCACGAACAGAACGAAAAAGAGTACCAGGGCAAAAATTCTGGAAAAATAGATCAAATCATCAACGGATTGCATTTTGCTCTCCTGAATGGGGGAGTGGCAGGTGAATACGCTGTACATAGCGATATTCCCCGGCGGGGGCCACAATGGCCAATTTGACATCCCACTGGCCAGGCAACGGCACCTTAAGCGCGACACTGTAAAGACCAGGTTGCTCTTCCTGCATGGTAAAGGGGTAGTCGGTGCCCGCTTGGACAGGTCGAAACAGCACCCCCTGAATCTGAGCCGCAGCGAGGGGTTGGTCGTCGCGATCGCGCAGGGAGAGAGACAACGGCCCCGACTGCCCCACCACCATTTTTGCACTGTCCAGGCTCAACTTCCAACCTAAACGCTCCTGCTGCTGCTGGGCTTCCAGTACCCTGTTGAAAGCCAACCCCTTGACATAAGCCCCCTCGGTGACCAAACCGCTCCAACTCTGCTGGCCAACAATGACAAAGGCTGCGTTGACAATAAACACAACCACAAAAAAGAGGACGATTGCGGTCGGCCAGGGTTCAAAACGACCCCATCGCTTTGGGGAATCCTGCTGGGTTTTCGTGTCCATCATGGCCTGATAAAGACGCTCGTGTAAGAGGTGGATCCCCCCTGAGGGGATTGGGCGGCCAGAGTGAAGCGCAACTCCTGTTTGCCGGAAGTCACGTGATCACGGGCCTGCCGCAGATAGACGGTGAAGGGGGTGACGGAACCGGGTGCTGCCGTCAACAAAGGGTGCCCCCGAGCATCTTCGCTGGAAACGGCTGCCACGGTCAAGGCCGCACCGGCCAATCCTTCCACGCCCAGAGCATAGGTCTGCTCGCTGGAGGTCATGTTCAGGATGCGTATGGTGTAGTTGTTCTGGATACTGCCATCCGACTGCATGATATACAGGGGCTGCCGATGGCCGATCACCGTCAACTCTACCGTGGCGTGGTGGGCCAGGTAAAGCACAAATCCGCCCAGCACCAGTGCCATCAAAGCTGCATAGGCAACCACCCGGCCTCGCAACCAATGGGTTTTGTTTCCCTTGATCTCCTGCAGGGAGGTATAGCTCAACAACCGTTCGCCCCCACCTCCCAACCGCTGGCGCACACTGTCACAGGCATCGATGCAGGCCCCGCACATGATACATTCGTACTGCTGCCCATCGCGAATATCGATACCAGTGGGACAGGTGGTCACACAGGCATTGCAGTCAATGCACATGCCCGCCTTTGCCCCCATCGCAGCCCGGGTGCGACGGTTGGATTCACGGGGCTCCCCCAACTGGGGGTTGTAGGCGACAATCAGGGTGTCCTCGTCAAACATGGCCCCCTGGAAACGGGCGTAGGGACACATGTAGATGCAGACCTGTTCCCGGGCAAAGCCAGCCATGGCATAGGTGGACACGGCTGCCAGGCAGACTGTCATGCCGGCGGCAAAAGGCAGGCTGCCCTCCATGATTTGCTGCGGCAGGGTAAACACATCGATAAAGTAGGCGACCACGGCAAAGCCGGTCAGCAGGCTGACCAGCAGCCAGGAGAGATGTTTCCCCGCTTTGATGACCGCTTTTTTGATACCCCAGGGAGAGCTGTCCAACTTGATGCGCTGCTTTCGATTCCCCTCGAACAGCTTTTCCAACAGCAGGAAAAGGTCTGTCCACACCGTTTGCAGACACATGTAGCCACACAGTACCCGCCCTGCCAAGGCGGTCATGAAAAAGAGCCCGATGGCGGCCGCAATCAGCAGGAAGGCGAGCAGAAATATGTCCTGGGGCCAGATCACCAGGTCAAAAATGTAAAACTTGCGCCCGGGCAGATCAAACAACACCGCCTGGGTGGGCAATCCGGCCGATCGTTGCCATCGCAGAAAAGGCAACAAAAAAAAGATGCCCAGCTCCAAGGCATACAGCACCCAGCGCAAATTACGGAAAAAGCCTTCCTGATGGCGAGGATAGATTTTTTTCCAAGCGGCATAAAGGGAACTTGTGTCGGTAGTCATGCGGTTCTGTTCAATCCTTTTTCCAAACGGGGATCTTTTTGGCTTGCTTCCAGTGTGCGACTAGTATATTAGAAAAGACTGTTAATGTCTTGGGACACTATGCAACGAACCTTGCTTGGTTAACAAATTATTCTGTACCCGACAGAAGGAGGATGCCGTGGGCCAACAAGCAAACCAAACACTCTTCTACGACTACGATGTGGTGAAAAAGTTCTCCATCGCGGCAGTCATCTATGCGATTGTCGGCTTTCTGGTGGGGGTGTTTTTGGCCCTGGAGTTGGCGTTCCCCGATCTGAACACCACCCTGCCATACCTCTCCTTTGGTCGGCTGCGTCCGCTGCACACTTCGGCGGTCATCTTCGCCTTTGGGGGCTCGGTACTGTTTGCCACCAGCTACTACGTGGTGCAGCGCACCTGCAAGACGCAGCTCTTCTCCCGCTTCCTCTCCAATCTGACCTTCTGGGGCTGGAATCTGGTGGTCGTGCTGGTGGTGATCACCTACCCGTTGGGCATTACCCAGGGCAAGGAGTATGCGGAACCCATCTGGCCCATTGATCTGCTGATCACCGTGGTCTGGGTGGCCTATTTTATCAACTTTGTCGGCACACTGGCCCGGCGCAAGGATCCGCACATCTATGTGGCCAACTGGTTTTATCTGGCCTTCATCATCGCCGTGGCCATGCTGCACATTGTCAACAATCTGGCCATACCGGTCAATCTGACCGACTCCTACCCCCTCTTTTCGGGTGTGCAGGATGCCATGATACAGTGGTGGTATGGTCACAATGCGGTGGGTTTTTTCTTGACCGCCGGCTTTTTGGGGTTGATGTATTACTTTGTGCCCAAACAGGCGGAACGTCCGGTCTACTCGTATCGGCTCTCGGTGGTCCACTTCTGGGCCCTCTCTTTCATGTATATCTGGGCGGGTCCGCACCATTTGCATTATACCGCCCTGCCCGACTGGGCCAGCACTCTGGGGGCCACCTTTTCCATCATGCTGTTGTTGCCCTCCTGGGGCGGTATGATCAACGGCATCATGACCCTTTCCGGGGCTTGGCATAAACTGCGTACCGATCCTGTTTTGCGCTTTTTCATTGTCTCACTCTCCTTTTACGGCATGTCCACCTTTGAGGGCCCCATGATGTCCATCAAGTCGGTCAATGCCCTCTCACACTATACGGACTGGACCATTGGGCATGTGCACTCCGGCACCTTGGGTTGGGTTGCCATGGTCTCTTTTGGAGCCCTGTACCACATGGTGCCCAAACTGTGGGGAGTGACCATCTACTCTACCCGGCTGATCAACCTGCATTTTTGGCTCTCCACGGTTGGCGTGGTTATCTATATCGTCGCCATGTGGATTTCCGGTATCATGCAGGGTCTGATGTGGCGGGCTTATGACTCGTTTGGCAATCTGAGCTACTCCTTCGCCGAGACCGTAGCCGCCATGCACCCCTACTATCTGATCCGGGCCGTTGGTGGCATTGTCTTCCTGTTGGGTGCCTTGCTGATGGCTTACAACTTGGCGATGACCGTGCGGGGTGGTTCCCGTCAAACCCAGGCAGTGGCGAGATAACAGGGAGGATCATGATGAAACACGACACTATTGAAAGAAGCATTCCCCTCATGGTCATCCTGACTTTGGTCTTGATTTCCATCGGCGGTATTGTGGAGATTGTGCCTCTGTTTTTTATCAAGAGCACCATCGAAAAGGTTGAGGGGATGCGTCCCTACACCCCGTTGGAGCTTGTTGGCCGTGACATCTACATCCGGGAGGGTTGTTACAACTGCCACTCCCAGATGATCCGCCCGTTCCGGGATGAGGCGGAGCGGTATGGCCACTACTCTCTGGCCGCAGAGAGCATGTATGATCACCCCTTCCAGTGGGGTTCCAAGCGTACCGGTCCTGATCTGGCCCGCATCGGCGGCAAGTATTCCAACATGTGGCATCAGGCTCACATGCAGCATCCGCAGTCGGTGGTGCCGGAGTCGGTCATGCCCTCCTATCCGTGGCTGAAGAAGAGTCCGTTGAAGTATGAAGACATTGAAAAGCGCATGCAGGTTCTGGCCATGGTGGGTGTCCCCTACAGCGCAGAACAGATCGCCAATGCCAAAAAGGATCTGCAGGCTCAAGCTTCGGCCAGCAGTGATGCCTCCGGTTTGAGCCAACGGTATGGCAACAAGGTACCAAAAGATGATTTTGATGGTCAGCCGGATCAAATTTCCGAATTGGATGCCTTACTGGCCTATCTGCAGATGCTGGGTACACTGGTGGATTTTTCCAGTTACCAGGCGCAAGCCCGCTAAATGAGAGAGGAGACGACGTGATGGCGGATCAACATGACGTGGAAACCACTGGGCACCAATGGGATTCGGAAGAGGGTTATCCCTTGAAGGAGTTCAACAATCCCCTGCCAAGATGGTGGCTGTACAGCTTTTATGCCACGGTTATCTGGGCGGTTGTCTACTGGGTCTTGTACCCGGCTTGGCCGATGCTGGATGGATATACCAAGGGTATGTTGGGATGGTCCATGCACCAGGAGTTTGCCCAGGATTCAAAGGCGGCCCTGGCACAGAAAAAGGCTTCCAATGATCGGTTGGAAAAGCTCTCTCTGAAAGAGATTGCCCGGGACAACAGTCTGCTGCAACATGCCATGTCCGGTGGCAAGGCCATTTTTGGGGATTTTTGTGCCCCTTGTCACGGCAGTGGTGGTGTTGGCGTCAAGGCCGGCGGCTTTCCCACTCTGGCGGATGATGATTGGCTCTTTGGCGGTGACCTGGATACCATCTACGAGACCATCGACAAAGGCCGGGATGGCGCGATGCCCGCCCACTTGCAGGGAGCTGGTGGGGCGTTCAGCGAGGCACAGGTCAATGACCTGACGGAGTATGTACTCTCTTTGTCCAAGCGTTCCCAGGATGCAGCAGCGGCTCAACGGGGTGATCAGTTGTTCCATGGCGAGGCGGGTTGCAATGGCTGTCACGGTGACCTGGGTAATGGTTCCATCAAAGGGACAGTGGCTGGCTCTCCTGCCCCACCGGTTGGCGCGCCCAACCTGACGGATGCCGTTTGGCTGTATGGCAGCGACCCTGCCGTTGTTCGGGCCTCCATCGCAAAGGGACGCACCGGCCATATGCCTGCCTGGGGCAGTGGTGCCAAAGAGACCGGGAAACGTTTGACCCCGCTGCAGATCAAGCAGCTCGCCCTGTATGTCCATGGGTTGGGTGGTGGTCAGTAGCAGCGCGCCGGGTCTGTTGTTTCGCAGGTGACATATGCCTTTTCCATGCAGGGGCTCTGCCCTGTATGCGCTAACATGATTGCGGTCTTCTTTTAAACGATTGCCGGGGTCCGCCGGGGTCCGTCACGGTCCCCGGCGGGGTGCAGGGGCGGAGCCCCTGCTGGACTGCGCGTTTTCCCAAAGCAAATTTTCGCAGAAAATTTGCGCAACGCGCACAAAACCGCCCCGCAGGGGCGACCTTGGGAGGGCGGCAGCCCGACCCGCACGGTTGTGTCGTGGAAAATATTTGGATAAAAAACCAGAACCTTCGGATGTTCAGCTTCTCGTTTGATACGAGACCAGGAACAATTTTTTTTTCAAACCCTCCCAAACCTGGCCAGCTTTCGGTCGGGCTGCCGCCCTCCAGGAGTGCCCCTGCGGGGCGTTTTGGGCGCGCTGCGCCCATTTGCTGCGCAAATGGGCTTTCGGGAAAGCGCGCCCGTTACATGCAGGGGCTTTGCCCCTGCACCCCACTGGGGACCGTGATGGTCCCCAGGCCCCTGCAATCGTTTGAAAAGATTTGAAAAGCATGGGTATGGTCATCATGTTAGCGCATATAGGGCTCTGCCCCTGCGCCGCACCAGGGGAGCTCGTCTCCCCTGGCTTTTTTTTGGTCCATGGAACGGTCGGTCAGTCCGTTACTGCTTTCCCTCCTGTTGTTTGGGTATGCGTCCGTCAGGACACCGCATCATGACCCCCTCTCTGATTGATCTCTGGTTGACATTTTTGGCCGCCCTGTTGGGCAGTGGTCACTGTATCGGTATGTGTGGCGGGATAGCGGCCGCCTGTTCGCTGTCAGGCGCACGCGGAGCAGAGCAGTCGTTGTGGCGTGCGTGGCAACGACCGTTGCTTTACACCCTGGGGCGGGTCGGAACCTATATGGTGTTGGGTGCTTTGACCGGTTGGCTTGGTTCTCTCGCTCTGCTCCAGTTGCGACCCATGCAGTGGAACGGCCTGCCCCATCTGGCGGTCGGTGTCACCATGGTGATCATGGGCATTCATACCAGCGGTCTGTTTTCTTTGGCTGCAGGGGGACAGGGTGGTTGGTTCTTTGGTTGGAGTCGCTCTGTGTCTGAGGCAAAGCGGTTCTGGCAACCCCTGGGCATGGGTGTGTTGACCGGTTTATTGCCCTGTTCTCTGCATTGGGCTTTTCAGGCCCAGGCTTTTGCAACCGCCTCCCTGTTGGGAGGGATGACCGTTTTGTTGGCCTTTGCCTTGGGCACCCTGCCCGCCATGTGGGGTTTTGCCTTGCTCTCCACCTGGCTGGATCGGCGGGCGCGGCAGCGGGTAATGCAGGTGGCCGGTTTGCTGATTGTGTTGATGGGAGCCTTGAGTATCAAGCGGGGTATTGTATTGCTTCCAGATGGGGCCTGGGAAAACCATACGCCCAACCCGGCCTGGGAAAAGCGTGTGTCCAGCCCAACGGTGTGTCACAGCCCTGAGAGTGTGACACTTCCCGGCGAGAGCGGGACAAAGACCAACGCGCGTTGACCACCATCTAACAAAGATCAAAAGAAGGTTATTCAGCCACTACAGTTCTATATCAAAATGCACCGTTTCCCCATCGAATCGGGATTGAACCGCAAAACCGCATTTTTTTAATACCCCTTGCATGGGAAGGTTATCCACCAGGGTCTCTGCTGTCAAACCCGCCAGTCCTGCACTGCGCGCAACACTGGCCAAATGTTGCATCATGAAGGTGCCTATGCCCTGCCCTTGCCACTTATCCTGCACAAGAAAGGCGATTTCCGCCCAGTTTGCGGTACCACCAACATTGTATCCGCCCATGGCGATCACCTGCTCATTCTGACCATCAGACAGTACACCCACCACCACCACATCCCGTCTTTGATCGATAAATGTAAAATTTTTCAACCTGTTGAGTGGAAATCGCTTGACATGACTCATGAATCGGCGATAGACACTCCCCTCGGAGAGAGAGTAAAGCATTTTTTTGACCGCCTTCCAATCTGTGGGACGGGAGGAACGAAAGGTGATCAATTGCCCACTCTCCAGCAACAGAGAGGTACGCAACTCACGGCTACCCACCCAGATTTGACCATCCATTTCCCCTATTTCCGGTCGCAAAAAACCCGACTTGACCGCCTGCTTCAGCAGTCGGATCCGAAATTTTGGATGGGCAATGCCAATCAGGGCCAGGGCCCGCTCCTGAATGGTTTTGCCAAACAGATAGGCGACACCATACTCGCTGACCACGTAGTGGACCATGCCCCGGTTCAAGGCCACGCCTGACCCGCTGTTCAGGCGGGAGACGATACGGGAGGTTTTACCTTTACGAGCCGTACTGGGCAAAGCGATCACAGCCCGACCACCCTCTGCGGCAGCCGTGGCTGAATTAAAATCAACCACCCCCCCCATGCCCGAATAAAACAACGCACCGATGGAGTCCACACAAACCTGACCTGTCAAATCCACCTGCAGGGCACTGTTGATGGCCACCATGCGCTGCTGGCGAACGATTGTCATAAAATCATTGACATATTCTGTCCGACGAAAAGAAAACAGCGGATTGTCATGAACCGCATCGTAGAGACGACGACTGCCGAGAGCAAAACTGGTGACGACCACCCCCTGATCAAGGGATTTTTGCTGACCTGTCACTGCACCGGAGTCGATCAAATCCAGAATGGTATCGGAAATCATCTCCGTATGAATGCCCAAATCATGCTTGTCTGTCAAATAGCGGACAACAGACTGGGCCACCCTTCCAATACCCATTTGAATCGTCGCACCATCGGGTATCAAGGTGGCTACGTGACGACCGATGCGATCCATGACCTCCGTTGGAGCCGGCAGCAACAGCTCTTGCAGGGGCTCCTCCTCTGGAACCATCAGGTCCACATTCCAGACAGACAGAGAGGCATCGCCATGGGTTCTCGGCATGCAGGGATTAACCTGTGCAATGATCAAATGCGCATTCTCAGTCGCAGAACGCACCACATCCACCGACACCCCCAGGTTGACGTTGCCCTCCGTATCGGGAGGGGAGACCTGAATCATGGCAACATCCAGCGGCAATTGACCACTGGAAAAGAGTCGCGGAATATCCGACATATGGATGGGCGTATAGTCCGCCAGCCCGGACTGCACCAGAGCCCGGACAGAATCGACGACAAAAAAGGTGTTGAGGGTAAAGGTGCCGGCCAGCTCTTTCAGTGCGAGAGGAAGCCTGCCTGCCACGAAAACAGTGACAATTTCAATATCAGCCAAACGGGCATGATCATTGAGCAGGGCCCGCACCAGAGCCTGTGGAACCCCGGCCCCGGTGGCAAGAAAAACCCGTTGACCCGGCTGAATGCGCTGCACAGCGGCTTTGGCATGGGTGATCATTCCGGCATACCTGATTTCCCAGCGGGTATCCAAAGCGGCTGGATGGGTCATCATACCCTCTCCTGTTGCGACAGTTGAATATCACATGTGCTGACCACGGGAGGCAGACCCGCCCGGCGAACAAGCAAGGGCGTGATCCCTATCCGATCAATGGCCGGAAAATCGAGAGCCAGTTGGGCAATACGCTGCAACAGTTCCGCCGCCCCCTGTAATTCGTTATCCTCCAGCGTTTCGCCCAGGGGGTATCCTGAGCGTTGACGGCAATGGAGACGCAACAGAGCCATGGCCTCTTCGCTGGTCACGGGGGCCAACTGACAAGAGATGGCCTCCCGGGAAAAAGAGGGGCCATCGTCAATGTGGAGGAGAGGACCAAACAGCGGATCCCGCTGCATACCCAATGAAACGGGATAACCCCGGGAAAATATTTTTTCGACAAAAAGCCCCGCCCATTGTGCGTCCGGCAATCGGCTGGCAAACCGGAACATGAGCAATTCAAAGCCATCCCGCATGGCCTGTGGTCCAGCCACATGAACAGGGCGACTCTCCACGGAGTGCCCCGGAAGGCGTTCATGGAGAAGCAGGTGCAGTGCAACCGGATAGCCCATGCGTTCGGCCTTTTCCAACGCCTCATCGATACTGGCCGCCTCCTCTCCGTCGGGGAGAGCGACACCATACGCCTGCACGATTTGCTTGGATTCCAGGTCAGAAAGCTGCTGAATGCCCAACGCGCCATACCGTTGAATCAGGCGTCGAACCCGGCCCTGGTTGACAACAAAGGGCAAGATCACCCGAGGCGTACGGCGTCGCCAACATCCGTACTGGTAAAGGCTGGCCAGGGCCATGACAGCCCGCTCTGGAGTGGCAAAAGCCGCCAGACCCAGGCGGTCCAGTTCCGCCATCACAGGTTGCGCCCGATCCCCTCCCATCACAATCACCAACAGGGGCTTCCCGCCGGCGGCAGCGGTGGCCAAAGCGTGCACGGTCTCTGCGGGATGGGTCAAAAAGTGGGGAAATATCAATACGACAATGGCATCTGTCCAGGTATCATGCCGGAGCGCATCCACCGCCAAACGATAGTGTTCGGGTTGCGCAACGGTGCGCAAATCCAACGGAGCATTCGGTAAACAGACAGAAGCCAGTTGGGACCGCACTGTTGCGGCCATCGGTTCTGCAGGGTGCTGCAAATGCAGGCCATGACGCTCCAGCAGGGTGGCGGTCAACAGCCCGGGATTACCGTTGGTGATGGCCGTTACCCGGTTGTTGCCCGGCAAGGGAGAACGAGCCAGCAGCAGCAGTATATCCATCCACGCTTGAAAATCGGTGGTCAGAATAATACCCGTACGGTCACGGATGGCGGCCCGAACGGCGGGCGACTCCCTCAACCGACTGGCTGAGTGCGCGGAGGGGGCGTTGCAGCCGTTGCTGCCCTCATCACCCAGCAACAGAACCACCGGTTTATTGTGGGCGGCCTCCATGGCTGCTTTGAGAAAGTTGCTGCCTTCTGAGATCCCGGTCAGATGACAGGCGATGAGGCTGGTGTCCGGGTCATGGGCCAGGTAGGAGAGACAGTGAAGCTCCGTAATACTGGCTTGTTTGCCCAGGCTGACCATTTTGGCGATGCCCAACTGGCGGGACACCATCCAATCCAACGCCGCTGCACATACCGCCCCGGATTGAGAAAAGAGAGAGAGGCCGCCAACAGGTGGCATGACAGGGGCCAGGGAGCCATTGAGAGCCCATTGTCGATGTACAATCCCCAGGGAGTTGGGGCCCAGCAGCAGTACATTGCGTTCCCGACACAGTTTGGCCAGGGCAGCCGCCCGTTCGAGCCCCTCCTGCGTATGATCATCGAATCCTTCCGTCAACACCACCAGGGCGGCAATGCCCCGTGCCACGGCCATTTTGGCCTGTTGCCATATCTGGGCCACAGGGAGCAGCAAGAGTACCAGTTCAACCCCCCGTGGAACGGCGGCAAGCTCAGAATAAACAGCCTGCCCCAGGATGGCACCACCGTGGGGATTGACGGGATAGATGCTGCCGGCAAACCCGCCAGAGACAACATTGGCGAGCAGGCGATGCCCCCACTTTCCCGCATGGCGGGAAGCTCCAACGATGGCAATGGAGCGCGGTGCAAGAAGGGAAGAGAGCTGCTCTGTACTGTGGGTCACGCTGATTGTTTTCCCTGTATTCGGTTGGTATCGGGCTCAGGAGAACGATCAATGATTGATTGCCGACACTCTGCACCCTGTCCGCCACAAATTTACTGCAACAATCATATATGAGTATGCCCAGGACATTGCAACAAAAATGACCCGGACTGCCGCAACATCCCGTACAGGCCTATCACGAATACTTGACATTTGTGGTTTTATGCGTCATCCATCAGCCCGCAATGATAGGCGATAATGCAGAGTGGTCGTCGCCGGAACCGCATTCAGGAAGGAGTCATCGGCATGAGTATCGACAAACAATATCCTGTACCGTCAGAGGTTGCAACCCACGCCCTGATCAATCGGGAACAGTATGACCTTTTGTACGCCCAATCGATCAATGACATGGAAGGTTATTGGGCCTCCCAGGCAGAGTCTTTTATTGATTGGTTCAAAAAGTGGGACACCGTGGTGGAGTGGGACTTTCACAAGGCCCACATTCGCTGGTTTGATGGGGCGCAGTTGAATGTTTCGTATAATTGTCTGGACCGTCACCTGGCAACCCGTGGCGACCAGACTGCCATTCTGTGGGAAGGAGACGATCCCAACAACGCCAGAAAGATTACCTACAAGGCCCTGCACGCAGAGGTCTGCCGATTTGCCAACGCGCTCAAATCCCGCAACGTACGCAAGGGAGACCGGGTCTGCATCTATATGCCGATGATCCCCGAGGCAGCGATCGCCATGTTGGCCTGTGCCCGTATCGGCGCGATTCATTCGGTGGTGTTCGGCGGCTTCTCCCCGGAATCTCTCAAGGACCGCATCCAGGATGCAGCCAGCTGTGCGGTGGTGACAGCGGACGAAGGGGTTCGAGGGGCCAAAAAAATTCCGCTGCGGCGCAATGTGGACGAAGCCCTCAAGGAGTGTCCGTCGGTTCATACTGTTTTTACCGTACGCCTGACCGGTGGTGCAGTACCGATGGAACCGGCGCGGGATGTCTGGTATCACGAAGCCATCGCCGCCGCCAGCCCGGAGTGTCCGGCAGAGCCCATGGAAGCGGAAGATCCCCTGTTTATCCTCTATACCTCCGGCTCTACCGGCAAACCGAAGGGGGTTTTGCACACCACAGGAGGCTACATTCTCTACGCCACCATGACGCATCGCTATATTTTTGATTACCATGATGGCGATGTCTACTGGTGTACCGCCGATGTAGGCTGGATCACCGGACACACCTACATTGTCTACGGCCCTCTTTCCAACGGAGCCATCACCCTGATGTTTGAGGGTATTCCCACCTATCCGGATGCCTCTCGTTTTTGGCAGGTGATCGACAAACATCAGGTCAACATTTTTTACACCGCCCCGACCGCCATTCGTTCGCTCATGGCGCAAGGGGATGGCTTTGTCAACAAGACCAGCCGGGCCTCTTTGCGCCTGTTGGGATCGGTCGGCGAACCCATCAATCCAGAGGCGTGGGAGTGGTATTTTCACGTCGTTGGTCAGGGCCGTTGTCCCATCGTCGATACCTGGTGGCAAACCGAGACCGGGGGCATTCTGATCACACCACTGCCGGGTGCCATTGCCACCAAGCCCGGTTCGGCCACGTTGCCCTTTTTTGGAATTGTGCCGGAAATTGTGGACGAAAAGGGGGTGCCGCAGGAGGGTGCAGCGGGGGGGATTTTGACCATCACCCGCCCCTGGCCTGGCATGATGCGTTCCGTTTATGGTGACCATCAACGCTTCATCAACACCTATTTTGCTGCCTATCCGGGCCGCTATTTCCCAGGTGATGGTTGTCGTCGGGATGAGGATGGCTACTATTGGATCACCGGACGGGTGGACGACATTATCATTGTTTCCGGGCACAATCTGGGTACTGCCGAGATTGAATCTGCCCTGGTGCTGCATGAAAAGGTTGCAGAGGCCGCGGTGGTTGGTTATCCCCACCCCATCAAGGGGCAAGGAATCTATGCCTTTGTCACCCTGATGGTGGGTGAAGAGCCTTCCGAGGATTTGCGCAAAGAGTTGGCCGCGCTGGTTCGTAAGGAGATCGGTCCCATTGCGCACATTGACATCATGCAATGGGCCCCCGGCCTGCCCAAAACCCGTTCCGGCAAAATCATGCGACGTATTTTGCGCAAAATTGCCTCTAATGAGTTGGACAGCATGGGCGATACGACTACCCTGGCCGACCCCAGTGTGGTAGAGGCTCTGATCCACGCAAGGCAGTCAACCTGAACAAATCAGACACTGCCTTCTCTGAAATCGTGTTGTTGGATAACGCATTACCTGACCATTCCCGGATCAACACCCTGCAGGAGTGAATATGATGAACAACGATCCCGTTGACAGTCAACTTATCAAACGGATCAGAGACAATCCGAAATATCAGCAGTTGGTAGCAAAACGCTCCCGTTTTGCCTGGTTGCTCAGTATTATCATGCTGGTCATCTATTATGCCTTCATATTGGTTGTAGCCTTCGTACCAAACGTTTTGGGCAACAAACTATCCCCGGACAGTGTCATTTCCGTCGGGATTCCCATAGGCGTACTCATTATCGTAATCGCCTTTGTATTAACAGGGATTTATGTTTTTCGGGCAAACGGAACTTTTGACGAGTTGGCCCGGCAGGTCAAGGAGGAGACAAAATGAGTCGTTTCTTGTGGTGCTTGTTTGTTGTATTTGGCAGTTTTTACAGTTCAACCGGGTTGGCCGCAGATGCGGCGGCAACGGAATCTTCGGTCAATATCACAGCGATTATCATGTTTTTTGCCTTCGTGGCGGTCACCTTGGGGATTACCTACTGGGCCGCCTCCCACACAAAAAGTACCAAGGATTTTTATGCGGCTGGTGGTGGAATCACCGGATTTCAGAATGGCTTGGCCATTGCCGGTGATTACATGTCGGCCGCTTCATTCCTCGGTATTTCGGCCATGGTGTTTGCGAGAGGATATGATGGACTGATCTATTCCATCGGCTTTCTGGTTGGTTGGCCAATCATCCTGTTCTTGATGGCCGAGCAGCTGCGCAACCTGGGCCGTTACACGTTTGCCGATATTGTCTCCTTTCGTCTTGCGCAGGCACCCATCCGCACTTTGTCAGCCCTGGGAACCCTGTTTACCGTCATTCTCTATCTGATAGCCCAGATGGTGGGAGCGGGGCAACTGATTCGCACCCTGTTTGGTCTGCCCTACGAATATGCGGTCATCATTGTTGGTGCCTTGATGATTCTCTATGTGGCATTCGGAGGCATGATAGCGACCACCTGGGTACAGATCATCAAGGCCTGTCTGCTCCTCACGGGGGCGACCTTTATTGCCCTGAGCGCACTCAGCCATACCCATTTTGATCTGGAGCTGTTTTTCAGGACCGCCCTGGAGAGCATCAAATCCAGTGGGCTGGCGAATCACAAAAAGGTTGTTGCCGAAGGCAAGGATATTTTTGCTCCGGGCGGTCTGGTGACCGATCCGATTTCGGCCATCTCTCTGGGACTGGCACTCATGTTTGGTACGGCGGGACTGCCGCACATTTTGATGCGGTTTTTTACCGTTCCCAATGCCAAGGAGGCGCGCAAATCGGTCTTTTATGCAACCGGCTTCATCGGCTATTTTTACATCCTGACCTTTATCATCGGTTTTGGTGCCGTCATGATGGTGGCTCCCAATGCCCAGTATGTCGATCTGGCACAGGGAACGCTGGCAGGTGGTAACAATATGGCAGCCATTCATTTGGCGCACGCCACGGGAGGCGACCTTTTCCTTGGGTTTATCTCAGCGGTGGCCTTTGCCACCATTCTGGCTGTGGTCTCCGGGTTGACACTGGCCGGTGCCTCGGCTGTTTCCCATGACCTCTTCGCCAACGCCATTTGTGGTGGCAAAGTGAACGAACAGACGGAGATGCGGGTCTCCAAATTTGCCGCATTGGCCATTGGCATCGTTGCCATTTTTCTCGGCATCCAATTTGAGAAGCAAAACGTCGCCTTCATGGTTGGTTTGGCCTTTGCGATCGCCGCGTCCGCCAATTTTCCCATCCTGTTTCTCTCCATTCACTGGAAAAATCTGACGACTCGTGGCGCGATGATCGGCGGTTCGCTCGGGTTGATCACGACAGTCGTCATGGTGGTGTTGTCAAAAACCGTCTGGGTGGATGTTCTTGGCAACAAGACAGCCCTCTTTCCCTACAAGGATCCGGCCATCTTTTCCATGACCCTCGCCTTTGTGGGGTGCTGGTTGTTTTCCAAATTGGACAACAGCCCGCGGGCGGCAGCTGAGCGCGCCCTCTTTGAGGCCCAATCCATTCGGTGTGAAAGCGGTATTGGAGCGGCCGGAAGCGTTAACCATTAGGATGCTGCTGGGGCAATTGGACCTCCGGTTCGGAGGTCCATCCCCATTCAGCTCTCTTCAGCAAGCAGACCAGACCCAACAAACAATAGAAGATCATGCTTTGACGATGCCCCGCCTTTGTTTTTACAATTAAAATAAATATTTATAATTATTTTAATATTAAAACCCCACAATGAACAATTAATAGGGTTTTGTAAATTAATAAAACAATAAAGACATGGTTTTTTTCTGGCATTATTCATGCATAAACAACCGAGCAGGCCTGTTTTCAATCCGTTGCAACCTCTGGTTGCTGTGTCATTTTGTCCCCACCCCTTTTTTCCTTGAGGAAGCGCACATGACATCTGAAACTGTGGAAACTAAAAAGCTCCATGCGGAGTTATCGACTGATTTGGGTGAAGCCTCTGCCAATAGAGTTCCTGAGAATGACGTCGAGGAGGAGTACGAGGAGGAGGAGGAGGAAGGGTTGACCACGTTGGATGTACTTTCATATTTATTTGTTTTTATCATTTTAATTATCCTGATACCAGCCAGCATTGTATCCACTTTTGAAATTTCCAATCGGGTGGCTTTTACGGTATCTGTTGATAACGAAATTGACCAACACAAAACCGAGTTGCAGGCTTTGGAATCCTCTCATTCCAAAGCGGATAACAACCAGAAGGCAAAAGCCGCTCTTGCATCCCAAATTGACCTGCTTGAAAAGTTCAGACAGGTTGCGCAGGTCATTATTGCGAATGGTTCCATACCGTTGGAAAATGATCTCTTCTCATTTCGTGATCTGCTGGTCCTGAAGGCCAAGTCCATTGAGGGAAACTCCAGTCTCTCTTCGGTCCTGCAGGGTAAAACCGCCATCAATAAAAGCAAGATGCTGGACGGTTCTCCTTTTATCCTGCGCATCCATGAGTTCAATGTATTTATAGACAATATCAATGATCTCTTTGTCTCTTTTGTCTGCAATTACAACTCCAACTCTCTGCTGGCGATTTCGCTCATTTTATCCTGTGTGATTGGCGCGTTGGCCGGTCATTTTAACAGGGATGACGGTTATCCGTTTCTGTTGCGCAGTATGATATCGGGCGTGGTCATGGGTTTTTTGGTCTATTTGGTTGCAAAAGGGGGGGCAGGATTGATCGATGGGCAGGGAAAAAACCATTCATTTTCACTCACTCTGTATGGCTCCTGTCTTGCCTCTTTTCTGGCTGGTGTATTTGCGAACAGATTTTTTGGCCTGCTCAAGTCGCTGACGAGTCTGTTTGGTGGCAAATCGGCCAGCAAGGGCTTTTCCTAATCTTTTAAAACAATTGCAGGGGTCCGGGGACCGTCACGGTCCCCGGTGGGGTGCAGGGGCAAAGCCCCTGCATGAACGGGCGCGCTTTCACAGAAGCCCATTTGCGCAGCAAATGGGCGCAGCGCGCCCAAAACGCCCCGCAGGGGCACTCCTGGAGGGCGGCAGCCCGACTGAGAGCGGGCAAAACAGGGGAGGGTTTGAAAAAAAACCGTTCCTGGCCTTGTATCAAACGAGAGGCGGAATATCCGAGGGTTCTGGTTTTTTATCCAAATATTTTCCACGACATAACCGTGCGCGTCGGGCTGCCGCCCTCCCAAGGTCGCCCCTGCGGGGCGGTTTTGTGCGCGTTGCGCAAATTTTCTGCGAAAATTTGCTTTGGGAAAACGCGCAGTTCATGCAGGGGCTTTGGTAGAGTAGAGTGCAGGCGCGGTGGCTTTCGCCCCGTTTCCAGTACCCCCTCATCGAACCGTGCGTACGGTTTTCCCGTACACGGCTCTCCGACCATCTTCTTTCGTCAGCATGCGCACA
>PEAG01000150.1 GCA_002753505.1 Magnetococcales bacterium HCHbin5 | reverse complement strand
AAGGTTGAGCAGGGGGAGGATTTTATCGTGGAGCCGTTCGAGACCAGGCTGGAGGAGGTGGGCAAGTGAGCGCACTCTCCCAAATGAGCGAGCTGCTGCGACAGAGTGCAGAGGCGTTTTTGCGGCAGTGCAAAGGCTGTGAATTTTATGACCAGGTGGGACAAAGCTGCCTGCCGGCCCAGGCGGGTGGTCACTGTACCCAGCCATTAAAACCACAAGGAGAAAGGCCATGCTTGTAACTGTTGAAGAGGCCAAAAGCCGCTGGTGCTGCATGGCCCGCGCCGATGCGGTGCAGCAGGCGAGACAAAATCTCATCATCCCCTGCCTGCCCGGTGCCTGTATGGGGTGGCGTTGGGTGGGGGCCGAGTCAGCCGGCCCTGGCGATACCCTGTTCGGGTATTGTGGTCTGGCGGGTCGGCCCATGAGGGTTGAGTGATGGCCGCCCCCGCCCGTCAGGCCGGCCGCAACCCGTTGGCCAACCTGCAGGCGCGTATCCATTTGGCCAAAAAGCAACTGGGCCTGACCGATGAAGAGTACCGGCTGCATTTGCAGGCCAGCACCGGCAAAACATCCAGCAAGGGGATGAACCGGCGGGAGATGGATCTGGTGTTGCTGGGGTTTGTAAAGCTGGGGTGGCAACCGACCGCCCCGGCCGTTCCGGCCGCTCCGGCAAAGCCGGTACCGACCGGGAATATGCGTCGCCCGACCAACTGGGACGACCCGGCCAAAAACCCCATGTATCGCAAAATCTATGCGATGATCTGTGCCAACAAGTGGCACTGGGGGTATGTACGCGGCACCGCCAGCCGCATGTTTCAGGCCCGCAAAGGGGAACATGTGGTGCTGGAATTTTTGACCGGTGCCGAACTGCACGCCCTGGTCTCTGCCCTGCAAATTGCCGCCAACCGACCGGCACGCAACACGCCATGACCACCCTGTCAGACATCGATGTCGCCCTCTGCGAGCTGTCGCCCATGCTGCAGCAACTGGTGGAGGTGGTCGGCCTGACGGCCGCCACGACCCTGGCCCAACGCTATGGCGGCATTGATCTGCTGGTACCGGCCCAGTTCCACCCCGACCACAGCCTGGTGGCGGTGATCGGGGTGGAGGCGGCCCAAAAGCTGATTCGCCACCATGCAGGGGAGCGAATCTATATCCCGAAAGGGGCCCATGCCCTGCGCTGCGTGCGCAACCGAGCCATTCTGCAAGCCTATGACGAGGGCAACGTTACCGCTGCCAACCTGGCCCTGCGACATCGACTGACCGAGCGACAGGTGCGCAACATTTTGAATCAACCGCCCAGGCACCCTCCCCGCCAACTTTCTTTCAATTTTGATCCAACAACGTGAAATGCTTCCGGGTGATTTCCGGTTCCCGACAGGGGTATAGCTAATGACAGAGACACCATTCCGCACAGGTGAGAGATGATTAATTTTGATTGGCAA
The DNA here is from genome assembly GCA_002753505.1 of Magnetococcales bacterium HCHbin5. GTDB lineage: Bacteria > Pseudomonadota > Magnetococcia > Magnetococcales > Magnetaquicoccaceae > Magnetaquicoccus. Next base: position 3,193 of record PEAG01000150.1, on the reverse strand, counting down.
TCCCTATTGGGCAATACCGCTCCCGGGCTGGCAACCGCGTTGGAGGGTCCGTTGGCGGGAGCGGCGGCGGAATTGGCCGTCAAGGCCCTTGGAATCGCCCCTGGCGGGCACGCAGAGAACCTGCAAGCCATTGCCAAGGCTGCGGCACAAAACGACCCCAAAACGGCCTTGCAGCTCAAACAGGCGGATCAGGCGTTTCACTTGGCCCTTGAGCAGGCGGTGACGGATCGCATCAAGCTCGGCAATCAGAACCAAGCCAATGCCCGTGCCAGAGAGGTGGCGGTAGGCGGTCGGGCGGTGCCTCTCATGGGGGGCGGTATTCTGCTGGGCAGTTTTGGACTGATTCTGTTCATTTTGACCAGCGACATCAACCGGGACGGTCAGGCCGGCATGCTGGTATCCAGTGCCCTCAGCTTTGCCACGATGGGGGCATTGGCTGTCATCAACTATTATTTTGGCTCTTCTTTTGGTCAGGACAAGGATAAAAAAAATGGACCCTAAACAGTTTGAACGCTATGTCATCCAGCCGGCATTGGAGCTGCTGCAACTGGACTCACCCGCTGCCCGGGCGTTGATGTTGGGGACAGCCGCCCAGGAGTCCGGGCTGGGTCACTATCTGCGGCAGGTGGGAGGCGGTCCTGCCATGGGCGTCTTCCAGATGGAGCCGGCCACCTATCACGACATCTGGCGCAATTTTATCGCCTACAAACCCGCCATTCAGGCCCGTCTGGCCATGCGCTGGCCGATCGAACCGAAACCGGAAGAGATGATCACCGACCTGCTGTTGGCCGCCGTCATGTGCCGGCTGCACTATCTGCGGGTCAACGCGCCCCTGCCCCAGGCAGAGGATCTGCCCGGCCTGGCCCGGTACTGGAAGCGGTTTTACAACACCGTCCAGGGGGCGGGCACAGAGGCCGAATTCATGCGCAACTGGCGCGAACATGTGGCTGTGTGAGGGAGATGACCATGGACCCACTCAGTGAGATGTTGGAAAGAGTTTGCCAGATTTCCGGGGCATTGGAGGGCGTTCGGGCAGAACAGACGCGCCAGGGGGCACTGCTGGAGCGGATCGAAAGCCGCATGGATGGCTTGGAGAGTACGGTCAAGACCCACTCGGTGGTCGGTGGAGGATTGGTGGCCGCAGTGATCTCGATGGCCATAGAGTATATCAAAATCGGCATTTCGAGGACGTAATGGCCCACTCTCCTGCTGCCCGCATGGCGGTGCGCGATGCTTACGTGGCGGGTGCCACCCTGGCCATGGCGGCCCAGCGGGCCGGTGTCTCCGAGGCGACCGCCAGAGCCTGGAAAAAAGCGGCCGTGGGCGCAGAGGGGTGGGACCGACTGCGGGCCGCCCGCTCCCTGATCTCCGGCGGACATGCCGAAATGGTGCAAAAAATCCTGGGGGATTTTCTGTCACTGCACCATGAGGTCATCCAACAGATCAGGTCGTTGCCGGCAGAAGAGCAGACCAAACAGATCGCCTCCCTGACCGACTCGTTGAGCAAAACCATGGCGGCTCTGGGGCGGGCCACCCCGGAGTTGTCACGGCTGGGGATTGCCCTGGATGTGTTGCACAAAGAGGGGGAGTTTATTCGTGCCCACTACCCCCGTCTGGCCCCCACATTCCTGGAAATGTTGGAACCGTTCAGCAATCAACTGGTGAAAGAGTATGGCTGACGCATTGACAGGCAAAGCGTTTCTGAGCGGCATGGACAGGTTTGCCGCCGAGTATCGCCGCAAGATCGAGGCGGATGTCAGCGGCTTTGCATCGGATCCGGTCGCCTCGGCCAGGCGTCGGAAGCAGACAGAACAGAGTCTGGCGTTTTTTGCCAAAACCTATTTTCCCCATTTTGTCACCTCTCACCAGAGCCTGCTGCATGACTGGTTGTTTGACCGTCTGCCCAGGCTGGGACAGACAAAAGGTGCCGGTGCGCACCTGGCTGTGGCCGCACCACGGGGTGAGGCAAAATCCACCCTCTGCTCCCGTATTTTTATTCTGTGGCGGGTGGTGACGGGACGCAGCCGGTATGCCCTCATCATCATGGATGCCTACGAGCAGGCGGCCACCATGCTGGAGACCATCAAGGCGGAACTGGAAGAAAATCCACGCCTGGCCATGGATTTTCCCAAGGCTTGTGGCCCGGGAGCGGTCTGGCGTGAGGATGTGATCGTGACGACGGGCAACACCAAAATCCAGGCGTTTGGGTCGGGCAAGCGGATGCGCGGCCTTTCACACGGTCCCAACAGGCCCGACTTGGTGATCTGTGACGACCTGGAAAATGATGAAAATGTGCGCTCCCGCATCCAGCGGGACAAGCTGGAAAGCTGGTTTAAAAATGCGGTTTTGAAATTGGGCCCACCGGATGATTCGATGAGTGTGGTGGTGATCGGCACTGTGCTGCATCACGACTCCCTGCTCTCCCGCCTGCTGCGGGATTCCATGTGGGAAACCAAGCGATTTGCCGCCATCGTTCGCTGGCCGGACCGGATGGATCTGTGGGAGCAGTGGGAAGAGAGATTACGGAGTGATGGCGAGGCGGCAGCCGATCTGTTTTTTCAGCACCAGCGCAAAGCCATGACAGCCGGGGCAGTGGTCTCCTGGCCCGGGGTGCGCCCCATCGAAGTGTTGATGAAAATTCGTGTCCGTGACGGGGTCAACTCTTTTGATGCCGAACTGCAAAACGCCCCTTTGAGCGAGAACGCCACCTTTGCCAACTTGCAATTCTGGCACGAACCCAGGCCAGACTGGCTCTATTTTGGTGCGGTCGACCCCTCCATGGGCAAGTCCGGCGGTCGCGGTGATCCCTCTGCCATTCTGGTGGGCGGTCTGGACGGTTCCACCGGCAAGCTGTCCGTTGTCGAGGCCGATATTCAACAGCGCACACCCGACAGGATTATTGACCGGGTTATTCAGTTGCAAAGGCAGTATGCCTGCCTTGTCTGGGCAGTGGAGACGGTACAGTTCCAGGAATTTTTCAAGGATGAGCTGGTCCGGCGATCGGCCAAGGCGGGCCTGCCGGTCCCGGCCCGGGGGGTCAAGCCGACAACGGACAAAGTGCTGCGCATCAGCTCTCTGCAACCCCATGTTGCCAATGGACTGATTCTGTTCCATCCCAAACAGACCATTCTGCTGGAGCAGATGCGCCACTGGGGCGAGTCCGACAGCCATGACGACGGCCCGGACGCCCTTC
>PEAG01000149.1 GCA_002753505.1 Magnetococcales bacterium HCHbin5 | reverse complement strand
CCAGTCCTCCATCAGCAGCTCGTTGTCCGGTTTGCTGACCCACACCACCACTTGGCAGCAGGCCAACAGCAACCTGCTGAAGGCGATGACAGACCAGTTTACCGGTTATCTGGTAAAACGGGCCGCCTTGTGGGCAGAGAACCAACTGGCGGAAACCGCTCTCGGTAAGAGCCTAGGCTTGGTGCGCGTCGCAGACCAGGCGGCAGAGTCTACTGCCAAAAATGGCATCAAAATGGGTGAGGCTGGAACATTCGAGCTCGTGGAAGGCCTTAAAATGTCCACAACCCTTACGGGAGCTGCAGGACGAATCGCGAGCCAAGTAACAGAATCCACAATTGTCAATACTGCAAAATCGACTGAAGGCGTAGTTGCTGGCGTAGTGGAAGGAGGAAAAACCGCTGCTGCGGGAGCAGGTTTTCTTGCCAGGGCTGCAATGGCTGTCAAAAACATCATGGTATCAGCATGGGAAGCATTGGCCGGGGCCTATGCATGGCTTTCGTCCGTTGTCGGTCCGTTTGTCGCCCCGTTCGCGGCTGCTGGCATTTTTGCCGCTGTGGCATCCATGGCCAAGAATGTTTTCTCGGCCGAAGGCGGCTTTGATATTCCCGCCGGTATCAACCCGCTGACACAGCTGCATGAACGAGAGATGGTGCTGCCGAAAGAGCATGCCGACACCATTCGGTCCCTGGATCGCAGGGTAGGAGGTGGTGACACTTTCCACCTGCATGTCAATGCCATTGACCCCAGGGGGTTTGAGTCCTGGATGCGTACCAATGCACATACGTTGGCTCCCTCTCTGCGCAAGATTGCGCGTAACGCTGTTCCGGTGCTGCCATGAGTCTCGCTATCTTTCCCACACTCCCAGGGATGACCTGGGAGATCAAAAAGACGCCGGAGTTCCGCACCAGCGTGCAAAAGGCGGTCTCAGGCCGGGAGCAACGGGGTGCCTTTCGGGCCTATCCCGTCTGGTTGTTCTCCCTGCAATTTGACTATCTGCGTGCCGCCGGCAGCCGAAACGAATATGAGACGCTGCAGGGGTTCATCCTGGGGAGGAGAGGCAGCTTTGAGTCGTTCTTGTTCCTGGATCCCACCGACTCCGTCTGCACCGACATGCCGTTTGGTGTTGGCAACGGGGTGCAGACGGTGTTTCAACTGACCCGGGCCTTTGGCTTTCATGGCGGCTTTTCCTTCACGGAGCCGGTGGAAAATATCCGATCACTCGTGGCCATCAAGATCAATGGGGTGGCCACGGGATCCTATGCCGTTTCCGCTTCCGGTTTGGTGAGCTTCACCACACCACCAGCCAATGAGGCGGTGCTGACCTGGAGCGGCACCTTCTGCTTCCGGTGCCGCTTTTTGGACGACACAGAAGCGTTTGGCCAAACCCTCCCGAACCTGTGGGATCTGCAGGAGCTAAAATTTATCGGCGCACCGGGGAACAAACTATGAGAGAAGCCAGCCAGGAATTGACCGAATATCTGCTCTCGGAGCATGCCTTTATCATGGCCGATCTGTTCGACATAGAGCTGACAAACGGCACGGTGCTGCGCTATTGCAGTTTTGATGCGGACATCACCTTCAACGGCCAGCTCTATTCTGCCAGTGGCCCCATCATCCGCCGTTCCCGCACCCGCTGTGTGATTGGGGTTGAGGTGGACACACTCAATCTGGAGGTGGCACCCAGTCCGATGGACACCCTGCTGGGTTTGCCCTGGATCCATGCGGCCGGCATCGGTGCGCTGGACGGCGCGAACGTGGTGCTGTATCGCGTATTCCTGCGTAACGACTTGGCTGTTGTGGGGGGGGTCACCCTCTTCGTTGGCCAAGTGGCAGATCTGCAGACCAGCAGACATCTGGTAAAACTGACCGCCAATAGCCACGCGCAAATGTTTAACGTCAAGATGCCACGCAACCTATGGCAGCCTGGCTGTTTGCATACGCTCTACGATGCCGACTGCGGTGCGGCCAGGAATGGCAGTGTTGCATCGGTAGGTGCTGGCGGCACCTCCACCATGCTCTTTTGCGCGCTTTCTCTGACCAGCGGTTGGTTTGACCAAGGCTATGTCCAGTTCAGCAGCGGCGCGCTTGCCGGTGTGCGCCGCACGGTAAAAAGCTATACCACGGGGGTGTTCCAGTTGCTCCTGCCGTTGCCGTCCATACCGGCTGTTGGCGATGGTTTTACGGCCTATCCAGGTTGCGACAAAACCCAGGCTACCTGTGCGGCAAAATTTAACAACCTGATCCACTTTCGCGGTTTTCCATATATTCCGGTGGCAGAGACGGCAGCATGAACGCACTCAGAGAGCAGATTGTCCAGGTGGCCTTTGGTTGGCTCGGTACACCGTATCACCATCACGCACGCTTAAAAGGCGTTGGTGTCGATTGTGTTCAGTTTCTCATTGCGGTTTTTTCCGAGTGCGGCGTTGTGCAGGAGGCTATGACAGGCACCTATGCGCAGGACTGGCACCTGCACCGCAGTGAAGAAAAATATCTGGCGGGTATTCGGCAATATGCGCGTCCAACAGCCACCCCAGAACCGGGTGATATTGCGCTGTTCCGATTTGGCCGCTGTGTCTCCCATGCCGGCATTCTGTTGCCTGAGCCGAGGCAGGTGATCCATGCCTTTGCCGGTTCCGGCGTCATTATCTCCTCCATGGACGGCCAGGAATTGAATGGCCGCTTTAACTCTATTTGGACGGTGGTACCATGAGCGGCAAAGGCGGTGACATCAACAACAGCGAGTCCCGCGCCAACGGCGTCACCTTTCAGTCCAGCATCTACGGTTCCGCCATTCCCATCATTTATGGCCGTGCCCGCGTGCCCGGCAACCTGCTGTGGTATGGCAGCTTCAAGCCCATTGCGCACACTGAATCCCGGGAAGTGGGTGGTAAGGGGGGCGGTGGTGGCACCCAGACCTACACCTCCTACAGCTACTCTGCATGCTTCCTTTTTGGTCTCGGTGAAGGCCCCATTCGTGGCATTGATGGCATCTGGAGCGGCAAAAACTACAAGCCGGATCCGGCCAACCTGCATCAGACGGTGAAGTTGTCCAAAGCTCTCAACGAGTCCCACGTTGTTTCCGGTTCCCACACCGTGACCGTTGCACACGCCACCCAGTGGAAAAGCCACATCGACTGCACCCTTGTCCACGACGGTGGTTCCTGGACCACCCCATTGGGCAACGGTGTGGACTTTACCGTCGCAGCGGGGGTCTACTATTTCAACACCCAGTACGCCGGATCCACCGTGCGCATCAGCTACCAGTTTAACGCCATCAACAGCAAATCCGCGCTGATCACCATCTATACCGGCAGCTACCCCCAGGCACCCTGGTCCTATCTGACCAGCAAATATCCTGCGCAAGCCATCGGCTATCAGGGGGTGGCCTATGCCGCTGCACTGGATTGGCAGTTGGGTAGCAGTGCCGCCATGCCGAACATCAATTTTGATGTCGTTGGCCATCTCCCCTTCGACATCGACAACGGCATCTTCGACGCAGACCCCAAGCAGATCCTGGTGGATCTGCTGACCAACCCGCACTACGGCCTGGGGTTTCCAGCGGCCAATATGGGAGACCTGACCCAGTATCACCGCTACTGCGTGGCCAACGGCCTTTTTCTGTCACCCGTTTACTCCGCGCAGGAGGAGGCCAGCAGTATCATCACCCAGTTGCTGAAACTGACCAACAGCGGTGTCTATTTCTCCGAGGGGATGCTGAAAATTACCCCCTTCGGCGATGCCGTCGTCACCGGCCACGGCACCACCTTCACCCCCAACCTGACACCTGTTTATGAGCTGAATGACGATGATTTTATCGTCACCGGTGACGAGGATCCCATCACCATTTTCCGCCGTCCCGTCGTTGATGCCTACAACCATGTCCAGGTGGAGTTTTTGAACAGCAGCAACCAGTTTAACACCGAAGTGGCCGAGGCCAAGGATCTGGTGGCCATTGACACCTTTGGCTTGCGCACGTTGGATCCCATCAAGGCGCATGAAATCACTTTGCCGGCCGTCGCCAAGGCCATCGCACAGAACCTTCTGCAGCGTTCTCAATATGTGCGCAACACCTACACCTTCAAGCTGGGTTGGCGTCACTGTCTGCTGGAGCCGACAGATTATGTCACCCTGACAGATATGGGTGCCGGTTTGCTGCAAACCCCCGTGCGGATTCTCTCCATTGAAGAGGATGAGGATGGTCTGCTGTCGATCGAGGCCGAAGATGCCCCCCCGGGTGTCTCCAGCCACGCCATCTATCCCCATCAAGAGGTTGGCGGTTACACCGCTGACTACAACCTGCCATCCGGTGCCATCAATACGCCAGTGATATTGGAGGCTCCCTGGTCTCTCACCGCCAATGGCCATGAGATCTGGGTGGCGGTCTCCGGTGGCGATGGCTTTGGCGGTTGCTCTGTCTGGCTCTCTTCCGACGGCACCAACTATAAGCGCGTCGGCGAGATCCTCTCCCCGGCGCGGCACGGCTTTCTGACAGAGCCCATGGCCGCCAGCGTGGATCCCGACACCACCAGCAGCTGTGCGGTGGATCTGTCCGAGTCGAGCGGAGAACTGCTCTCTGGCAGCTACGCCGATGCAGATAATCGTGCCACTTTGGCCTGGGTGGATGGGGAGTTTATTTCATATTCCACCGCCACTCTGACAGGCCCTTACCAGTACACCCTCAGTGGCTACCTGCGCCGTGGCCTGTACGCCACTCCTATTCGCGCACATGCCACCTCCAGCCAATTCACCCGCTGTGATGCAGCCATCTTCCGCTACAGCTACGATCCGGAGCTGGTTGGCAAAACCGTTTTCCTGAAGTTTCCTGCTTTTAACCCGTTCGGTGCCGGGGGTCAAAGTCTGGCCGACGCGGCCGAGTATCCGTTCAAAATTGTAGGTGAGTTGCCACCGCCAGAGAATTTCC
>PEAG01000022.1 GCA_002753505.1 Magnetococcales bacterium HCHbin5 | reverse complement strand
CCGGCGGGCTCGATTCGACGGTGTTGTTGGATTTGGTGCGGAACAAATGCGGCTATCCGGACGTGCCAGCAGTATTTTCCAACACCGGGCTGGAGTTTCCCGAAAACGTCCATTTTGTTCGAAGCATCCCGAATGTGCATGAGATCCGACCAAAACGAGGGTTTCGGCAGGTGATCAAGACCTTCGGCTATCCGGTGGTCAGCAAGCGGGTCTCCCAGTATGTCGGCGAGGTGCAACGCGCCCAGGGAGAGACGGCGACCAAACGGCTGCGCCTGACCGGGATGACCTCCAGGGGGACCAAGAGCCGCCTGGGCGAAATTCCGGATGTCTGGAAGCCGCTCGTCACTTGCGGCTTCCGGGTGTCGGACAAATGCTGCGACGTCCTCAAAAAAGAGCCCCTGGCCAGGGCAATGAAAATTTTCGGTCCACCGTTCGTTGGCACCCGGGCGGAAGAGTCCATGCAGCGGGAGCTTTCATACAAGCAGCATGGCTGCAACGCCCACCACATGCAATCGCCCAGATCCACGCCGATTGCCTTCTGGAGCAGCCAGGATGTCAGGGAATACACCCAGCGCGAGTCGCTGCCGTACTCGCCTCTGTACGACATGGGCTATGACCGCAGCGGCTGCATGTGGTGCCTGCTGGGTGCGCATCACAGCGACGACAACCGCTTCGAACTGCTGGCCAAGACGCACCCAAGGGTGTACGCCTTCTGCCGTGACCGACTCGGACTGTTCGATGTGCTGCGCGTCGTGCAGACGTTGTGGGATGACCGGTATCGCAGGAAAAAGGTACCGCCACTCACTTTGCCCAGTCTATCACCCATCAACCCCGCTCCGGCGGGGTTTTGTATTTCTGAGGGAGAGAAAGGGGGTTGAAATGTCTCATCCACATCAGGTTGCACCGGCAATCGTACAACAGAATACGGAAGGGCTGATCATCAACTGTGCCTATGATGCTGACGGGTTGCGCTACCTGGGCTATGCGGCCCCGGGATCGTTGAACTCAGATCGCGTCTGGCAGATTCAGCGATTGGAGTACGTGGACGGCAAAGTCGTGGCTGTGCGGTTTGCGTCGAACGCCGAATTCTCCCAGGCATGGGACAATCGTGAGGGTCTCGTCTACGCATGAACATCATCGACGCCATCATCAACGCCAGCATTGTCAAGAATGGCACCATTCTCTCTCTGGGAGAGGCATTCCAAGGCGTGTGGACAGCCGGTGTCACCTACCAAAAGGGGCAGATCGTTTCGGCCAACGGCAATCTGTTTGTCTGCCTGGACACCCATGCGGACCATCCCCCGCCCGATACAGGCTTTTGGGATGACATCACCATGCGGGGCCCGACGGGGGCAACCGGCCCTCCCGGCAATCCGGGTTCCCCAGGTGGTTCCGGCAACCAGATTGTGGTTCGTGCCGGTCAGGTTCTGGGGAGCCATCGGGCCGTTCTGCTGGACAGCACAGGGCACGCGCTCTATGCCGACAGCAGCAATGTCAGCCATGCCGGTCGATTGTGCGGTATCACGGCCCATGCGGCTGTCGTGGATGAGTCCGTCACGGTGCATCTTGTCGGCGAGATGATCGATTCCTACTGGATATGGGATCTTTCCCGACCAGTTTTTCTCGGCATTGATGGGCAGTTGACCCAGGTGCCACCCAGCACAGGTTTCATGCAGGTGATCGGGCAACCGATCACGGCACAATCCTTGTTTCTTCATCCCAAACCCTCCATCACACTCGCATAAAGGAAACAAAGCATGGCCATTGATGCATTTCTCAAATTGGACAGAACCACGGGACTCTACGTGGAAACCGCCCTGGTGGACAGTTCTGCCGGTGTTGCCAGTGCCGGCAAAGGGGTGGCACTGGATGCCACAGGCCACGTGGCCCTCAACATTCTGCCCACCGGGGTTGGCCCGGAACTGGTCAATGTGGTGGCCTCCGAAAACCTGTCGGCAGGGGACTTTGTCAACATTCATGATGTGGCCGGTGTCTCGAAAGCCCGGAAGGCCGATGCCACCAACGCCACCAAACCGGCCAACGGCTTCGTGAAGACCGGTGCCACCTCGGGTGCCAACGTGGATGTCTACCTGGATGGGCTGAACGATGCAGTGACCGGCAAGACGGCCGGGACGCGCTATTTTCTCAGTGGCTCCACCCCCGGTGCGGCCACGGCCACCATTCCCAGCGCAAGCGGCAACCTCTGCCAATTCCTGGGTGTGGCCACTTCGGCCACGGGTATCGCCTTCCGCCCGTCGGATGGGGCCGTCTTGGCGTAGACGGACTGAACAGGGTTGATCCCCCGGTCGCAGTGGCCGGGGGTGTCATTTATTGATGGAGGGTGCAGATGGCAACCAGAAAACCGCTTTTCATGGGAGCAGATGGTCGCCCGACGGAGTTATCCGTATCGGATATCATTCCGATGGCCAACGTCCCGGAGATGGGTGCTGCCTCCGTCACCGTGGCCGGAACCGCCGGGGCCGTGCCTGCGCCACCCATTGGTGGACAGGTGATGTTCATCCGGGGGGACAAACAGTGGGTGGTGCCAGACCATACCTTGCTGGGCAATCTGCAGGGGGGTACCGCAGGGCAATTTTATCACCTCACCTCGGCCTACAACACCGCCCTGACTGGTCTGTCTACCGCCGAAATCGGCACCCTCAGCGGGGTGACATCCGCCATCCAGACGCAATTGGGTGGCAAACAGGCCAGCATCACTGGGGCTGCATCCAGCATTACCACCAGCAATCTCTCCTTGAGCATGGCCCTGGTCAGTGATGGTAGTGGCAAGGTGGCGGCCTCGGCGGTGACGGCGACCGAGTTGGGATACCTCTCCGGTGTCACCTCGGCCATCCAGACCCAACTGGGTGGCAAACAGGCCACCATCACCGGAGCGGCCACCACCATCACCGGCAGCAACCTGACCGTGAGCAGAGCCTTGGTGAGCGATGGCTCCGGCAAAGTGGCAGTGGCATCCGTGACCAGCACCGAGTTGGGATACCTCTCCGGTGTCACCTCGGCCATCCAGTCGCAGATCACCGCCAAGATGGCCAATCCGATGACCACGGCGGGTGATCTCTTGTACGGAGGGGCCTCCGGGACACCCACCCGCCTGGCCAATGGCAATGCCGGACAGGTGCTGCAATCCCAGGGCGGCACATCGCCTCCCGTCTGGGCGACTCCGGGCAGTGCCGGGGAACCGGCCTGGACGTCCCGTACCGCAGCGGCCAACAACGTCTGGCAGTCGGTGGCCTACGGCAACGGCATGTTTGTCGCCGTGGCCAATTCCGGTTCCGGCAACCGGGTGATGACCTCTCCCGATGCGATCAACTGGACCACCCGCGTCAGTGCGGCGGACATTCAGTGGGTCGGTGTTACTTACGGTAATGGTCTCTTCGTGGCGGTCTCTCAGACCGGCACCAATCGGGTGATGACCTCTCCCGATGGCATCACCTGGACGCAGCGCAGTACCAGCGGTCTCGATTTCCAGTGGCAGTCGGTGTGTTACGGGGCCGGAAAGTTTGTGGTCGTCTCCTTGAGCGGCACCAATCAGGTGATGACCTCTCCGGATGGCATTACCTGGACCGGACAGACAGCGGCGGCCGTGCGGGGCTGGAAGAGTGTCATCCATGTTCCGGCACTGGGCCTGTTCGTTGCGGTGGCCATGTCCGGTACCGGCAATCGGGTGATGACCTCCCCCGACGCCATCACCTGGACCTTGCGGGCCAGTGCCAACGATGCCTTTGCCTGGATGGGTGTTGTGTATGGCAACGGTGTTCTGGTCGCAGTGACGCAGGATGGCACCACCCAGCAGGCGATGACCTCCCCGGATGGCATCACCTGGACACTCCAGACCACCCCCTACACCAGCATGTTTTTCTCGGCAGTCGTCTACGGACAGGGACTGTTCATGGCCATTTCGACCAACGGCAGCATCGGCGGGGCCATGACCTCCATCGATGGTGTTTCCTGGACGGCCAAGAGTTCGCCCAACTCAACCGTCTCGATCACGGGCATGGGCTACGCCAACGGGGTGTTCGTCGCACTGGGCAGCAACATGGTGCTGACACGCGGCACCATCATTCTGTAGAGGGGGACAAGACATGCTGCCGCACCGCTACTGGCGCATCTACATCACCCGGTCCACCTTTGGTGCCACCATGCAGGTCTGTCTCTACGAGGTGGAGTTCAGAGGCACACCGGGTGGTCCTGACCAATGCGATGGCGGGGTGGCCTCAGCCTCCCACCGCACTGACCGGGCCTACCGATTGTTCGACAATAACCCCAGCGAATATTGGATCAACGGCGGACCCTCGGAAGACTCCTGGTTTCAGTACGACTTTGGGGCAGGACATGCCGTCATTGTGGCAGAAATCAAGATGGTGTCACGGGGCTGGGAGGAGTCACCGGAGGATTTTGTTCTCCAGTGGTCCGACGATGGCACCCATTTCACCACGGCGGCTTCCTGGTCTGGGATCAACGACTGGATCGGCGGCCTGGAAAAACTGTTCGTTGTCTCGGACCCGCCACCTCCACCCACGCCACCGCCGACCACTCCCCCGTGGCAATTCCGCTGTTCGGGGGGAAGGGTGTTGTGGAGAGGCAACCCACTAATGACTGGAGGATGACGCACGATGGAAGATTATCTCGCAGTAGAGCCACTCATCGTGGCCAGACTCAAAGACCAACTGCTCAGCACTGTCACTGTGCAGTCCACCTGGGGGATGTCGAAGCTCCAGGAGCATTTTGACACCCCACCAGCGGTGCTGATCCTGCTGGAGGAGGACCGGCCAGGGGAAGTCAACTTGTCCGGGACCGCACAGAAAATCGAGCAGGTTTGGACCTGCATTGTGGTGGTCAGGGATGCCGAAAACGAGGCCGGGTCGTTGATCAGTCAGGTGATCCAGGCCCTGAACGGTTGGCAACCGGAGGGGGAGACCTTCTCGCCATTCCGGCGCGTCAAATCCGGCTTCAGCCACGATTATTCGCCCAGCACGGCGTTCTACTTCCCTCTGGCATTCTCTACCTCATTTGTCTTCAACGTTTGAGAGGATCAAAAAAAATGGCAACCAATCAGGTCGGTTATATCGGTTCCGGGCCGCTTTTTATCGGCAAGCGATCCGGTGGCAAGATGCGCTTCGTCGGTCAGGTGCCGGAGTTCAAGCTGGACATCACGGAGACCACCAAGGAGCTCAAAGATTATGTGAAGGGGAGCGGTTTGGCCGAGAGCGTCAGTTTTATCGAAAAGGTGGAGGCCTCCATTACCTTTGCCAGTGCCGACGTCCACAACCTCGTGCTGGCCTTGCGTGCCGTCGAGGAATCCACCAGCGCGATTCCGGTGACCAGCGAAACCCACACCGCCTATCCCGGCGGGCTGGTCGAGTTGCAGGGTGTCTCGCCGAAGAGTGTCTCGGTGTCGGTGGCACCGGCCACCTGGGCGGCTACCACGGCCTACACCATCGGACAGATTGTCAAACCCGCTACCGGCACGCACTTCTACAAGTGCAAGGCGGCTGGCAGCAGTGGAGGTTCTGCTCCGACATGGAAAACAGACAGTACCGACACCACCGACGGTACCGTCACCTGGACGGACATGGGCAGCATGGCCCTGACCGTCAGCGAGTATGAGATCAACTCGGCGGGCCTCTTCATTCCGGCCACTTCTGCCAAGATTGACGAGGCAGGCACCCCGGTCGAGGTCTCCTACACCACCTCGGCAGGCTACAACATCCAGGCACTGGTCGGTGCCGGGGAGGAGTACCGGGTGGTCTTTGCCGGGAAAAACTTTGCCCGCAATGGCAAGGGGCTGAAGGTGGTGATGTACCGGGTGACTTTCTCTCCCACCAAGGAACTGGGCCTGATCAGCGATGATTTTGCCAAGCTGACTCTGACGGCCAAGGTGTTGTCCGACGACACCAAGACCGGCACCGATATCAGTGCCTTCTGCCAGATTGACCTGGAGAGTGTGTGATGACTATTCCCCCACACGAAGGCGTCATGGTCCATTTTGCCGGCAGTGACTGGGTGGTCCCGGCCCTGAGTTTGGGACAACTCAAACGGTTGATGCCCCATTTCCAGTCCCTGCAGGGCGGCCCATTTTCCATCGAGCAGATTGACAGCTCCCTCCAGGTGATCCATGCCGCACTTTCTCGCAACTATCCCGCCCTCCAGTTGGAGGATGTGGAGGATCTGGTGGACCTGGCCAGCATGCCCATCCTGATGGAGGCCATCATGCGGGCTTCCGGGCTGGTGCGGTCGGGGGAAGCGATGGCGGGGTAGAGGAACTGCACTGGGACGAAATTTACGCCCACGTCATCGCCTCAACCGGCTGGACCTGGGAGTATATCGACGACTGTCTCACTCTGCCCCGCCTGATAGCCCTCAATCAGTACTGGGCAAAAAATCCGCCCGTCCACTGGCTGGCTGCCCGGTACCTCGGACTCTGATCAACCCACAGCGAATGGACCAAAACAATGCGCGTCACAAAAACAGTCGACCTGGGAGCGGGCCGGACGGTGATTCTGCACGAGCTGCGCCCGAAAGATGTTCTGAAATTCCTGCGCAGCATCTCCCAGGATCTGAAAAATACGGAGATGCTCACCCTGCTGACCGAGCGTCTGCCGCAACTGCTCATCCTGCTGGAGTGGGAGAACATTGTCCCGCCTGCAGGGGAAAACCTGGAGGATCTCTCGCTGTCCGAATGCGAGCAGGTATGGGTAGTGTTCCGGGAGATGCACCCCACGCTGTTCCTGGTGGCCGGAGAGATGGTCAAAACAGCTCTCGTGGCCAGCTTTCAGACAGGAAAATAGACCATGTCCAACAACACCCTGGAATTTTTCCTGCGGATGAACGTGGAGCAGTTCGTCCGGGCCACGGCCCAGGTGCAGCAGGAGTTCAACAAGATCCTTTCCGGCCTGACCGGTGCGGCCGCCGCCGAAGGGGCCAAACTCTCTTCTGCCATGTCCGGCTTGGCAGACATCGACCGCCTGAAGCAGGTGCGCCAGCAACTGGCGGATACCCATCAATCGCTCCGCTCTGCTCAACTGGCCATGGCGGACTATGCCCGGCAGATCGCCGAGGCCAATGCCCCCCTGGAAAAGCTGAAAGCGGACTTGGCCGGGGCCAAGGAGTCCTTTGCCAAATTTATCGAGGAGGAAAAGGCATCGGCGGCGGCCACCGCACAATTCCGGGCAAAAGTGCAGGAGCTGTCTGCACAATTCCGGCAGGCGAGCAACCCAACCGTCGAGATGGCGCGAGAGTTGGCCACCGCCCGTGCCGAATTGAAGCGCATGCAGGATGAATCCACCGGCCTTGGTACGGTGGTCAAACGGACGATGGCGGACATCAATCGCCTGACCGCCGAGATTGAAAAGACCCCCGGTGCCACAGAGAAAATGACCAAGGGCTTCCAGGCCGCCCAGGCCGAGGTCACCCGTCTGGGGGAAGCCCAGCAGGCGGCCCGGTTGGCAGTGCAGCAGGCGGCGGTAGGACTCTCTGCCGCCGGTATCAGTGTGCGCACCCTCTCGTCCGAAGAGGAACGCCTGCGCACCAATCTGCAACAGGCCAACGAACGGTTGCAGGAGCATGCCCGCATCATGGGCTTGTTTGCCCAACTCGGGGTGCGCCCCGTCCGTGAGGTGCAGGAGGAGATCCAGAAGCTGAAAAACGCCTACCAGCAGCTTGCTGCTTCCGGGCAGGCTTCCAGCCGGGATCTGGCGCGGGCCCACGAGCAACTCAAGGTGAAGACCTCCGAGTTGCAGAGGGAAATGTCCGGCACCGGTACCTCCATGCACAGCGTGGCCACGGCGGCCGGGACGCTGCTTGCGGCCATGTACTCCCTGCAGCAGGTATCCACCAGCACCCTGACCAGGTTCGCTGAATTCGACACGGTGATGCGCCGGGTAGAGGTTGCCATGGAGACCTCCAGCGAACAGACCCAAGCCCTGCGCAGCTATGCCGAGGAGATGGGAAAAACCACCACCTTCTCGGCCAAGAGTGCAGCGGATGGGTTATTGGTATTGGCCACCGCAGGCATGAAAGCAGACGATGCCATGCAGGCCCTGCCCACCGTGATGCACATGGCGACGGTGGCCGCCGGTGAATTGGGCAATGGTATCCCGGACATCAAGCAGTCGGCAGACACCCTGCTGACCATCATGAACAGCTCCGGGTTCAAGACCAACCATCTGACCGCCATCAGCGACGTGATCGTCCAGACGGCTCAGTCGTCGATGACCACCGTCAATGCCGTCGGCGAGTCTCTCAAGAGATCCGCTGCCACCGCCAAATCGGCAGGCATCGATTTTCTGGATCTGGCCGCCGTCATCGGGGTAATGGCCGATGGCGGTTATCGTGGCGAGCGGGCCGGGACAGCGTTGGCCGCTTCTTTACAGAGAATGCTGAACCCCACCCGGCAGATGCAGGAGGTGATGGATCGGCTGGGGCTGGTCTTCCAATCGAGTCCGGGCAAGCTGATCCCCCTGGTCGACATTTTCAAGCAGTTGGAAAAGGCCGGTGCCAACGCCACCGACATGTCGATCCTGTTCGGCATGCACCACAGCGATGCCATGAATGTGGTGCTGAACAAGGGGGTTCCCGTCATCCAGGCGTTCAGAAAGGAACTGCTCGCCTCCGGTGACTCTTCCAGAAAAGCCGCCGAGCATATTGAAGGCGGCTTGGGCGGTGCCATGGAGCGGCTTTCCGCCATTCTGGGGGTGCTCAGCCAGAAGGCGGGAGAGGATCTCGCGCCCAATGCCGAACGGACCAGCACCATCATCCATGGTCTGGTCCAGGCATTTCTCGCCCTGGATGATGAAACCCGCAAAAACATCGAGGGTGCCGGTCTGCTCATTGCCGCCTTTGCGGCCATGGTGCTGGGCGTCATCCCCCTGACCAGCGCACTGTGGGGATTGGCCGTGGCTGGCGAGGGAGCCACCGCTTCCGTGGTGCTTCTGAACCGGGCGGTCAAGACCAGCCTCATTGGTCTGGCGGTTTGGGGCGTTTATGAGGCTGGCAAGTATATTCACCTCTGGGGCGAGGAAGCCACCGAGACCGCTGGCAAGATGGACCATCTTACCGATGCGGTGAAGCGTCAGGATGATGCGCTGAAACAGCAAAACGAACGCGCCAAACAGCAGGAAGCGGACAAAGCCCGCCGAAAAACCGAATTCGAGCGACAGAAAAACGTACTGAAGGCCACTTCTCCCGAACTGGCCGGGGCCATTGGCGAACAGGAGCAATCCACCCAACGCGCCTCGGAACGCAAGAAAAAGGCCGATGCTGAGGTGGCCGCGCTCCAAAGTCCCGCCAATCCGCCGGGGAAGCCCCATGTACCAGAGCCAGAAGACCGCTTCCAGGAGTTCAAAGCCGAACTGGACCGCCAGAAGGAGGCCTCCGGCAACTATTTCCGCGAGACCCTGCAGATGGAGGAGCAGTTCTGGCAGGCGAAGCGATCCCTCGTCGGCCTGAGCGAAAAGGATCTGGCGCATATCGATCATGAGATCTACCAGATCCACAAGCAGCAGGCCCATGATAGCCTGAATGCGCGTCTGGAAACTCTCCGCGAGGAGATGGACAAAACCCTGGAGGGGAGTCAGCAGCGCATCGACATCGCCAAAAAGGCCGCCAAGGAAGTCGGCGACGCCTACGGCTATGAGTCCAAGGAGTTCATCCGCTCCCGTCGTGTCATCGAATCCGAGGAACGGGCCCACCGCGCCAAGATGAACGAGTTTGCCAGCCTGCAGATCGGCTTGGAAAAATCCATCGCCGACAATCGGATTGCCTGGCAGCAGGAGTCCCTCCGTTTCAACCAGGAAATGGAGATCCAGTCGGTTCGGGAGGTGATGCAGGCCAAACAGGCACTGGAGGAGCAAAGCTTCCAAAACACGATGCGTGCCATGGAGGCCGAACTGGCGTTGAAACGGCAGGGCAGCACCGAACAGATCAAGCTACAGAACGATATCAAACTGGCTGTCCTGAACCACAATCTGGCCATCCAGAAGAGCAACAACGATCTGGCCATTCAGGCACATCACGACTTCCAGGCCATGATGGCTCCCGTCCAGACCGCCATCAGCAGTTCCCTGTCCGGCCTGGTGACCCATCAGACCACCGTCCAGCAGGCCATGAACACCCTGCTCAAAGCAGAGTTGGACCAGTTCACCGGCTTTCTGGCCAAACGGTTCAGCCTGTGGGCAGAAAACCAGTTGGCCGAAACCGAACTGGGCAAGGCCTTCGGACTGGTGCGGATTGCAAACCAGACGACGGTCTCCAACGCCGTCAACATGGCCAAGGCCACCGAGGGCACCGTGGCCACCGCCACCGAGGAGGTCAAGGCCGGAGCCGCCGCCACCGGCCTGGGTGCCCAGGCAGCGGCAGATTCCGAATCCATCGGCATGGCCGCCTGGACCGGTATGGCCAACGCCTATGCCTCCATTGCGGCCATCCCGATGGTTGGGCCGTTCCTGGCACCCGCCATCGCGGCGGGAGTATTTGCCTCCATCATCGCGCTGGTGAAAAACCTGTTTTCCGCCGAGGGGGGCTTTGATATCCCCGCCGGTATCAACCCGGTCACTCAGTTACACGAGCGGGAAATGGTACTGCCCAGAGCGCAGGCCGATGCCGTGCGGGCAATGGCCACGAATGGCACCGGCGGCGGCAATATTACCATCCATGTCAGTGCCCTTGATACCAAAGGCTTTGAATCCTGGTTGCACAGCAATGCCCATACTCTGGCTCCGGCCCTGCGCAAACTGGCCAGGAACGCAGTTCCGGTGGTGCGGTGAACGCGGCCAGTTGGTGGAAGATCCCTCCCGGTACTCCACCAATTTGTGGCTTTCATTCTACGGGATGCATCCTTCCCCCGGAAGATGCCGAGAAAATCCGTGCGCTGGCACCAGACAGTCCTGGCACTACTGTCACCATCGATACGGGAAAATTCGACACCAATCAACCACTGGATCCACGCCTACGTAAACTGATCAACAAGGCATTTAAGGCACTGACCACCACGTCGTTTCTGGAGAAGCAACCATGTCCATCGTCGCATCCGAACTCAAACTGTATGCCGCTACCATCGCCAACGATACCACTGCCAACGGGGGTGCCATCTCTGGCACGGAAATCGTGAGCGGCATCAAGAACAACATCTGGCCGGATGTCTCTCAGGCCGAGCGCACCGCCGGTTCCGTCAAATACCGCAAGGTGTTTATCAAGGTGGTCAATGCGGCCAGTTTGGCTCTGACCAACGCCCGCATCTTTATCGAGACCCCCACACCGGGGGATGACACCGTCGTCCTGATGTCCGGCACCCCGACCGACACCCAGGCCGAGGCGGACGACTACACCCGTTTTTATGGGGCGGGCACTCTGGACGCCAACACCAGTGCCGGGGCATCCACCTTGGCGGTGAATGTGGAGAACGGCAATGCCTCCACAGGAGCCAATATTTTCCGGGATGGCGATCTGATCCGCGTCTCCGACAAAACCTCAGTGGATGCCTCGTCTGGTAACACCGAGTTTGTGCGCTTGGCCAGCAGCAATGCCGTCTCCTGGACTGGCAACAAGGCGACCTTGGCCATGGCCTCCGGAGTAACCTTGGCCAACGCCTATACCGCGTCAAGCACCCGGGTGGCCTCCGTGCTGGAGGTGGCGAGCATTGCCGATGCCCAGGCCGTCTGGCAACGGCGCACGGTGCCCGCCGGAGCCGCTTCCCTTTCTGGGGACAAGGTGATTATGGCCATCAGCGGTGAGTCGGCATAGGAGGTAGCATGGCTCCCCATCGGTATTGGCGCGTTTATATCACCGAGTCCAACTCTGGATCCGACAACTTTATCCGGGGCTATGAAGCTGAGTTCCGGGGGAGCGTCGGCGGGGCCGATCAATGCAGCGGCGGCACCGCTTCGGCTTCCCACAACAACTCCACCGCCTACAAACTCTTCAACAACAATGGCGCAAGCGACTATTGGCTCAGCGGCGGGCCGTCAGCCCCCTGCTGGTTTCAGTATGATTTTGGCGCAGGCAACGCCGTCGATGTGGCGGAATGGGGCTTTACCCCCGGCAACTCCAGCCAGACCCCCAAGGCGTTCAGCCTGCAATGGTCCGACGATGGCAGCAGCTTTACCACGCTCTCCTCGTGGTCGAATGTCACCGACTGGATCGGCGGGGCGCAAAAGCTGTTTGCCATCGCTGCCCCTGCATCCATCACCACCCAGTGGGACTGCCCGTATGCGCTCACACTCCCTGTCAGCCAGCAGTGGGACGAAGGCTGGGATGTCGTCCAGAAATCCCAGGCCGACCGGCAGTGGAGCCTGGAATACAGCCAGACGGTAGACAGGCAGTGGGAATTGCCCTGGCGACGGTGGGTGGAACAGGCGTGGGAGTGTCCCATCAGCTACAGCCCCTACGAGCCAAAGAGCCAGTTTGCCGTCTTCCCGTCGCTGCCTGGCCTTTCCTGGGAATTGAAGAAAACCCCGGAATTCCGCACCTCCATCCAGACCGCTTCGTCCGGACGGGAGCAACGGGGTGCCTTCCGGGCCTATCCCGTCTGGCGGTTCAGTCTGTTGTTCGACTGGTTGCGGGCGGGCAACCCCCGCTACGAATACGAGACCTTGCAGGGCTTCATTCTGGGCAGGCGGGGCAGTTTCGAGTCGTTCTTGTTTCTCGATCCGACCGACTCGGTCTGTACCGACATGCCATTCGGCGTCGGAGATGGCGAGCAGACTGCCTTCCAACTGACCCGTGCCTTTGGCTTTCACGGCTCTTTTTCGTTCGTGGAGCCAGTCGAGAACATCAAGACCCTGACTGCCATCCGGATGAACGGCACCACCCTCTCTGCACCCAACGACTATGCCATCTCCTCCACGGGGCTGGTGACCTTCACCGTTCCCCCCGCCGTTGGTGCGGTGCTCACCTGGAGCGGGACGTTTTACTTTCGCTGCCGGTTCGGCGAGGACACGGCGGATTTTGCCCGCACGCTGCCCAACCTCTGGGAGTTGCGGGAACTGACCTTTATCGGTGCGACGGGGAACAAGATATGAAACACGCCAGCGACGAGTTGATCCAATATCTGCAATCGGAACAGTCATTTCTGATGGCCGACTTGTACGAGTTCCAGTTGGTGGACGGCACGGCACTCCGGTACAGCACGTTTGATGCAGATTTTTTGTGCGACGACCGCCTGTACTCCTCCACCGGGCCCATTATCCGCCGGTCGCGCACGCGCTGCGTCATCGGGGTCGAGGTGGACACCCTCAACCTGGAAGTGGTACCCGGCCCGAACGATCTGCTGTTGGGTGCTTCGTGGCTCCAGGCTGCAGGAGTTGGTGCCCTGGACGGGGCCACCCTGGCACTCTACCGGGTTTTCTTGCAGCCCGATCTGTCGGTGGTGGGTGGCATCACCTTGTTTGTCGGACAGGTGGCCGACATCCAGATCACCCGCACCATGGCCAAGCTCACCGTGAACAGTGCGATTCAACTCCTGAATGTCAAACTGCCGCGTAACGTCTGGCAACCGGGTTGTATCCATACCCTCTACGACGCCGATTGCGGCATCGAGCGGGACGATCCTGCCATTGCCACCGAAACGACGGTTTACGCTGGCAGCACCACCACGGCCCTGGCCAGTGGGTTGACGTTGGTGGAGGCCCGCTGGTTTGAGCAGGGGTATGTCCATTTTCTCAGTGGTGCGCTGGCCGGTGTGCGGCGCACCATCAAATCCTGCTCTGGAGACGGCATCTTCCAGTTGCTGCTGCCTTTGCCGTCCATCCCTGCAGTGGGGGATGCCTTCAAAGCCTATCCCGGTTGCGACAAAGCCCAGGCTACCTGCACCAACAAGTTTCACAACGTGAGAAATTTTCGTGGCTTTCCCTATATTCCGGTTGCGGAGACGGCAATATGAACGCCATCAGAGAGCAGATTGTTCAGACGGCCATGGCATGGCTGCTCACGCCCTATCACCACCATGCGCGCATCAAAGGGGTTGGCGTGGACTGCGTCCAATTTCTCATCGCCGTCTTCGAGGAGTGCCAGCTTGCCTATGCGGTGGCAGACGGCTATTCCCAGGACTGGCACCTGCACCGCAGTGAAGAGAAATATCTGGCAGGTATTCAGCAATATGCCAGGCAGACAACCACCCCGGAACCGGGGGATATCGCGCTGTTTCGATTTGGTCGCTGCGTCTCTCATGCGGGCATTGTGCTACCCGAACCGCGCACCGTCATCCATGCCTTTGCTGGTGTAGGTGTCATTCTCTCTTCCCTGGATGGCCAAGAACTTGGCGGCAGGCTTCACTCTTTCTGGAAGGTGGTACCATGAGCGGCAAGGACGGAAAAGTCATCAACAATAGTGAGCCTCGCGCCAACGGCGTCACTTTCCAGGGCAGCATCTACGGGTCGGCGATACCCATTGTCTATGGCCGGGCCAGAGTGTCGGGGAACCTGCTATGGTACGGTGATTTCAAAGCCATCGCGCACACCACGTCGCAGGATGTGGGCGGCAAAGGCGGTGGCGGCACTACCGTCGTCTCCACGACCTACACCTATACCGCGTCCTTTGTTTTCGGCCTCTGCGAGGGGCCCATCACCGGCATTGACGGCATCTGGAGCAACCGCGACTACAAGCCCGATCCGGCCAACCTGTCGGAGGTAATCACCCCCTCGGCGGCCTGGAACGAAGCGCATCTGGTTTCCGGCTCGCATCAGGTGACGGTTGCTCATGGCACGCAGTGGACCAGCCACATCTCCTGCGTGGTCATTGATGGAGAGGTATCAACGCCCTTGACGAACGGCACCGATTTTACTGTCGTTGCGGGCACCTACTATTTTGCCACCCAGTACGCCAACGTCCAGGTGCAAATCAGTTACAATTACAATGCGATCAATAGCAGTTCTTCCGTCATGACAGTCTTCAACGGCGACTATCTGCAAAACCCTTGGACGTACCTGACCAGCAAACACCCCGAGCAGGCCCTGCACTATCGCGGCACTGCCTACGCGGCGGCTCTGGATTGGCAGTTGGGCTCCGGCACGGCACTGCCGAACCTGAACTTTGATGTCATTGGTCAGCTTTCGTTTGACGCGGCCAACGGCTTTTTCGATGCGCACCCCAAGGATATCCTGCTTGATCTCCTGACAAACCCCCATTACGGGTTGGGCTTTCCCATGGCAAACATCGGCGATTGGACCCAATACTACCGGTACTGCACGGCCAACAGTCTGTTCCTGTCGCCAGTTTTTTCGGCGCAGGAGGAAGCCAGTGCCATCCTCACGCGCCTGATGAGGCTGACGAATTCCGGTGTCTATTTCTCCGAAGGCACCCTGAAAATCACCCCCTTCGGCGATGCCATCGTCACCGGCCACCAGACCACCTACATGCCAAACACCACACCCGTCTACGAGTTAACGGAGGATGACTTCATCATCTCAGGCAGTGAGGATCCAGTGACCATCACCCGACGGCCATCGGTTGACGCATACAACCATGTCAAAGTCGAATTTCTCAATGCCAGCAACCAGTTCAATACGGAGGTGGCCGAGGCCAAGGATCTGGTCTCCATCGATTTGTTCGGTCTGCGGACGATGGACTCCATCAAAGCCCATGAAATAAAATCCCCTGTGGTGGCGAGATCCGTGGCGCAAAACATCCTCCAGAGGATGCAATACGTGCGCAACAGCTACGTCTTCAAACTGGGCTGGAAACACTGCTTGCTGGAACCAACCGACCTCGTTACCCTCACCGATCTGGCCGCAGGGCTGGATAAAAGGCCGGTTCGGATCTTGAGCATCGAGGAGGATGAAGAGGGTGTCCTGTCCATCGAAGCCGAAGATGCTCCCCAGGGTGTGTTCAATTCTGCCACCTATCCGCACCAGCCGGTTGGCGGCTATGTCCCGGCCTACAACCAACCCTCCGGCGCAGTCAATACCCCCGTGCTGTTCGAAGCCCCCAAGGCACTAACCGCAACTGGGCATGAGATCTGGGTGGCCACGTCGGGGGGAGAGAACTATGGCGGCTGTCAGGCTTGGTTGTCGTCGGACGGCACGAACTACAAAAAGATCGGCGAAATCGTCTTCCCGGCCCGCCATGGATTTTTGTCTGAGCCAATGGCGTCCAGCACCGATCCAGACACCACCAGCATTTGCAAGGTGGATCTGTCGGAGTCCTCCGGAGCATTGACTTCCGGCACCATCGCCGATGCGGACAACCGGGCCACTCTGGCATGGGTGGATGGGGAGTTCATTGCCTATTCCGCTGCAACCCTGACGGGCAGTCATCGGTACACCCTGGGCGGTTATCTGCGGCGTGGACTCTACGGCACCCCAATCAAGGCGCACCCCAGTCAAAGCCCGTTCGTCCGCTGTGATGGGGCGATCTTCCGGTACGCCTACGATCCGGCACTGGTCGGGAAGACGATCTTCATGAAATTCCCGGCGTTTAATCAGTTTGGCAGCGGGGGGCAGTCGCTGGCGGATGCTGCTGAATACTCGTTCAGGATGGTTGGTAGCGCGGCATAGGCATGGGTGGGGTGGCGGCGTCCCCAATGACAGGCTTGAGTGGGACCGCCACCGTTCCTGCCGCTCCGATTGCTCCATCTCTCACGATGGCCTCTCCTGGAGTCCCTGGGGGAGCGGCGCGTCCTGGTACGCCTCGCAGGACTCCCCTGAGGGAATGCTGCAAATGTTGCGAGACTCTACCAGATTGGGAGTAACGCAACCATTGCAGGGCTCACCCCGAAGGGGATGCCTCAAACGATTGCCCGACTCGACCACATGGGAGTGACGCAAGATCCACTCATCTTCCGCTTACACCATTTTGGCGCAGATGGGAAGGGTTTGCCTTCTTGCAACGGATTGCGGAACAAACCGGCAAAGCCACGCTGGAAAGGGAACTCACCCTCCTGCACGGGGTGACCAACCCCGTCACCTTTGAGGGCAAATTGATCGGCACCGGTCCCAACCCCCGGAGTGGATTCCGTCGCGGCTATTCCGGGTCGGTGCGGATCAAGCGAGCCGACTATGGGATCAACCACAACCTGAGGTCCTGCCACCGAAGAGATGGATCTGGGATTGTGGGGTTCGGCAACCAGGATCGGGCAAAGGGTTCACTTGCCCGCCCTGCCGATGGGAGGGGACGGGCGGGTGAGTTCAAAGGCAACTGCCTGCCGGTTGTGGCGCGCAACCAGGGCAAACAGCTCCCCGAAACGGACCGGAACGGGGCTCTCCAGCAGTTGCACGGACTGCATCCAATGGGAATAGACCCCTTTCGGGTCTGTGTCGATGACCGTCTCCCCATCTAAAAAGAGACGGAACCAGTAGACAATGCCATGACAAACCCCCTCCGCCGTAATGGTCACCGGCAGGGTGGTTTGGGCCTCCCGGATGGGTTGGCCGAAAAAATCGAAGGCAAAAACATCCTGGTTGCTGGTTAGCACCCGATGTGGAAATTCTTGAATTCTTTTCTGTAGATGAATACGCTGAAACTCGTTGAACGGGCTCAGGTCAAACCCGGAAATCTCTCCCACAAATCCCTCTTGCCACAAACGGGGACTCTCCACCAGGGCGGCACACACCACCGCGTGGTGGGGAATGATGCGGGCATCCGGTTTCAACAGGTTGGAGCGGGCATGCTGAATGGCGGCAACCGCCTGCTCTCCCAGTAAACCGGCATCAAAAATTTCTGTCACCAGAATATCCGCCCGCTCTGGCAGATCGGTGCCCACCTGAAGGGTGGTGGATTTTTTGTCCAGTACGGTGATGGTTTCGGCAAAGCCGTTGTGTTGAACAATCTCCCTGGCTTTTCGGGCCAGCAGGGGTACCATTTCGGTGCTGATAACCCGTTTAGCCCCCAACCGGGCCGCCATGAGGGCCAACAATCCGGAACCGGAGCCGATATCCAGGACCAGAGAGTCCGGTGTCACCACCCTGGCCAGTGCCGCCTCATAGGCACGATTCCGCGCCTCGTCGTGCATCATGGCAAAATGCCAGCCAGGGATCAATTTGGTATAGGCGGTGCGGAGATTGTTGAGTGCTTGGGTATGGTCCGGTTGGAGAGCCAATACCTGCCGGTATCGCGAGACAGCTGCCTCTGTCTGTCCCGTCTCCTGTAAGGCATTGCCGAGATTGTACAAGGCCGGGAGATGATCAGGTTGACGGGCGAGTATTTGCCGATATTGGTCGATGGCCGCCTCTGCCCTGTTTTGCGCTTTCAGCAGGTTGCCCAGATTGAGGCGCGCCAACAACTGGTCGGGATGGGTCTGCAATACCCGCTGAAATTGCTGAATGGCTCCCTCCAGATCTCCCGACGCGCTCAAAATATTGCCCAGATTGAACCGGGCCTCGGCAAACTCTGGCCGCAACCGCAACGCCTCCCGGCAATGCTGGATGGCACCCGGCAGATCCCCCTGTTCTCTCAGGATGTCGGATAAGTTGCTGTGGGCCTCTGGAAAGTTTGGCTGGAGGCTTAGTGCCTGCTGAAAGCAATGACTGGCAGCGGCCAGATCCCCCCGGTTGCTGAACAAAATACCCAGATTGTTGTATACGATCACAAAATCCGGTTTCCATTGCAACGCCTGCCGATAGGCTTGTTCTGCCTCCTGAAGGCGATCCATGGCCATCAAAACCATCCCCAGGCTGTTGAAAAACAGGGGGGCGTTGGGTTGGTGGACAATCGCCTGTTGTATCCACGGCAGGGCCTGATCGCTGTGGCCGGACTGATGAGTGATGACCCCCAGGAGATGCAGTGCCTCGGCATGGTGGGGCTCTTGTAGCAGCAGCTTGTTCACCACCCGTTCCGCATCTCGCAATCGCCCGGCCTGGTAGGATTGTACGGCGATTTGCAGCAGCTTCTGGAGATTCGTCATGGGACCGATTTCCTTTGTATGACTTATGTTAATAACAGGAGAGCCATCTTATTTGATTTTGGAATATGCCCAACACAGCAGTGCCGCGAATACGGCATAAAAAGGCGATGGATGTGATGCGTCCAACCTGTCTTTGACGATATCAGCCCATTGTCCCAGGTGAGTAGCCAAAAAATCCACCTGCCAAGCCCTTGCATTGCGCGCTCTGACATCATCGCCAGACAGCCATGCTTGTGCCTCCTCCGCACACAAGTGGGCCATGAACTCCAGTTCAACCGACAAATGATCCGGCAACATTTTCGTGTTTTCCGGCAATACAAATCCCGCATCTGCCATGAAGGCCTTGACCGCCGTCATCTCTTTTCCCCGCAACAAGCCACCCCCAGGGACCAGGACCGATTCGTGCAGGCTGATGTGCGGGCCGGGGCCTAAAAAAAGTCGGGCATACTCCTCTGCAAGGGTGGCAAGCGTCTGCTCCATGCCGTCCTGTTCCAGGAAACTGGCCAGTTGTTTTCCATGGGTGTCCAACGCCGCCCTGACTTCAGGGGATTGCAGATGACGAATCAGTCCCTCGTCAGGTTCAGCCCGGAAGACCTGGGCGAGCAGAGCGTAAACGTGGCTTCTCGCCCAGGTCTCTTCGGCAAGAACGGGCAGGTTGATCCGCTCCTCAGATTTTTCGTACATCGACGACCGTGTCCATCCAGCGCATCTGTCCTGAGATAGGATCCGCCTCGTTGCTGATGATCCAATTGGGGTGGGCACCGTTATCCTCCCACCACTTGTGCCCATGTTCTGAATCTTTCACACCATCAGGTGCTTGTTTGGAGGATGCGTAACGCCCATACTCCCAGTGTCCGCAGTGGTGAGAGATCGCGATGACGCCGGGAACTACGGCAGGTGTTACCCGAACCCTGGTCTCCATATATCCGAGCTTGGATTTCACCTCGATGCGGTCGCCATCGACAAGCCCTTTTTCCATGGCTGTGGTCGGATTGAGCCAGGCCGGATTGGCATGGTAAATCTCTGCTTGATATTTGCAGTTCCCGGTGCGGGACTGGGAATGCACCGCCACTTTGAAAGTGGTCAGAATGAGTTGCTCTTTGCCCATGGCCGCATGTTCCGGGATGGGGGTCCAGGAAGGAAACGCTGGGAATCCCTTTTCCACCATCAAGTCGGAGTACAGTTCAAACAAACCGGATTTATTGAGTTTATCCGGCCTGAAGCCGACATAAACCTCGCCATCGATCTCCTGGCCCACATAACTGGCATAGGCCTTTGGAGTACGTCGATACCCCATTTTGAGTGCCTCGGCCTCGCTCTCCACATGGGCCTTTTTCCAATCCCACCAGACCCCCGTCAATGGATCTTTCACGACACCGTCGCGTTGATAATCCTTGGGATCCAGTGTTTTGCGATACGAGTAAAAACGCGGCTTGGCATGCGGATCATGCCAGACCCCCTTGGACCGCATGAAGTCGAATCCACCTTGGGCTTTGATCTCCGGGGTCATTTCACAGGAGAGACGCACAAATTCCTCCCTGCTCTTGAATCCCAACGGCATCTTCAGCCGTTCGGCCAAGTCGCAACAGACATCGGCAAAATCCCGACATTCGCCCATGGGCGGCACGACGGGTTGACGAATGTAGAATTCAGGCACCTGATTGGGCGAGACCATATCCTCCCATCCCCAACGTTCCGTATAGGGCGTATCGGGCAGAATGATGTCCGCCAGGGCTGCCGATTCGTCATAAAACGGGGTCACGCAGACAGTAAAAGGCAACAGGCTCTCATCCTTGAGTACATCAATGTTTTCCTGGACGCCGCCATTGGCATAGACCGGTTGATGGCAAAACCAGATATAGACAGCGGGGCGTCCTGCGCTTCCCTCTCTGATCACCTTGAAAATCTGGTGGCTCACATGATGGGTGGCCATTGCGGCCGCTCCCTTGACGCCGTCGTCGAGTTTGAGTCCTTTGCCCTTGGGTTTATCCGCCGGGCCCTTGGGATATTGCCACTTGGCACCGACGGAGACACAGCGAGTGCCGGGAGCGTCTACATTGCCAGTGATGGCCGCCAGCATCTGGATGGCCCGTTCGGTATCGGCCCCATGGTGGTGAGCGACAGCACCTCGGTAGGAAATGATGCAGGCAGGTTTCACCGTGGCCACTTCCCGTGCCAAACGGCGCAGGGTCTCGGCGGGTACACCGGTGATTTTCTCTGCCCATTCGGGGGTGTAGGAGGCAAGATGGTTCGTGAGCGCGGTCACTTTATCCGCCACGGTGGCTTGATGGCCTTCGGTGGCCTTGCAATACTTGAGAAATGTTTCGCCATCGCCCCGGAACAGTTCTTCCGTCATGATGACATGGCACATAGCCAACACCGCTGCCCGGTCCGTTCCGGGCCGGATGGGCAGCCATTCATGGGATTTGGCCGCCGTGTTGGAAAGCCGGACGTCGAAGGTCACGAGACGGAGTTGTCCCTTGGCCAGTCGGTCGATGAGTCGGTGGGCGGTCGGCACATGGTTGGTATGGGCTTCCATGACGTTGCTGCCGAAATTCAACACATAGCGGGCATGATCGAAATCCCAATTATCGTAGGAGACGCCCCAGGTCAATTCCTGTCCGGTAAACTTGGCCGCTTCGCAAATAGATGTATGGTTGCCGATGGTCTTGGTGCCATAGGTTTCAAAAAAGGTGCTGATCAGTTTGCTGGAACTGGCCTTCATACGTCCGTAATGGAACATCACCTTTTCCGGTTCCCCGGCAGCGCGCAATTTCTCCATGCGGGAGGACAATTCTTCCAGGGCTTCGTCCCAGGAAATACGTTTCCATCGCCCTTCTCCGCGCTTGCCCACGCGCTTCATGGGATAGAGGATCCGGTCCGGGTCGCCAGATTGATTGACGCCGCCCTGGCCCTTGGCACACAGAACGCCGTGAGTGCGAATCGAGTCGGGCTGTCCTTCGATCTTGACCAACCTGCCATCTTCCACATAACTGATATTGGGGCAGCGGGTGACACACTGCCAGCAGGCACTGGGAACGGCTTTACGTTCCGACCCTGTTTTTGGGGAAAAATCCCTGCCCCCATGCAGGGGCAAGGCATTGGCTCGGTTCAACAGAATTCCGCCGGAGACCGCAAAGGCGGAAGATGCGGCACCAAGCTTGAGAAATGAACGACGATCCATGATGTTTTCTCCTTTCGTGCCTACATGCCCACGGGACCGGTAATTTGTCCTGCCACCACGATCACGTAGCGCAGCAGGAATCCCCCCGCCAGTACCAGTACACCAATGGCGATCTCCACCGACCGCAACACCCTGTAGGGGTTGTGATGCAGGAGTTTTGGCAGGGTGTAACGCAATTCCACCAAGCCTGGGACAAGCATGCCAAACAAGACCACCCCGATCCAAAACCACCAAACCAGCACACCCCCGGGAAGAATGACCGCGATGGCATGCGCCGGATCGCCGATGGTCAGGTGGGCGAACATGATGAACAGAAAAATAATCAGCAATTCCAGACCGATCAGCAGAGCGTCAGATACTGAGAGGATGTATCCCGCCTGTGCACGCAATTCCTGGTTTTCCTCACAGTGGCAAATCGCATGCATGCACAAGATGCCTGCCACGCCGGTGGAAAGGGCTGAGAATAAAAAGAGCATGGCCAGAATTTGGGAATTCCAAAAGGGTCGGGATGGCATGGCACCCAACATGATGCCGGTATAAATCGCCACGGCGATCCCCAGAGGGACAGCAATCCAGGCCATGACGCGACGCACTTTACACTGGTCGTCCTTGGCACACGCCGTCGGCGTGAGGAAGGTCCAGGCGTAGGCCAGACTGAACAAAATGCAGAGTCCCAGCACCCAGGAACCGATATTCATGGGAGAAAGATTGATGGTTTTGAACAGATTGATCCAACGAAACAGTTTGGCAATATCGAACTGTTCGATACCAGCCCGGAACGTCCCCAGTTCAAAAACGATCATGCCTGTCCCGACGATGAGGGGCAGAGGAGCGAGCAATGCGCCATAGCGGGCAATGCGGAAGTGTTGCCCTGCGAACCAACCGCCGCCTCCACGCAAGAGGACCGAACCGCTGACCGTCAGGGCACCGGCACCAAGCCCGGCCAGAAACAAATAGATGATGACAGGAAGCCCCCAATGCAGTTCCATCGGTTTATCTCCTCTCTTGGATGCGGCGGTGGGTGTCCACCCGAACATATTGGTTGGGGATGCGGGTTTCCCGTGGGTCGCTATGGTCGGCGGCAATGTAAAAGACGCTGGGCCGTGTCCCCATGCCTTGACGCAGCACGGTCACCGGGTTGGTGGCGATCATTTGTGCCACTTCGCTGGTGGGATCGTTCATGTCTCCGAAAATCCGCGCTTTGCCCTGGCAGGTATTCACACAGGAGGGAGCCACGCCCCGACTGACCCGATGCAGGCAGAAATCGCATTTGTCCGCAGCTCCCGTGTCGGGATGGATGAAACGCACGTCATAGGGGCACGCCTGAATGCAGTATTTGCAACCGATGCAAATTTCCTTGTCAACCACCACGATGCCATCCTCGGACCGCTTGAAGGTGGCTCCTGTCGGGCATACATTGACGCATTGCGGATTTCGGCAGTGATTGCACAGTCTGGGCAGAAAATGTCGGCTGACATTGGGATATGTCCCTTTTTCCACATATTCTACCCATGACCGGGTGGCACCCAACGGTACGGCGAATTCGGTTTTGCAGGCTACCGAACAGGCATGGCAACCAATGCAGCGTCGGGTGTCGAGTACCATGGCATAGTGAACCTGGGAATCCTTGGCAACCGCCGCCAGGGCATTGCCAGAAGTTGCGGCGGCCACTGTCACCGTGGCAGCCCCCAGACTGATGCGGTTCAGCAATCCCCGGCGTGAAATTCCTTCCCCATGTTCACTCATTGGCGGTATTCCTCGTGTAGGCTGTTGATACCAAAAACGTCATGACGTCGGATGACTCTCTTTCCACTTGCGAAAATGGTTCAAACGCGCTGCCGTTTTCCTGATGACGCAGTGTCGGTTCCTTTTTTGACAGTCTGGAGTCTGGAAAAGCTTTCGATTTTTACTGATTCGGTGCAGATAAGTCGTCAACTTTCAAAATAGCTCCTTGTAATTGTATCCGTTCGCAGACGGACCTGTTCATCATCCAGTACGTGTTCCAAGAGTATCGGGGCCAGTTGCACAAATATTTCCGTCAGACGTGGGTCAAAGTGGGTGCCGCTTTCCTGGCGCAGGATGGACAAGGCCTTCTCCAGGGGAAAGGGGTCCTTGTAGGGACGACGCGATGTCAGGGCATCAAAAACATCTGCGAGGGAAAAAATGCGTGCATTCAGTGGAATATTTTCCGATGCCAAACCGGAAGGGTATCCTGTTCCATCCCATCGTTCATGGTGCCCACCGATGGTCTCTGCCGCGTCAATCAGCCAAGGTATCTGGGCAACGATATCCAGACCATGTTGGACATGGGTTTGCATGATCATCATTTCCTCATCCGTCAGCTTGCTCGGCTTCAGCAGAATCGTATCACTGATGGCAATTTTTCCCAGGTCGTGGAGAAAGGCTCCTTTAATCAGGGCCGTGATGCCGGAACGCGGCACTCCCACTCTTTCCGCCAGACTGACGGCATAGTACGTGACCCGATGATTATGTGTGTAAGTATCGCTATCTCGCTTGGCAATAGCGTTACCCAAGGACTTCAGCATCTCAGCGTGGGAGCGAATCACGTCATCGGCATGTCGTACAACATCCCGTTGCAAACGAAGAATGACCGGATAAAGCCCAACAGCGGTCAGCACAACTGCCAGAACGGTGAAACCCACCACTTCCAATACCGCATCCATAAAGCGGTTTGTAGTCTCTGGTTCTAGATGGTACACTCCCTGAAACAATCCGCGAAATCCACTATTCTCGATCGCCAATTCCTGGACCACTATCACGAACCAGGTTCCCGATTCCCGCACCAATTCACGATACGGCAAGACGAGACTTGCTGTTTCCAGTTGGCGGTGATCCAGAACATGGGGAAAGCGATGTTCTTCCGCCTGGGCTACGACATGACCATCCCGGTCCAGAATCCGTACCGACATAAAATGTCCTCCAGGAGCCTCGTACCGTTCTGCAAGGAAGTTGGACAACATGGCGTTGTCAACTCCAGAGCCATCGGCATGGCAGGCACGGTCCATGCGGTCAGTCAAGGCAGAGGCGGCTTTCATGGCCAAGGATTCGAACTGTCGCTCGGTTCGCCACACTTCGAACAGGAACGCCAACCCGCTGCACGACAGGGAAAGAAACAGTGCCGAAAATAACAGTGCTGTCATTACCTTTTTGCGGGTTACAGCCCAGTGTTTGTCGAGACCGGTCATGAAGACTCTCCTCGTTACTCGTCAATGTCGGGTACAGCTTTTGCCTCCACTACCAATCCTTGATCCCGCAGGTAGAAAGAATCTCCCTCCCCGATTGGGAGGGAGAAGGTTGTTCGTTGGATGGTAACCACAATCAAACGACGGGTGTCGAACCGTCGCTGGCTTGGCCGTCAACCGGTTTTCCACCCATGGGGCGCGTGGCTGCTTGAATATCTGGATCAGCTTGTTGTTGTGGTCTTGTTGATGACATTCTCCAACTGTGAGCCAATTGCCGTCTTGAATGCAACGAACTCCTGTTCCAAAGTCGCGAGACGTTTCAAAACGCTCTGTTTGCCATTCGCGTTCTTCACGGTTTTTATTTTGGTACTACGCTTGTTGCGTGTCGAACCCTTTTTGAGTCTCTTCTTGCTTTTCATCTCATTCTCCGTTGTTTTCAGTGCCCACTACCCATGCCACCACCCATCATGTGGTCATTGCCCATGCTGCCACCCATCATATGATCACTACCCATGCCACTGCCCATCCCCTTTCCATTTGTCATACCGTCCTTACTCTTGTTTCCCATGCTCCTTCCAACATCATGTTGCTGCTGCTTTTGGTCACCAGCACCCTGACCGGAGCCAGTTTGGCTCCCGTGTCCACTCCGGTCTGTATGGGAAGAGGGTTGTCCCATCTGGTCCTGCTCAACCGCGATTCCCGATGTGGTCACCATCAACAGCAATCCCACCAACAGTATACTACTAGCCATGCTCCATTTTTTCCTGCTCACCACGGTTTCTCCTTAATTTTATCAATGTTTGGCAAACAACCACGATTGCCCTTCTGTAGTGAATGTGATCACATGATAGGTGTCGGGTTTTTGTCCAGGAACTTCCATACCTGGAGAACCTGTTGGCATTCCCGGTACGGCAATACCCTTTACGGACGGTTTTTCTGCTAACAAACGGAGTACATCCTCAGCCGGGACATGCCCCTCCACTAAATAGTTTCCAATCACCCCGGTATGGCAGGAATCCATGCTTGGTGGAACCCCAAGCTGGCGTTTTATCGCCGTCACATCTGCCACCTCCTCTACCTTCACGGTAAAGCCATTCTTCTCCATATGCGTTACCCACGCACTGCAGCACCCGCAGGATGTTGCCTTATAAACCACCAGATTCGTAGTCACAGTCGGGAGACTTGGTGCAAACAATAGCCCCACCGACACCAGGACCAACCCCAGCCCTACCATCCAGAAAATTCCTACTTTGCTACGCCAGTTCATACTACCTCTCCTGCATTATCTGGTTCCCACCGTTTCTTTCGTATCTTTATCCTGCACAGACCGCACCCATTCACCCATTTTATGATCGCCTCGTACCAGGGCAACAAACCCCACCACACTCAAATTACAATGCAGACATCCTATTATCAAAACCCAACAGACCGAAGAAAATTACAGGGAAAACATGTTAATAATGATATCGGTTGGAT
This sequence comes from Magnetococcales bacterium HCHbin5, assembly GCA_002753505.1. GTDB lineage: Bacteria > Pseudomonadota > Magnetococcia > Magnetococcales > Magnetaquicoccaceae > Magnetaquicoccus. The sequence goes on along the minus strand of PEAG01000022.1, from coordinate 19,609 downwards.
GGCCAAATTTCCGGTATAGACCCTCTCAATCAGGGGCAGCTGTTTTTTTTCCTCGCAGCGTCTTTAGCAATTTCGGGACATCTATAATCAGCATCCCAGTCGCAAACAATATGATAACCATCACAACTTTGCCAAAATCCTGTACAATGCCCCACTCTGCTCCAAAATGACCTATCAAAAAAGCCACTGGGACATTGCCCACCAAAGCAGCCAGAGCAAAACGTCCGGTACTCAGTTTGGATAATCCAGCCGCGAAAGAGATTCCATCTGGAAACAAGAAGGCCAGGGGACGGCTGAGTACGACCATACCCAACAACGTGAACTCGGTTCCAGAGCGAAATTGGGAGGCCGTATTGCCAAGCCATTGTTGAACCAGTGAGTAACCTGCCAACCGAGAGATGGTAAAAGCCAAAACTGCACCCAGTTCGACACCGATAATGACAAAAACTGTCCCCCACGTGTGTCCATAAACCGCACCAGCAGTCAAAGCCACCACTGCTCCAGGGAATAGGCCAGTTGTCGCGGCGATCATCATCAAAATGACGATGGAAATAGGACCGATATGTCCCAGTTCTATGGATGCTTCGTTCAGTCCAGAAGCATGAAAAAGCTCTCTAAATACGCCATATTCCCAGAGGAAAAAGCAGGAGACTCCCAGCATTAGCAGGACAAACACCCCCACAAGAATGGTTATACGCAGGGAGTTCAATCCCAAACCCTCCCGTGGAGTCGAAGGGAATGGCATAGTTTCCAAAGATGACTTGAGCACATCCTGATGGAGATTCTGCTTATCATTGATCGCAACCTGCCCGAGGTTCTTCCCGTTATGCATCACCTTCTCCATTACTTAGTGAGCCAAACATGCTTGGCAAATCCTGCCGACATATCCAGAGAAGGACCACCGATGCAGATAGTCGGGAAGAACAAGGAAGTATCTATCCGTAAACATTGCGCTATTAACATACAGCCCGTTACACGGGATAACGACAAAAGATCCACCACGACTCCCTTGATGCGTCCCAAAGTGTCATCACTGCGCATTGCCACTGATGAGCATGCGCATCATCCCAATGTGCCCGCTCAACGATTGTGCCGCATAGTTGTACAATAGCTGGTTGGCCGTTTGTTGGGCCATTTCTTGCTCTAAATCGACACTATTGCCATCCCCCTTGGGAATCGATGTCTCCACCTCCTGAACCTCTCCAGTCACCTGTCCAGCATAGCCCATGGGCAGGTGCTGAGGAGCAGTACGCGCCATAGCCAACTCATCTCGAGGTGGCATGGACTCCTTCAATGCGTCCTCAAACTCAAAACGACGCGCCTTGTAACCCGGCGTATCTGCATTGGCCACGTTGGAAGTGATAACCTCCTGGCGTTTCTGCCGTAAGTCCAGAAGATTGGCCTTGAATGCCGCGCCATGCCCCAGCAAGCTCAATTCATCCATCTCATTCCCCCAACACCATGTTATTAAATCCAGTTGACAGCACATAACTTAACCTCGAGAATATGCTGCACCCTACGCACTCTTGCTTGTCATACATTACATTCTTCCTCCCGAAACCCATATTGAGTCTTTCAAATCCACAGGGCGATTCCCCAATTTTGCCGGGGTTACAGCAGAAATTTGGATTTTACGGGGACAACCAGTATCCCACTCTATCGTGAACCGCTAGGCACCACGATAGGGAGGATACCCGCTGTTATCACAGTTCTCCGACCATGCCTGTGCCCTACTACCTGCCAACACCACCTGTGTTTGTCCCTCTTCCTCCATTCATAGCATTACCGTTCATGGTACCACCTGTGTTCCTGCCGTTCATGGCACCACCACTCATGCCACCGGTATTCATGCCGTTTCCACCCATATTATTGGTGCCCATTCCCATGCTATTGGTGCGCATGCCGTTTCCACTCATACCGCCGCTCATAGCACCACTTCTCATGCCACTACCACCCATACCAGCACTTCCCATACTGTATACTGGCGATGAGGTTCCCAATGTTATGACACTCAAGGCCAATACCAACACACCAACTGCCATTCGAGTTCTATTCATATCGTATCCCAATCCTTCTCATAATGGTGCGCCGGGTTGCGCGTGTTCCGGCAAAGCTCGACGCTGTTGTGAATGTCAATCATTCTTCGTCATTGGTCTATCTGTTTATTTCACTCCTTTGCGTTCCTCCCGCATGGAAACAGTCTTTGCAAGATTATCCTTGCGAATAGAAAATTCTTTGATCTGGAAGTAGATTGCCGGAATGATGACCAAAGTCAACAGGGTGGAAGAGATCATCCCGCCGACCATGGGGGCAGCGATACGGCGCATGACTTCTGAACCGGTGCCAGTACTCCACATGATGGGCAACAAACCCGCCATGATGGCCACCACAGTCATCATTTTGGGCCGCACCCGTTCCACGGCCCCCTCCATGATCGCCTCATAGAGATCGTCACGAGTCAGTGGGGCTCTTTCCACCTCGCGCCGGGCAGCTCGTTCTTTCAAGGCGTGATCCAGGTAGATCAGCATCACCACCCCCGTCTCCGCTGCCACTCCGGCCAGGGCGATAAACCCCACGGCCACCGCTACACTCAAATTGAAATGCAACCAGTCCATCAGCCAAACCCCGCCTACCAAAGCGAACGGCAGGGAGAGCATGACAATCAACGTCTCGGTAAGACGGCCAAAATTCAGATATAAAAGCAAGAAGATGATCATAAGAGTCAACGGAATGACAATCTTGAGCTTTTCCTTGGCTCGTTCCATGTATTCAAACTGGCCGCTCCACAGGAGAAAAGTCCCGGTCGGCATCATCACCTGTTCCTGCACCGCTTTCCGGGCATCGGCCACATAACCGCCAATATCCCGGTCGCGTATGTCCACAAAGATATAAACCGACAGCAGGGCGTTTTCGGTACGGATGGCCGCCGGACCTTTTTCCAGACGCAATGCGGCCAGTTGTCCCAGGGGGATTTGTGCCCCATTGCCGACCCGCACCAACACCTTTTTGGCAATGGCCTCGGGGTCAGAACGGAAATCACGGGGATACCGCACATTGACCGTGAACCGCTCCCGTCCCTCCACGGTGGTGGTAACGCTTTCACCACCCAGAGCGGTGAGAATCACCTCCTGCAGGTCACCGATGGTCAACCCGTAGCGGGCAATGGCATCCCGGTCCGGATCGATGGTCAGGTAGTAACCACCTCCCACCCGCTCGGCATAGGCACTGGTGGTGCCGGGTACGCCCTTGACCACGGTTTCGATTTTCTGGGCCAGAGGTTCCAACTCTTCCAGATTTTTGCCGAACACCTTGATCCCGATGGGGGTGCGGATGCCGGTGGAAAGCATGTCAATACGTGCCTTGAGAGGCATGGTCCAGGCATTGCTCACCCCTGGCATCTGGAGGGCAGCGTCCATTTCAGCCACCAGCCCATCCAGGGTCAGACCAGGACGCCATTCGGCTTCTGGTTTCAGGTTGATGACCGTCTCGAACATTTCCGTCGGAGCGGGATCTGTCGCGGTCACGGCGCGTCCCGCCTTGCCAAACACGGAGGCCACTTCCGGGAAACTCTTGATCAGCTTGTCCTGAGTCTGGAGCAGTTCCTCTGCCTTGGTCATGGAAAGACCGGGTAACGTGGTAGGCATGTAGAGCAGCGTGCCTTCGTTGAGATTGGGCATGAACTCGCTGCCGAGACGCAAGGCCGGAAAGACGCTGCCCGCCAGCACCGCCAGAGCCAACAGAATAAAAGAGATCTTGAAACGCAGTACCAGTCGGATGACTGGGCGGTAGATCCAGATCAGAAACCGGTTGATGGGGTTTTTGTGTTCCGGCAGGATCCGGCCCCGCACAAACAACAACATCAGCACCGGCACCAGGGTGATGGAGAGCAGGGCAGCCCCGGCCATCGAGAAGGTTTTTGTGAAGGCCAGAGGCTTGAACAGTCGTCCCTCCTGGGCTTCCAGGGTAAAGACCGGCAGGAAAGAGACGGTAATAATCAGCAGGCTGAAAAAGAGGGCTGGCCCCACCTCCACCGCCGCCTCCATCAACACCTGATGGCGTGGTTTGTCCGGAGGGGCACGTTCCAGGTGCTTGTGGGCATTTTCGATCATGACAATGGCGGCATCCACCATGGCACCCACAGCAATGGCGATACCACCCAGGCTCATGATGTTGGAGGTCATGCCCAGAGACTGCATCAGCAGCACGGCGATCAGCACCCCCACCGGCAGCATGAGTATGGCCACCAGGGCACTGCGTACATGCAGCAGAAAGACGATGCAGACCACTGCGACGATCAGGCTCTCTTCGACGAGGGTGTATTTCAGGGTTTCCACTGCCCGCAGGATCAGTTCCGATCGGTCGTAAACCGCCACAATCTGGATACCCTCACCCAGACTACTGGTAATTTCAGCCAGTTTTGCCTTGGCATTCTGGATCACGGCCAGGGCATTTTGGCCGAAGCGTTGGATGACGATGCCACTGACCACCTCTCCTTCGCCGTTCAATTCGGCCAATCCCCGCCGTTCGTCCGGGCCAAGTTCCACCCGCGCTACGTCCCGCAAGCGAACAGGAATACCTTTTTCCTCTTTGAGGACAATGTTTTCGATATCCGCCACCCCGCGCAGATAGCCTTTTCCCCGCACCACATACTCGGTTTCAGCCATTTCCACCACCCGCCCACCGACGTCGCGGTTACTCATGGTAATGGCTTGGCTGACCCGGGAGAGAGGAATATTGTAGGCCTGCAACTGTTGGGGATCGACCACGACTTGATACTGTTGTACGTAACCGCCGACGCTGGCCACCTCTGCCACTCCCTCTGCCTTGGCCAGGTGATAGCGCAGGTACCAATCCTGCAGGGTGCGCAGTTCGGCCAGGGTTTTATCCTTGGCTAAAACCGCATACTGATAGACCCAACCGACCCCAGTGGCATCTGGCCCCAACGTGGGGGTAACACCGGGGGGCAACCGTTTGGCGGCAAAATTGAGATATTCCAATACCCGACTGCGTGCCCAGTAAATATCAGTACCATCCTCGAAGATAACGTAGACGAAGGAGGCCCCGAAGAACGAAAACCCCCGCACCAGCTTGGAACGGGGCACGGAGAGCATGGCGGTGGTCAGGGGATAGGTCACCTGATCCTCCACCACCTGGGGTGCCTGACCGGGAAACTCGGTATAGAGAATGACCTGGACATCCGAAAGATCGGGAATGGCGTCCAGGGGGATGCGAAGCACCGCATAGATTCCGCTGCCCACAATAAAAAATGTGCCAAGCATCACCAATAACAGGTTGCGGCACGACCAGCGGATGAGCCAAGCAATCATCGCACGATTTCCTTGTCAAGCAGCCAAACGATAAGAGCCCCCCGGCAGTGCCGGGGGATTAACCTGAGGGAGCTCCACCCCTTGATCCAGCCTGGATTGTCCGATCATCCAAGCTACTTCATGTCGTGTGGAGGACCGGGATGGAAGATCACTCGCAAGGTTCCCTGTTCAGGCACAGGCACCTGGACGATCAAGTGGAACGACTCCTCGTGAATAAAGCTGACATTTTTTCCGGCACCCGTGGTGTGTCGGTGGCTGGAGACCATGGTGCCCTGGTAGAGAACCGTGCCACCCTTGTCCTGCAAGGTGATTTCAATATGTCCATCGATCCGCCCAGGATTGCGGAATTTTCCATGGATATGAGTCCCATCCGTATCGGAATAGATCTGGACGTTCGTCACGTTGAGCTCTTTCGTTCCAGAACCCTCGACCCGGATGGTCCCCTTTTCCACCAGATCACCGCTCGGATGCAGGGGAGCGCAGGCTGTTGACAGAAGTGTCACGGCAAACAGCAATACGCCATATTTCAACAAGTTGGTGTTCATATCACAGATCCTTTTGTTTGAGAATACAGGTCAATTGTTTCGTCCAAACCGCACCCAATGTCACCGCGGTGCGGACATTGCGGCCAGATGTGCCTCCATCTGTCCCATCAAGTCGGTCAGCAGTGCCAACCGTTTTTTCATCACCTCATGATGTCCGGCCATGTCATCCATCATCTCTTGGTCCATCATGCCCGACCCACTGCCAAGCTCTTTTTTGTCGCCAGCATGACCCATTCCCCCCATGCCACCCATCATGCCATCCTTCTTCTCCTTGCCCATCATCTGCTCCATCTGGCCCATCATTTCCTCCGTTCTGGCGCGAAATCCAGCCAGGAGGGTGCGCAGTCCGGCACCATGTTCGGCCAGAAGTTTGTTGCGTTCCGCACCGGGTGGTGTCTTTTGCGCCTTTTCCAACATCCCCTTCAGAGCGATCATCCGTTCTTCCGCATCTGCCAATTCCCGCTTCATCTTTTCCATTTTGATGGACATCTTGGCCATCTTTTTTTCCATTTGATCGCCATGATTCCCAGCCTCGGCCTTTGCAGGAGTCACTTGTCCATGATCATGTTCCGTCTTGGCGGGTTGATGACCCTGATGCTCATTGACCTCCCCAGCCATCAAGGGCGAGATGGAAAGGGCAAGTAAAAGAGCAACTGCGCCAATCGTTAAGGTTTTTTTCACGTCGTATCTCCAAAATTTGCAGGATTGAATATCCGGGCACAAGACAGGGTGTTCCCGGTGCGGACACAAACAGTGCGGCAGATCTCAATGTCCCGCACCCGTATTGTGGGATTGTGGTGCGGTGGCACCGTCAACCGTATTGGCTGGTGACTCTTTTTTCTGTTCCTGATGTTGACTGCCACTCATTCCGCCCATCATGGGCACCATCATCATGGGACAACCGGAGGTGATCAATCCAAGCGCACCGAACACGATCATGCGAGATACCCGTTCGCGCCACCTCCACAGATTGATTGTTGCTATAGACATCGCTTCTCTCCCTGGTTACACGCAAATCAATGGGCAAAATGGCCCAAGGCACCCTTCAGGTTGGCCTCAGCATCGATGAGAAAATTGGCACGCACCACCACCTTTTCCCCTTCCCGAAGACCCTCACGGATTTGCACATATCCTCCCCCCTGGGCACCGATCTGGACCGGACGCGGTTCATACTGCCCTTCGCCGCGTTCCACCAACACCACCTGTCTGCTCCCACTGTTCAACACCGCCGAGTCCGGAACGGTCAGAATCTGGGCTTCCCCGGTGGGCGTGGCCAACTCCACTGTGGCATAGAGGGCGGGACGCAGTTCGCCGCTGGGGTTGGGCAGTTCGATGCGCACCTTGACGGTGCGGGTTTCTGTCGCCAGAGTCGGATAGATAAAAGAGACTTTGCCCTTAAAACTCTTGCCGGGAATGGCGTTAAGGGTCACACTCGCCTCCTGCCCCTCCCGGACCATGCCCACATCCTGTTCGAAGACATCGGCCATCAGCCAGACGGTGGACAGATCCGCCAGGCGATACAACACCTCGCCGGGCATGAAACGCATGCCCTTGATGGCACTCTTCTCCAATACCACACCATCCACGGGCGATTGCACGGTCAAGGTGCGCCGGATCTCCCCTTTCTTGCGCAATTGGGCAACCTGATCGGCAGAGATGTCCCAGTTGCGCAAGCGCAACAGGGCACCCTCGGCCAACTGCCGTGCCGTGCCCAGGCTTTCTGGATCCGCCTCCTTCAGGGAGGAAGTGGCACTCGCGGCAGCCAGATATTCCTGCTGTGCCAGCACCAGACCAGGGCTGTACACCTCCATCAAGGGTTGCCCGCGTCGTATCTTTTGTCCCGTGCTGTCTGCATGGAGGCGTTCGATCCATCCTTCGTACTTCATGGAGATGATCTGCAACAGTCGTTCGTCCACCTGCACCGTGCCCACGGCCCGAATGGAACGTGCCAGAGAACGGGTTGTGACGGCTTCGGTGCGCACCCCCAGTTTTTGCACCTTGTCCAGACTGATGCGCACCGTGGTGCCATCGCCCAGTTCGTCCGCGTACACCGGAATGTAGTCCATGCCCATGCCATCCTTCTTGGGCGTGGGTGAGGTATCCGCCAGACCCATGGGATTGCGGTAGTACGCAATCTTGCGTTCGCTTTTCCCGGCAGTGGGAGAGGTTGACCCCCCTTGTCCAACCTGTTCCCCCACCTTCTCTGGAGCAGGTGCGCCATGCCCGGCATGATCCCCCGACTTGGCCGCTGTTTCAGCCAGCGCACACCCCGGTTGGGCAAGCACAGCCGCCAGCCCAATGAGCAATAATGCCGCCGTCAACCTTTTTCTTCCCATGGCAACTCCCTTCACAATTCACCTCCAATCAGCCGTTCGATGTCTGCCAACCGCATCTGCTGCTCATACTGAGCTTTGATCTGTTCGACGCGGTACTTTTTCAACCGTTGCACCGCGTCCAGCACCTGAAGGGACTCGCCACCACCGTTTTCGTAGTTCCTGAGTGCCGATTGCAAGGCCATGCGCGCCTGGGGCAACAGGCTGTCTTTGGTTATCTGCTCCACGCCCCGTGCCGATTCCAGGGCCAACAACGCCTCTTGCAACTCGGCAGTGAGGCGCGTTCGTTCTGCTTCCAGGCGGGACTGCGATGCCCGTTCCATGGCGACCGTTTCGTTTTCACGGGCACGACGCGCCTCCCACTGGAGCGGAATGCTCATTTCCACCATGGCCTCAAAGCTGTCCGCTTCATCCTGGCGTTTGACCACCCCAACACCCACACCCACGTCGGGAAACCACTCCCGCGATGCCAATTCCCGATTGCCCTGAGCGGCGGTCAGACTGGCCCGGCCCTTGGCCAATTGGGGATTGGCATCCACCAGGCGGGCCATGAGTTGTCCGAAATCGAGGGTGGAGGCAGCGGGAATGGTTCGCAGACGGGGCTGTTCCACGATGGGAGCGTCTGGCGCACGGTTCAGCAGGGCGTTGAGCCGAGCCTTGAGCTTTTTGCGTTCATTACCCAACCGTACCCGTTCCGCCGTCAAACCGCCCCGTTCCAGCTCGGCAGCGGTGACCTCGTTTTGCCATGCTGCCCCCTGGGCATAACGGGCCTGGGCCACCCGCACCAGGGTGCGCAGAATGCCGATCAACTCCTCATTCTGCTCCATGGCAAGATGGACCTGATGGTACTCGGCATAGACCGTCTTGACCTTGCCAAGCAATTCCGCTGTCAATGCCGCCAGTTCTCCCTGGGCCTTGTGATGATCCGCCTCGGCCACCTGACGCTTCAGCCCCCGTTTTCCCCATAAGGGAAACTCCTGTTGCACGACAAACTTGGCCGTGGATACTCGACTCGGCAATCCACTGGAATTTTTGGCGATATCTTCAAAAGTGACCTGGAGTTTGGGATCAGGCAGTGCATCGGATCCTTCCACACGGGCGGCGGCGGCCTCGGCCTCCAGGGCCATAGCCGCCAACTCGGGGTTCATGGTCCGCACCACCGCCAGCAACTCTTCCACCGAGGCTCCAATGGCCCCTTCTTCCGAGTGGGTCGCATGATGTGACTCTCCGGCATGAACCTGGCCCAGAATAGCCAGTGCCAACAGCAGGCCGCCAATCGCCCTCCTGCCCGTCTTTCCATGGGATGACTTGTTCACAGACCTACCCCTTCTCACGATCAATGGTGTGCCGATATCCGGGCAGACAGGGAGTTGCCGCCCCTTTCCACGGTGATCACTGCGCTCTCGAAACCGGAAACCTCTGCCAGAGCCTCCCCGCTCAGGCGATTATCACCAGCAGGTTTCAACGCGGTTTCCAGCTTTTTCCCGTGCATCAGAAAGACCACCTTACCCGTTGCTCCATCTGCAGACGCCGGGTGGCCCTCGTGATCGGTGAGATAGAGATCCACCGTTTTCTTCCGGATGGCCAATTCCAGAACTTGCCCGTGGCTCTCTGCCATTTTCCCGCCGTGAGCGGGGGTAGGCTCGCCATGTGTCCAGCCATTTCCCAGGCCGATAACAAAAACCATCAAACCGGTGCAGATATTCCATCGTGCGACGCGCATTGTCCAGTACCTTTTTGTCGAGGGTTGTCCTCGGGGCAGTATGAGGGCAAATTGTCACAAAAGTATGACAAAAACTGCCCCATCGTGATTTTTATTGTGCAGAGTAAAAATGTCGTGCTCATACCTTAAGCATCCTCCTCCCCATGGGCATGGAGGCTCTTTGTCATGGCTTGTTGTCCAACCAGCAGGACCACTACGGGGGTAACCAGGGTATCCAGCAGGGTGGAAGAGATCAGTCCACCAAAAATGACCACCGCCACTGGGTGCAGGATCTCCTTGCCTGCCGCATCCGCATCCAACATCAGCGGGATGAGAGCCAGGGCTGCCACCAGGGCAGTCATCAGCACCGGAGTAAGCCGTTCCAGAGAGCCGCGCACAATCATCTCCCGCCCGAACGGTTCCCCTTCCTGGGCGACGAGATGGAGGTAGTGGGAGATTTTGAGAATGCCATTGCGGGCTGCGATGCCGGTCAAGGTGATAAATCCCACCAGACTGGCCACAGACAGGGATTGTCCGGCCAGCCACAAGGCGGCCACACTGCCCACCAGGGCCATGGGAATGTTGGCCATGATCACCAGGGCCAGCACGACAGAGCGAAAATGGCTGTAGAGTACCAGAAAGATGCCGGCCAGCGAGAAGATCGCCAGCAGAGAGATCAACCGGGTGGCCTCCTGTTGGCTGCGAAATTGCCCTTCGTAAGAGAGGTGGTATCCGACTGGCAGTACCATGGCAGAGAGTCGTTGCTGGAGATCGGTCACGACTGCGCCCACATCGCGGCCCTGGGTGTTGGCCAGCACCACGATGCGCCGCCGCATATTGTCTCGGTTGATCAGGTTAGGACCGCTGGTCTCTTCGACCTGGGCGACCAGTTTCAATGGGATCTTGCCCCTGGGGGTGTCGATGAGGATCTCCCCGAAATCGCCGCTCTCGGTACGCCACTCTTCGGCCAGGCGCACCACCACATCAAAGGTGCGCTGTCCGTCCAGGATCTGGGAGACCACCTTGCCCTGAAGGGCGGCTTGCAAGGTCTCGGACAATTGATTGAGGGAGAGTCCATACTTGAGGGCCTCCCCCCGATCCAGGCGGATGCGCACCTGAGGAATGAGTACCTGCTTCTCGATCTGGAGATCGGCCAGACCGGGCACGGAGGTAATGCGTGAGCGGACCTCCTCGGCCTTGGCGCGCAAGGTATCCAGATCCTCTCCGAAAATCTTGATGGCAATCTCCGCCCGCACGCCGGACAACAGATGATCCAAACGGTGGGAGATAGGCTGGCCCACATTGATCGCTGCGCCAGGAATGACGGTGAGCAGACGGCGCAGATCTCCCAAAATCGCTTCTCGTCTCCGTTCCGAGGGTTGGAGATCGACGTCAATTTCGGAAAAATGGACCCCTTCCGCGTGTTCGTCCAACTCGGCGCGTCCGGTACGGCGGCCTGTGGAGATCACCTCTGGCACGCTCCTGATCTGTTGTTCCGCCAATGTGCCGATGCGGTTGGATTCGGACAAAGAGGTGCCCGGCGGCAGGATCAGGCTGATGGTCACCGTCCCTTCGTTGAAGGCGGGCAGAAAGGTGCGCCCCAACCAGGGGATGGAAGCCCCGGCCAGTACCACCAGCAGCAGAGCCATGCCGATCACTGGACGGGGATGATCGAAGGACCAATACAAGAGGCGGCGGTCTCCCGCCTTGAGAGAACGCACCAACCAGGAATCCCCGTGTGCCATAACCTTGGTGCGAGGCAACAGATAGCAGCAAAGTACCGGGGTCAAGGTCAGAGAGACCAGCAAAGAGGCCAGGATGGAAACAATATAGGCCACCCCCAGGGGCGTGAACAGGCGTCCTTCGATACCGCTTAGGGCAAACAGGGGAATAAACACCAGTACCACCACCAGGGTGGCATAGACGATGGAGTTGCGCACCTCGTTGGAGGCAGCGCGTACCACCTGGAGCACAGAACGCGGTTGGGGCAGTGCGGCGTTTTCCCGCAGGCGGCGTAAAATGTTTTCCACATCGACCACAGCATCGTCCACCAGTTCACCGATGGCCACCGCCAACCCTCCCAGGGTCATGGTGTTGATGGAAAGCCCAAACCATTGGAAAACCAGGGCAGTGACTACCAGAGAGAGAGGAATGGCGGTAAGGCTGATAAAGGTGGTGGAGAGGTTCATCAGGAACAGGAAGAGCAGCACCGTGACCAGGAGGGAGCCGTCTCGCAAGGCCTCTTCCACATTGGCGATGGCCCGTTCAATAAAATCGGCCTGTTTGAAGAGGATGCGGTCGGCCTTTACTCCGGCGGGTAGGGTGCGTTGCAGTTCGGCCAGTACCTGTTCGATCCGGCGGGTCAAAGAGACGGTATTGGCTCCCGGTTGTTTCTGTACGGCCAGGATCACGGCGGCTTGTCCATCAATGCTGGCATCGCCTCGCTTGACGCCCGCACCAACCCGCACCTCGGCCACCTGCTCCAGGGTGACAACAGCCTCCTTGCGGTTGGCTACCACGGTCCGTTTCAGATCGTCCAGATTGGTAGTCTGCCCCATGTTGCGGATTAAAAATTCCTGACCACGTTGATCGAGAAAACCGCCGGTGGTGTTCTTGGCAAACCCCTCCAGGGCCTTTTCGATCTCCTCAAAGCCAACGCCTGCCGCCTGCAATTGGGTAGGCGAAATCAGCACCTGATATTGCTTGACCTCACCACCAATGGGAATGACCTGGGCGACACCGGGAATGCCCATCAATTGCGGACGCAACGTCCAATCCGCCAGGGTGCGCAAAGCCATGGGAGAAACCGTGGCATCCTGGCGTGACAGGCCGACCAGCATGATTTCCCCCATGATGGAACTTACCGGTCCCATGGATGGCACAATGTTGCGGGGCATGCTCTCGGCGACGGTCACCAGTTTTTCCGCCACCATCTGGCGGTTGCGGTAAATGTCGCCTCCCCATTCAAACTCTACATAGACGACGGACAGCCCCACGCCGGAGCTGCTGCGCACCCGGTTTACCCCAGGAATGCCGTTCATGGCACTCTCCAGGCGCACGGTCACCAGGGATTCCACCTCTTCGGGAGCCAAGCCGGGAGCTTCGGTCATGAGGGTGACCGTGGGACGATTGAGGTCGGGAAAGACATCCACCGGCAATCGACTTACCAGCCACCCCCCATAAATCAGCAGAAGCAGGGAGACAATGACGACAAACAGCCGCTGTTTCAAGGAAAACCAGATAATGCGATCAAACATGGCCGGTCACCGAATGGAGGCCAGTTGACGTTGACCCTGAACCACCACCTTGTCGCCCGCCTGTAGGCCGGAGAGAATTTCTGTCCAGGTGCCCGCCTGGCGTCCGGTCATCACCGCCCTGGTCGTAAACTGTTCCGGTGCGGTTTTGATCCAAACGACGGGCTGTCCCCCTTTTTCCAGCAGGGCCTCGCGGGGAATGGCGAGAGGCATGGACACGGTTTCCAGTTCGGCGTACACATCCAGGGGAATTCCCAGGCGCAACGCGCCCAGGGTTTTCTCCACCGCGAACAGGAGGTGCAGCCCATGATCCTCCGCACTCAGTTTGGGACTTGTCCCCATCAGCTTCAGACGAAAGCGTTTTCCTGGTAGCAGACGGGTTTCGGCCATGGCTCCAGTGATCCGCTCGGCGAGAGGGAGATCGAAAAGTACGGCTTCCACCCACAGACGTTCCGGCTGGATAATCTCTGCCAACATGGTCTGCTCGGTCACCACTTCCCCTGGCACGATATGCACGTCAGTGACCACACCGTCAATGGGGGCGAGGAGCAGCTCCCTACCCAAGGTTGAGTCGCTATTCTGGGCGCGTAGCAAGGCGGTTTGCCGTCCCAACTTTTCGTTGGCAGAAAGATTGGGGTCCAGGGCAGCCAGGGGCTGTCCCCGTTTGACCTGCTGTCCGCTAACCGGCACAGGAAAATTGGGGTCGTGGCTGATGCGGGCAGTCATGGAGGGCTGCACCCGGGCATAGGCAGACGGATCAGGGATCACCTTGCCCACCAATCGCACCGTGGTAGCCGCCACCTGTGGTCCAACCGGCAGGGTACGAATACCCAGAAGAAACTGGGTAGCCTTGGGCAAAGAGGTCTCGCCACTGGCAGAGCGTTGCCCCTCGGTTGGTTGCGCGCCGCCATGATCCTCGCCACCATGGGCGAACGCCTGCTCGACCCCCAGGGAGAGCATGACTCCGATCAGCAACACGGGCAGCAGGCTTTTCCTGCCCCCGGTGTGTCCCAGGAGGTAGCCAAGAACGCCAGAGAGGACGATGCCCGCCACAAAGAGGACGTGTTCTATCTGGACAGGGAGTCTGATGGACGGTTTTTCCACCGCCGTCGCCATAGTGGCGGGTGCAGGCACGGAGATCAGAATCAGGTCGTTTTTCTCCCCGGTGGTCACGGTGAGGGTCAGGTCAAAGGCTCCATCCGGTCGGGGAAGTGGCAGTTCATAAATCCCTGTTGCGCGGGTGGGCGATGCCGTACCCCGCCACGGCGATGATCCAGCCATTTCCGCCTCGATGGTTGCATTTTTCACCGGTGCATTGTTTTCCAGGTCGGACAGGTGGATCGACACCCCTTTCCTGTCCGGCAAGGGAGTGACGACGGCTTCAAACAGATCGCCCGCTGCGCCGTGTCCAGGAGCAACCGGCAAGGTGTGATCGCGTGGCACCGCAGCATCACCATGATCCTCTCCACCATGGGCATGGGCAACGCCGGGACTTGCCAGGACCAACAAAAACCATACTATGAGTGTCGATGCAAAGCGCATGGGTTGGACATTCCTTTAGCTGGAGGCTGTACCGATCCTCCTGTGTACCATGGAATTGTCACAAAAGTATGGCAAAGAAATAGATCTTAAAAATTTAATCGGGGGATCTTTCCTCCAAGGAGGCTGATCGTCATGAACAAACCTCTGCACATTCTGGTGGTGGACGATAATCGGGAAATTCGTGAACTGCTGGCGCGATATCTGCGCGAGCAAGGAATGACGGTCACTACCCTGGGCGATGGCCGTCAACTGTTCATTGTTCTGGCAGAGAAAGAGATTGACCTGCTCGTGTTGGATCTGATGCTGCCTGGCGAAGGCGGTATTACGCTGTGCCGCCGATTGCGTCAGACATTGTCGCTGCCGGTGATCATGCTCACTGCTCTGGGAGAACATGGTGACCGGATCACCGGACTGGACGCAGGGGCTGACGATTATCTGACCAAACCTTTCGATCCTGGCGAACTCCTGGCACGCATCCGGGCGGTCCTGCGCCGAACCCAGGGGAGTGTGACCGGCAAGGAGACAGTTTTCTCCTTTGCTGGTTGGAAACTTTACGTCGACCGTCGGGAACTGGTGGATACCAAGGGGACCATCGAGCCCTTGAGTGCGGGAGAGTTCGATCTGCTCATGGCCTTTGTCCAGAATCCGCAACGAACACTGGATCGGGAACGGTTGCTGGATCTGGCCTGGGGAGCGACGACCCAAATCTTCGACCGCAGCATCGATACCCAGGTAATGCGCCTGCGTCGCAAGATTGAGATCGATCCCCGTGCCCCAGAACTGATCAAGACGGTTTGGGGCAGCGGTTACCTGTTCACGCCCAACGTGACGAGGGCACGATGACACACCTTTTCAAAAGTCTCGCTGGACAAACCATGGCCATCCTTCTGGCTGGGTTGATGCTGTTTCACGTCTTGAGTATCCTGGTCTTCACCAGTGAAAAACTGGAAACGGTCGTGTTGACCGACGAAAGCCGTCTCCTGGAAAAGGTGGCCTCCATCTCCCGTATGCTGGTAGACACACCCAGAGAATATCATGAGGTGATGATCGCTGCCTTGAACGACGCCATGCCCGATGTCCATTTTCATCACGGAGAAGAAAACAGCTTGGCCCCCACCGTAAGCGGGGACGAAAAGGCACGTCGCCATTTGGAAGCCTTGATCAACCGTTCGCAGGTTCGGGTGCTGGCAGTGAACAGCACGGCACCCCATTGGGACCATGACGGCGGGGAGTGGCACCGGTTGTGGTTTATGATCGAAACCGGGATCATCCGCTGGATGCACGGCACGGCGATGGATCAGGAGATGCGCATGGTCGTCGTCATGCCCGACGGACATCGGGTGGTGTTTACCACCCAACCGACCGTCAATCACGTCCCTCTGTTTCGTCATGCCACACTTTCGGTTTCCCTCATGGGTGGCGCGGTGTTGCTTTTTTCGTGGCTGGCGGTACGCCGCATGACCTCCCCCCTGGAGCAGATCGTTCGGGCGGCAGAGACCTTTGGCCGGGATATTTACGCCACTCCCCTGCCTGAAGAGGGGGCCATGGAGACCCGGAAAGTGGCGCGGGCGTTCAACGCCATGAACTGTAGCATCCGGGAATTTGTCGAAGAGCGCACCCGTATGATCGCCGCTATTTCCCATGATCTGCGCACCCCACTGACACAGTTGCGGTTGCGGTTGGAATTTATCCACCCCGAAGAGGATCGGGAAAAGATGGCAGCCAGCGTGGATGAAATGGACGCCATGTTATCCGCCACCCTCGATTTTTCCAAGAATGCCGCTGACGACGTCGAAGCACGCCGACGGGTCAACCTGGCCGGACTGTTGGCCACTATCTGCGACGATCTGCAAGACCAGGGGATGGATATCACCCGAAACGAATGGGACCGCCTGCCCTATAACTGCCGTCCTCTGGCCATGAAGCGCGCTCTGACCAACCTCATTATCAATGCGGTGCGACATGGGGAAATGGCACGGGTCGATCTGAATATGGGTGACGGGTGCGTGGTGATTGATGTATATGATCCAGGAGAGGGCATCCCGGAAAGCGAATGGGAAAACGTGTTCAAGCCGTTCTATCGTCTGGATGCGGCCAGAAGTCGACCGGGTGCGGGTCTGGGGTTGAGCGTGGCACGCGCCGTTATCCGCGACCATGGTGGGCAAGTCGTGTTCCATCGACCGGAAGAAGGCGGGTTTATCGTCCGTGTTACGTTGCCGTGGGTGGCGTGACCCATCACCGTGATTCCATCCTGTGACAGGAACATTTCCCGCCCTGGGTCGCCTGGCTGAGGGAACGCATGATGCCACATCCCCGGTTGGTCTGTCGTTGTTCGCACTCTCCGCGCAGGGCAATCAGTTGCTCCTTGAGCGTACCCATGGCTGCAATCTGCTCCTCCACCCGGACGATCTGCACATCAAGCAGAGCGTTCACTCCCGAACAATCTCCGTCCGGGTGATGGCGAAAGTCCAACAACTGCCGGATCTCGACCAGTTTCATCCCCAGGGAGCGACCGTGTCGGATAAACTGCAAGGTCTCCAGGTGGGATGCCCCATAACTCCGGTAACCGGAACTGTCCCGCTCCGGTTCCGCAAGCAACCCCTCTCGCTCATAGTAACGTGCGGTTTCCACGTCACAACCCACTCGTTTGGCCAATTCGCCAATGCGCATGATTCCCTCCTGAAAAAAATCTTGACTCCGTAGTTGCTACAGGGTGTTTGATAGTACATACCATCGCCCGGATTGGTAAACCACTTACCACAGGAGTGCCCCAGCCCCCAGGACAAAGCCGTGGCACCGGTCACTATTCAGGCCGGTCTGGCCGACATGGGTGCCAGCCTGCTGGTGATCTTCAACGGGCGACGTTTGCTGAGATTCAAAGGGTGATGTATGAACGATCCAACCTCTTCCAAGGACACTCCTCCAGGGTGGATGCTGATCTTCGTTGCCTGGATTGTGGTTGCCAGTGCTACCCTCGGCAGCCTCTTTTTTAGTGAAGTCATGGGGGTTCCGGTCTGCATCCTGTGCTGGTATCAACGCATCGCCCTGTATCCACTGACGTTCATATTGGCGGTCGGTCTGTTTCCTTATGATCCAAAAGTGGTACGATATACCGGTGTTTTGACGGGGATGGGATGGTTATCCCTTGGTGGACCCTATCGTCGGCATTGGTATCACCATAGCCATTCTGTTTATCGTCAAGGATGCCGCCAAGGCGGTCTGGCATCGCCTGATCGACGGTATTGAACCGGAAATCTTGGACGAGATTGCCCACGCCCCCAGTCATGTTGCCGGGGTGCGGGCGGTACGCACGGTGCGGGCACGGTGGGTTGGTCACAAAGTCTACAGCGATGTCGCCATTGCCGTTGATCCCAACCTGCCGGTTCATGTGGCAGATTCCATTGCAAGGGCAGTTGAGCACTCCCTGCGAGAGCATGTCCGCCTGCTGGGAGAGGTGGTGGTACGGGTTACTTTGTGATCAGAGTGATGACTTGTGCAAGCGAACCTGATATGCTTGCCGCATGAACGACGAGATCGCCCAACCCCATGACCGCTTGTTCAAGGCACTGATGTCTCACCCGGAGACGGCGGGTGCCTTTCTGCGGGAGAGTCTGCCGCCGGAGGTGTCGCGACTTCTTGTTCCCGAGCCGCCTCAACTGGTTGAAGGCTCTTTTGTCGAGGAACGGTTGCGGCCCTATTACTCGGATCGCTTGTTCCAGACCGCGACGATCAGCGGCAAACCCCTGTTGCTTTACGCTTTACTGGAACACAAGAGCTATGAAGACGAACGGGTGGGTTGGCAGTTCCACCGGGGCATGTACGCCTGCATGGAGCAGGTAACTCGTGAGGATGCGCAATGGCGAAAGCTGCCAGCCGTGTTGCCACTGCTCCTTTACCATGGGCAGCAGGAATGGCGGATTCCCAACGAATTTATGTTCCTGGTAGATGCGGATGAAGCCCTGCGCCCGTGGCTGTTGAATTTCCGATTCCCGGTAGTGGATTTGGGACTGACCCCAAATGAACAACTCTCACGGCATGCTCGTTTGCGGGCCGGCCTGATGGCGTTGAAATACGGGACTCGCGACCCGCAGACGCAGATGGATGCTTTGGAGGAGATCGCTGCCGCTCTGGTGGATGCCCCAGAAATTTTACTGACAGTACTGCTGTATCTGTTGACGACATTCCCGAACCTGGATGAAGAACATGTGCGGCAGGTCGTGCGCCGCGTCAACCCGCAGGAGGAAGCCGAAATGATGTCACAATTTGCGCAGGATATTATCGCCAAAGGGAAACCTGAATGGTTGTACGCAGGTGAGCAAAAGGGCCGACAAGAGGGAGAGGCCACGATGTTGACCCGTCAGTTGCAACGCCGATTTGGCGACCTGCCCGCGTGGGCCAGTGAGAAAATCGCCAAAGCTGAACCGACGGTGTTGGAAGAATGGGGTCTCCGGATACTGGATGCCACCTCGATTGAGAGTGTGTTTTCGGACCCCTCGTGATGGGAATTTTCGGTGCGGTCTTTTTGCCACTCGATCAGGTGTTTGTGTCTTCATGTTGGCGAACGTGATGGGGTGTGCGCCCCCTCCTCCACCGGTGTCGATTCGGTCCCGTGCCAGACTGGGTACAGACCACACTGAGCAGCACTGGGGAATGAGATCAAAAGACCATGTTATACAGTATGTTGTGCGTTTTTAGGTCTCGTTCGTCAACCGTCCGAGACCCGAACCTTTTCTCTAATTAACCACACTAAAAAATCAGAGAATAGTTCGAAAGCGGTATCGAACGCTCCACCAATTTAAGTTTTAAAATTATTCTCTGCAAATTCGCCGCCTTCATGGGCGGCTTTTTTGTGTCTAAAAACAACAATGTTTCCAATGGTTAGCTCGGTGTGCCTCGCAGGGTGTCC